>DATDEX010000067.1:0-10906 GCA_036522895.1 Candidatus Eiseniibacteriota bacterium | reverse complement strand
CCCCCGGCGGCTCGCTCACGGGAAGCGCACGCGCGACCCGCTCACCAGGTTCGCGAGCAGGCGCCACGCGCCCGGCACGCCGGCCGGCACCTGGCGGAAGAGCGCGTAGCCGCAGTAAACGAACTCGCCGCTCCCCTGCCTGGCATAGAGCAGCCCGCCGTCGCGCGAGGGCTCGCCGGGATCGTGGCTCCCGAGCACCGCGTCGTAGGCGGGATCCCAGGGATTCGCGAAGTAGAGGCCGCGCTCCTGCACCCAGCCGTCGAAGTCGCCGGGGCCGAGCTTGTTCGGCACGTTCAACAGCCGGTGCGCGGGCTTCAGGAACGTGACCGGCGCCTCCTCCACGGTGACGCGGTCACGAGAGACGCGAAACGGCCGCGGGCCCAGGTAGTCCACGGGACCGTCCGCCGTGGTGACGTATTGCACGAGCAGCGTGCCGCCCTTCGCCACCCAGTCGAGGAGCCGCGGCTGCAGCGCGCGGAGCCGGGGTCGCGTGTTATATGCGCGCACGCCGGTCACGATCGCGTCGAAGCGCGACAGGTCGCCGCTCGCCACGTCGTCGTCCGAGAGCGGCGTCACGGTGGCGCCCATCTGGTGGAGCGCCTCCGCGATCTGGTCGCCCGAGCCCGCCAGGTAGCCGACACGCGACGCGGTGAGCGTCACGTCGGCGCGCACGAGCCGGAGCTCCGCCGGCGGGAACAGCGTCTGCACGGGGATGTGCGGGTAGTCGATCCGCTGCGCGCCCTGCGACCAGGCATGCCCGCCCACGTCGAGCACGGCGCGCGCGGTGCCGCCGTCCCGCCCCGGCAACACCGTGAACGTCGCCGAGAGCTCGCCCGACTCGCGCTCGATGGCCACCGGCTCGGAGCTCGGCTTGACGCTCCAGCCGGAGGGGACCTCGAGCCGGAGCGTGCCCGCGAGCTTGTTCTTCCGCGCCGTCACCGTGACGCGGAGCGCGCGTGGCGTGGCGTCCGGGAAGAGCTGGAACGGCTGCTCGAACGCGAGCGTCGCGGGCGGCGACACCTCGAACATGCGCCAGCGCTCGCCCTGCACCGCATCCGTCCAGCGATAGGCGACGGGGAGCTCGTACGTGACGGGCTCGCCCGCGATCCGCAGGCGAAAGCTCGCGGTGAGCGCGGGCCGGTTGTCGGGCGCGCCGAGATCGTCGCGGTCGGCGACGCGGAAGAGGCCCTTCCCCGCCGGCACGCGGAGCCAGTAGGGCTGCGTCACCGCGATCCCGTCGCGAAGCGTGAAGGCGAGCGTATCGTTCGCCGCGACGTTGGGCACCAGCGTGCGCACCCGCGCGTGCTCGGTCTCGTCCACGGTCACCGACTCGAGCCTCACCGCCGCCGGCGTGCGCGCGAGCACCGAGGTCGCCACCGAGACGGGCTCGCCCGTCGTGGCGGAGGGTCGAGCCGAGACGGCTTCGAGCCAGAGCCCCGCGCACGACGCCATTACCTGCTCGAGCTCCGCGCGGCGGCGCGCGAGGAGCCCGGGGAGTACCCCCGGCGGCAGCTTACCGAGCGCGGCGTGCGCCCGGGCGAGCAGCGGGAGCAGCGCTTCCGGATGGCGCGGGTCGAAGGCGCGCTCGGACTCCGCGAGCAGGGCGCCGACCGCGTCGCCGCCGGGGAACCGCTTCCAGGAGAGATCGACGCCCTCGAACGGATCGCGCTTCGCCGGCGCCCCGGCGCGGAGCGAGAGATACTGAGGCAGCGAGCCGCGGCGCTCGGCCGCGCCGAAGCCCTGGCTCTTGTGATTGCTTCGCGAGAGCCCGGCGAGCTCGCTCATCGAGCGCCCTAGAAGCGGGTCGTAGGCGCCCACGTCCACCACGAGCCAGCTCGAATCGACCTGCGTGGGGCCGAACGAGAACACGTTCCAGAGGAGCCGCTTCGCCTGCCACGGCCGGACCGTGTCCAGCTGCTCGGGGAAGCGCGCCGGGTCCGCCGCGGCGGCGAACGCTTCCTCGGCGAGGATCGCGGAGGCGGTGTGGTGGCCGTGCCCGGCGGTCGAGTCGGGCGGAAAGCGCGTGACGATGATGTCCGGCTGGAAGCGGCGGATCGCCCACACGACGTCGGCGAGCACCGAGTCGTGCCCCCAGAATGCGAGCGACTCGTCCGCGTTCTTGCTGAAGCCGAAGTCGAGCGCGCGCGTGAAGCGCTGCTCGGCGCCGTCCATGCGGCGCGCGGCCAGCAGCTCCTGCGTGCGAATCACGCCGAGCGGTGCCCCGAGCTCCTGGCCGATCAGGTTCTGCCCGCCGTCGCCGCGCGTCATCGACAGGTACGCCGTCCGGACCCCCTTCACGTGCGTGAGCCACGCGAGGAGCGCGGTGTTCTCGTCGTCGGGATGCGCCGCGACGTAGAGCGCGCTGCCCACCGTCTGGAGGCGGTGGAGCGCGTGCGCGATGCCGCCGGCGTCCATGGGCTCGAGCGGGCGCGGGTCGGCGGCGAGGCCGGGGGCGGAAAGCAGGATGGCCCAGAGCGCCGCCGCGGCCGCCAGCGGGCGGGCGACGCGGCGGAGCGAGGACGCCGGCTGGGGATGGTGCCGCATGGCGAGAAGGTCCTCTCGGGTTCGTATGAAGCGCCGGCGTGGCGGGGAGCCGAGCCCGCGGGCCGGGGCGTGGAACGGGCACGGGACGGGGCACCTTAGCACGCGTTCCCGCCCGCCCGGACCGCATTCCGCCCTCAAGTCACCGCGTTCGTGCGCCGATCTCCTCGGAGAATCCGGGATTGGGGGCCGTGCCCCCGGGATCGGTCGGCCATGAGGGCCGCCGACAGAGGAGCTCGAGCATGTCCGAAGCCAACGTCATCAAGCTGCGGCTGTCCCTGATGGGCCGGCCGGTGCGGAACTACACATTCGACAAGCCCGTGATCAACGTGGGCCGCGACCCGGGTGCGGACGTCTACGTGGACAATCCCGGCATCTCCCGCGACCACTTCCGGCTCGAGCGCACCGACAACGGCGAATACCAGGTCGTCGACCTCGGGAGCGCGAACGGCACGTTCGTGAACGACCAGATGGTGAACGCGTCACCGCTGCACAACAACGACGTCGTGCGCTTCGGCAAGTACACGCTCTGGGTGGGCTACGAGCAGGACCGCCGCTCCGGTATCCGCGGCGACAGCGCTGCACCCGAAGATCCGAGCGGGACGGGCGGGCACACGGTGGTGCTCTCCCGCGCCGAGATCGGGAACATCCTCGAGCACGAGAAGCACCCCGCGCCGGCCAAGGTGGTGCCCATGGCGATGCCGGGCACGCCCGAACCCCGCCCGACGGTCACCTCCTCGACGTGGCCGAGCCTCATCACCGGCTTCATGCTCGGCACGCTGTTCGGTGCCGGAGCTCTCTGGCTGCTGCTGCATCGCTGAGCGCGTTCCCACGCGGACGGCCTTCGCGTCCGAAGACTCAAGGACGGGTACACCGAGCATGGAGATCATCAAGCGCTTCCAGGCGGATCGCTTCGTGCGCCAGCTGCAGTCCGGCTCGCCGCTGACCGAACCGCAGCTGGCCGAGGCCAGGAGCCAGCTCAAGGTCATGGGCGCATCGGCGGTGCGGGCGCTGTTCGCCGCCTGCTACACGAACCCCGCGACCGAGGCGACGCTCGACGTGCTGGTGAGGCTGGTCAACCCCCCGAGCCTGCCCTCCTACCTGGAGGCCCTGCGCTCGCCGAGCCCCACGATCATGGATGCCGCCGCGCGGGCGCTCGGACGCGCCACCAGCTTCGATCCCCTCACGCTCTTCACGCTCTACTCCGACGACCGCTACGCCCGCAACCGGGTCGAGGGCATCCTCGAGGCGCAGCTCCCGCGGCTCCAGGCGGACGTCCTGCTGCGCCTGCTGCCCGAGCTGGGCAAGGAGGCGCGCATTAGCGCGATCCGCCTGATCGACAAGCTCGCGGACGAACGCGTCGTGGACACCCTGGCGGAGCTCGCGCAGCACCCCGAATGGTGGATCCGGCTCCAGATGGCGAAGCTGCTCGCGCGCTTCCCCGGCGCCGGCTCCAACGCCGCCACCACGCGGCTCGTGCACGACGAGAACGCGGCGGTGCGGCTCGAAGCCGTACGCGCGGCGACCCGCCTGCGTGCCACCGGGGCGATCCCGGCCCTCTGCACGCGGCTGCACGACCAGGACATGAAGGTGCAGAGCGCCGCGATCGAAGCGCTGGTGTCGATGGCGGACGTGAGCGCGGTGCCTCACCTCCTGGACGCGCTCAAGGACGAATCCGAGTACGTGCGCCGCGGCGCGGTCGAAGTGTTGAACGAAGTGGTCACGACCGACGCCATCAAGGACCTCGTGAGCGCGCTCAAGGACGCCGACTGGTGGGTTCGCGTGCGCTCGGCCGACGCGCTCGGGACGCTGGGCGGGCCGCGCGTGGTCGACGCCGTGATCGGGCTGACGCGCGACCCGGACGAGTTCGCACGCCGCTACGCGATCGAAATCCTGAACACCGTCCCCGACCCGCGCGCCGTGCCGGCGCTGATCGACGCGCTCGACGACGAGGACTGGTGGGTGCGCGAGCGCGCCGTGGACGCGCTCGGCAAGTCCGGCGAAGCCTCCGCGGTGCAGCCGCTGCTCCGCATGATGGGCCGCGACGCGCGCACGCTGCCGCTGTGCGTGCGCGCGCTCGGTGCCATCGGCACCCCGAGCGTGGTGGAGCCGCTGTGTCACCTCGCGGAGTCCGAGGACAAGGAGACGCGGGGGGAGGCGCTCCAGGCGCTCCTGACGCTGAGCCAGCGCGAGCTGGCGGAGGACGCCCGCCAGCTCATCGCCGGCGTGCTCGAGAAGGCCGGGGTTCGCGTCGCCCGCAAGATCGACTGGAGGCCCATGGACGTCCGGGCCGGACGCGGCTCGGATCCCGCACGGGGCGGCGACTCACCCACCGCGATGGCACAGTTGCCGGGGGGATCCCCACGCCCCGGCGGCACGGGCGAGCCCGCCCGGGTGACGCCCGCCGGCACGCCGGCTCCGCCTGCGCGCGAGGCGCCTTCCCACAACTTTCAGAAGCTCTCGCCCGGCACCGAGCTGATCGGCCGCTTCCGCGTGCTGCAGCGGGTCGGCGGCGGCGGCTTCGGGACCGTTTACCTGGTCGAGGACGTGCTGGTGAAGGAGGAGATGGTGCTCAAGGTCCTCTCCCCCCAGCTCTCCCACGACCCGAACATGATCCGGCGATTCGTGCAGGAGCTGAAGCTCACGCGGCGGATCTCCCACCCGAACGTCATCCGCATTCACGACCTCGTCGACCTGGGGGGCGCGCACGCGATCTCGATGGAGTATTTCGAGGCGCGCGATCTCGGCGCCCTGCTGCGCGAGGAAGGTCCGCTCTCGCCCGCTCGCGCGGTCCACGTGGCCGAGCAGGTGCTCGAAGGCCTCGCCGCCGCCCACTCCGCCGGCATCCTGCATCGCGACATCAAGCCGGCGAACCTGCTGGTCGGGAAGGGCGACCAGGTGAAGATCGTCGACTTCGGCCTCGCCTCGGCGACCCATTCCAGCCAGTCGCGACTCACCGCGAACGGCGTCCTCGTGGGCACGCCGGAGTACATCTCGCCCGAGCAGATCACCGACGTGGAGGTCGACGCGCGCTGTGACCTCTACTCGCTCGGGGTGGTGCTCTACGAGGCCATGTCGGGCAAGCAGCCCTTCAGCGGCACCAACGCGGTCAACATCCTGTTCCAGCACCTCGAATCCGAGGTCCCGCCGTTGAGCAGCGTGGCCGCCGGCATTCCGGCCGCCGTGAACGACGTGGTGATGCGCGCGATGGCCCGGCACGCCGTCGACCGCCCGGCGAGCGCCGCCGCCATGCTGGAGATGCTGCGCGCCGCCTAGCGCGCCGTCCGCCATGGCTCGGATCGACGCGTTCCTCGACATCGGCAGGCGTCAGGGTGGCTCCGACATCCACTTCGCGGTCGGGCTTCCGCCGCTCGTCCGGCTCGACGCCGAGCTGATGCCCCTCAAGTACCGCGCGCTCTCCCCCGCCGAATGCCACGATCTGGTGCGGGAGATCGTGCGCGACGAGCTCTGGAACGTGTTCCTCGAGCGCGGCGCCGTGGATCTCGGTTACACCGCCGAGGGGCTCGGGCGCTTCCGCATCAACGTCTGCCGCCACCTCGCCGGGCTGTCGGCGATCTGCCGGGTCATCCCGGACGAGGTCCCCACCCCCGCCGAGCTGGGACTGCCGCGTGTGCTGTCGCAGTTCACCCGGCTCGCGAACGGGCTCGTGCTGGTGACCGGCTCCACCGGCACCGGCAAGTCCACCACGCTCGCCGCCCTGCTCCACGAGATCAACGAGCGCGACTCGCTCAACATCATCACGCTCGAGGACCCGATCGAGTTCATGCACACGAGCCGGAGCTGCCAGATCGTCCAGCGCGAGGTCGGCACGCACGTCGCCTCGTTCCAGGACGGGCTGCGCGCCGCGCTGCGCGAGGACCCCGACGTGATCCTCGTCGGCGAGCTGCGCGACCCCGAGTCGGTGACGCTGGCGCTCGAGGCGGCCGAGACCGGTCACCTCGTGCTGGGCACGCTGCACACGCGCGGCGCTGCGCAGACCATCGACCGCATCGTCGACGCGCACCCGTCCGAGAACCACGCCCAGGTGCGCCACTCGCTCGCCGAGAACCTTAAGGCGGTCGTGAGCCAGGAGCTGGTGCGCCGCGCGGACGGCCGCGGCCGCCGCGCGGCGCACGAGGTGCTCATCGTGACGTTGGCTGTGCAGCAGATGATCCGCGAGGGCAAGTCGTTCCAGATCCCGGGCGCGATCACGACCGGCAAGCGGCTGGGTATGCAGCTCATGGACCAGTCGCTCCTGTCGCTCGTGCGCGCCGGCGAGATCGATCCCGACGAGGCGTTCCTGAAGGCCGAGGACAAGTGGGGCTTCGCGCCGTTCCTCACCCGTCCGGAGTTGCTGGGCATCGTCAACGGCGAGTTCCGGGCGGCATGAGATGAACCGCATCGACGCGTTCCTCGAGCTGGCGGTCAACCAGGGCGGCTCCGACGTCCACCTCGTGTCGGGCCAGCCGCTGCGCATCCGCCTGCACGGCACGCTGCAGCCCGTGCGCTTCCGGGAGCTCACGGCGCGCGACGTCGACGACTTCCTCGAGGAGTTCATGACCGAGGAACAGCGCGCGGTGCTGGCGCGCGACCACCATCTCGACTTCGCCTACGAATCCGAGAAGGCCGGGCGATTCCGGGTGAACGTCTACCAGCACGTCACGGGGCTCGGCGCCGCGATGCGCGTCGTGCCGACGAGCCCGCCGACGCTCGCGTCGATCGGGCTCCCCGGCGTCGTCGAGCACATGCTCGCGGTGGGCAAGGGCCTCGTGCTGGTCACGGGTCCGACGGGCTCCGGCAAGTCCACGACGCTCGCGGGCATGGTCTCCCACCTGAACGCCACGCGGCGCGGCCACATCGTGACGATCGAGGACCCGATCGAGTTCGTGCACCGGTACGACAAGTGCGTCATCACCCAGCGCGAGATCGGCGCGCACGCGCCCACGTTCGGCGAGGCGCTCCGGAGCGCCATCCGCGAGGACCCGGACGTCATTCTGGTCGGCGAGATGCGCGACCTCGAGACGATCTCGCTGGCGCTCACCGCCGCCGAAACCGGGATCATGGTGCTCGGAACCGTGCACACGAACGGGGCCGTGCGCTGCGTGGACCGGATCGTCAACGTGTTCCCCTCCCGCCGCCAGGAGCAGGTGCGCAGCATGCTGGCGGACAGCCTCCGGCTCGTCGTGTCGCAGCAACTGGTGTGCAAGGCCGACCACAGCGGCCGGCTCGTCGCCGCCGAGGTGATGGTGAACACGCACGCCGTGAGCTCGATGATCCGCCAGGGCAACGCGCACAAGCTCCAGAGCGCCATCCTGGCCGGAACGCGCGCGGGGATGCAGAGCCTGGACGCCGTGCTGCTCGACCTCGTGCGCCGCGAGGTGATCAGCGGCGAGGAGGCGTACGAGCACGCGGTCGAGCGCGCCTCGTTCGAAGGCTACGTGGCGCAGGACACGGCGGCCTAGCTTTCGCTGGCGGACTCACCGGGCACGACCGGAGTTCTCGAACGGACGCTAGCCTTCCCGCCGCGCGAGCGCCGCGCGGTGAGCGGCGATCAGGCCGCCCGCTCCATCGGTCCGTCGTCCTCGCGGACCTCGACCTCGAGCCCGTAGACGTCCCGCAGCACGTCGTCCACGATATCGACGAGCGCCCGCACCACGACCGAGTCCCAGTCGCGCCCCTGGCCACGTCTGAGCAGGGCCAGCACTTCCTTCGGCGCGAGCGCGGACTTGTAGTGCCGCGCGGAGAGCAGCGCGTCGAACGCGTCCGCCACCGAGATGATGCGCGCCGCGCGCGGGATGTCCTCGCCGGTCACACCGAACGGCCCGGTGCCGTCCATCTTCTCGTGGTGGTAGGCGGCGATGCGCGGCACGTCCCACAGGTCGGCCGGGTACTCGATCATGTCGAGGATGCTCTGCGTGTGCGCGGCGTGCAGGTCCATCTCCTGCTTTTCCTCCGCGGTGAGCTTCCCGGGCTTGAATAGCACCTCGTCGCTCACGCCCTGCTTGCCGAGGTCGTGCAGCAGCGACGCCACGGACAGGACCTCGGTGTCGAGCGGCGAGAGGCACAGGCGACGGCCGATCGCGAGCGAGACGCGCTGCACGCGCTCGCTATGCTTGGCCGAGTCGGGGTCCTTGAGGAGCAGCGAGTGCACGAGTGCGCTGATCGTGGACTGGAACGCGCGCTGTTGCTGCTGGTGGAGCCACAGGTGCTCGAGCGCCAGGCCCACCTGGCTCGCGAACACGGACAGCATCTCCATGTCGTCGGGCGTGAAGCGCCCGCGCCCCGGACGGCGGACGTCGAGTTGCACGACGCCGAACGGGCGCCGACTCGCCATGAGCGGGGCAACGATGGCGGTCTCGAGCCGCGACAGCACGATGCTCTCGCTGGCGTTGCCGCGGTCCTGTCCCTGGACGTAGAGGAGCGCGTGGCCGTCGCGCAGCACGCGCTCGACGATCGTGCGGGAGAGCAGCACGCGCGAGCCGTCGCCGCTCCGTGCCGCGGCGATGAGCGTGTGGAGCGGGGCTTCCTCGTGGTCGCGCGCCACCAGCACGTGGTGCGTCGCGTTCGGGAACGCCCGGAACGCGAAGCGGGCGATCACGTCGAGCAGGCGCTCCTCCTGGTCGCGGGCGGCGGCCGTCTCGCGCACCAGGCTCAGCATGAGCTCCGCCACGCGCGCGTCGGTGCGCGCGACGAGGCCGCGCACGTCGCCCCAGTCCTCGGCGGGCCGCCAGGCGAGGACGGTGGGCGCGAGCGCTTCCTCGCCCTGGAGGAAGTTGAGCTCCTCGGGCGCGAACTCGTACGGGTTCTCGGGAGCCATCTCGATCGGGGTATCGTCGGCCCGGAGCCCCTGCTTCACCCCGAAACGGCGCCGGCCGGGGGTGCGGCCGATTGGCACTGGAGCCCGCGCCCCGGGGTGCCGAGAACCCGGGGGAAGCCGGGGGTCCGTGCTCCCCGGGCGGCCGCACGGCCGCCGGGTGGGACCCTTCTCGGGAGAGCTCTGCCCATGGACTCGATCCACGACCCGATCCAGGACCCGATCCAGCCGCTGCTCGCCACGGTGCGCGCGCTGACGCACGTGATCGACGCCGCCGACCCGCACACGCGCGGCCGTTCGCTGCGCATCGCCCGCTTCTCCATCCGGGTCGCGAAGGAGCTGGGCCTCCCGGCATCGATGCTGCCCGACATCGAGCTGGGCGCGATGCTCCACGACCTCGGACGCTACGCGATCTTGAACGACGTGGTGCAGACCCCGCGGGCGCTCGACGCCGGCGAGCGCGCGCTCGTCCAGACGCATCCGGCGATCGGCTGGGAGCTCCTGCACGAGATTCGGGGCCTCGAGGCCGCCGCGGAGATCGTCTACACGCACCACGAGCGGCCGGACGGCAAAGGCTACCCGCGCCAGCTTCCGCCCGACCGCATCCCGCCGGGCGCGCGCATCATCATGGTGTGCGCCGCGTACGATGCGATGACGGAGGACCGTCCCTACCGCCAGGGTCTGCCGCCGCACGCCGCGTGCGACGAGCTCAAGCGGCACGCCGGCACGCAGTTCTTCGCCGACGTCGTGGACGCGTTCGTGCGCCTGCACGACAGCGGCCGGCTGTGGGAGGAGTTCACGCGCGAGGAGATGGACCTGCACGTCCGTCGCCCCGAGACGCCGCGGGTGGCCTGAGGCTGCGGCCCGGGGCGCGCACGTTCGCCGCCATGCGCAGGCGGTGCCGGGGCTGCTAGCTTTAGCCGCGTGAGCCTGTTCTCGCAGCCCCATTCGGCGCGCCCTCCGGGTGTCGCCCCCGCCCACCCCGCGCGCTGGCTCGCGCTCGGCGACTCCTACACGATCGGCGAGGGCGTGCCCGCGGAATCGCGCTGGCCTGCGCAGGTGGTGGCGGCGCTCGTCGCGTCGGGCGAGTCCGTCGAACCGCCGCGCTTCGTGGCCGTGACCGGCTGGACCACCGCCGAGTTGCTCGCCGGCATGGAGGCGGCGCGGGTCTGGCCCCCGCACGAGCGGTTCGAGTTGGTCTCGCTGTTGATCGGCGTCAACGACCAGTATCAGGGCCGGCCGTTCGACGCGTTCGCGCGCGACTACGCGCGCTGCCTCGAGCGCGCCGTGGCGCTCGCCGGCGGGCACGCGGCCCGGGTGCTCTGTCTCTCCGTCCCCGACTGGGGTGTCACGCCGTTCGCCGAGGGCCGCGACCGGGCGGCGATCGCCCGCGAGATCGACCTTCTCAACGCCCACGAGCGCGCGAGCGTGCACGCCGCGGGCGGGCGCTGGTGCGACATCACCCCGCTCTCGCGGCGGCACGCGGCGGACCCGGCGTTCCTCGCCGCCGACGGCCTCCACCCCGGCCCGGCGGCCTACGCCGAGTGGGCC
>DATDEX010000066.1:0-16908 GCA_036522895.1 Candidatus Eiseniibacteriota bacterium | reverse complement strand
CCACACGCCGGCGCCGAGCCCGGCGAGGAGCCCCGCCCCGAGCGCGGTGGTCTCGATGACGCGCGGGCGGCGCACGGGCACGCCGAGCACGTCGGCCTGGTACTGCATGAGCCAGTCGTTCGCGACCGCGCCGCCGTCGACCTGGAGCGAGCGGACGCGCGCGCCGGCATCGCGGGCCATGGCCTCGACCAGATCGCGGCTCTGGAACGCGAGCGATTCGAGCGTGGCGCGCACGACGTGCGCGCGCGTGCTGCCGCGCGTCAAGCCGAGCAGCGCGCCACGCACGTCGGCACGCCAGTAGGGCGCGCCGAGCCCGGCGAACGCCGGCACCAGCACGACGCCGCCCGCGTCGGGCACCGAGCGGGCGAGAGGCTCGCTCTCGGCGGCGTTCGCGATCAGCCCGAGCCCGTCGCGCAGCCACTGCACCGCCGCGCCGGCCACGAAGACGCTGCCCTCGAGCGCGTACGCGTGTCCGCCGCCCGCGTCGCAGGCGAGCGTCGTGAGGAGGCCCGCGCGCGAGGCCACCGGGCGGCCGCCCGTGTGGAGCAGCAGGAAGCAGCCGGTGCCGTACGTGTTCTTGCTCTGGCCGGCGCGGACGCAGCCCTGTCCGAACAGCGCCGCCTGCTGGTCGCCCGCCACCCCGGCGACGGGAATGCCGTCGGGCAATCCCGCGGCGCCCTTCGTGCGCCCGAAGTCGCCGGCCGAGCGCCGCACCTCGGGCAGCACCGACGCGGGCACGCCGAACATGCGCAGGAGCTCGGGCTCCCAGCGCCGGGAGCGGAGGCCGAAGAGCATCGTGCGTGAAGCGTTCGTGGGGTCGGTGGCGTGCACGGCGCGGCCGGTCAGGTTCCAGACGACCCACGAGTCCACGGTGCCGAACGCGAGCCGGTTCGCGGCGAGGAGCCGGCGCACGCCGGGCCGGTGCGCGAGCAGCCACTCGAGCTTCGTCGCCGAGAAGTACGGGTCGCACACGAGCCCGGTCGCGCGCCGGAGCGCGGGTTCCCGGCCGCGCCGGCGGAGCTCGTCGCAGCGCGCCGCGGTGCGTCGGTCCTGCCACACGATCGCGTGGCCCAGCGGCTCTCCCGTCCGCCGATCCCAGAGGAGCGTCGTCTCGCGCTGGTTCGTCACCCCGATCGCGGCCAACGAGCCCGGCTTGAGGCGCGCCGCCGCGAGCGCGCGCCGCGTGGCGCTCTGCACGCCGTCGAGGATCTCGTGCGGGTCGTGCTCCACCCAGCCGGGCCGCGGGAAATGCTGCGGCAGCTCCGCGTAGCCGCGGCCGCACACGCGCCCGTGCCGGTCGAGCACGAGCGCGGTGGAACCGGTCGTCCCCTGGTCGATCGCGAGGATGTGCGGCACGTGCGCCTCCCGGGTGGGGTGGCTTCGTAAAGCGTGGATCAGGCGGCCTCCGGCCGCCCGGGCGAGGCTAGTGTCCCGTCCCAGAGGCAACTTGTCATAAAGGCTGCCGCTGCGCCCGCCCTGCAAGGCGCGACGACGAAGTCGTATCAGGTAGATACGTCGAGGAGGAGCAACGCAGCGGGGCGGGCGCGGCGGCGGCCGACTGGCAAGTTACTTCTGGGACGGGACACTAGGTCGAGGCCATCGCGCGGTCGAGCATCAGCAACTCGTCGCGGATGGCGGCTTCGAAGCGTTCGATCTCGTCCTTCTCGCGGGCGGCGTCCCACCCGAGCTTCCGCCCCAGCACCGGCGCCATGTTGCGGGCGGCGGCGAGACCGCGGTCGTCCGCGAGCCAGCGGGCGCTCCGCCGCCGCACGAGGTCGTCGAGCGAGCGCGCCCACTCGTGATCGAACGCGTGCTCGGCGAACGCCGCATCGGGCGCGTGATCCGGGAACGGTGCCGGCAGCGCCTCCGTGCCGTCGTCGCGTGGAGCGACCTCGCGTTTGAGCTTCTCCGTCGCCCGCTCGAGCAGGTCGCGCGCCATCACGCGGAACGTCGTGTACTTGCCGCCCACGATCGTGAGCAGCACGCCGTCGTCCACGATGCGATGCTCGCGCGTGGCCTCGCCCACGTGCTCCTCCGTCGAGACGAGCGGGCGCACGCCGGCGTACACGGCGATCGGGTGCATGCGCGCCGCGACCGGGATCACGCGCTTCAGCTCGGTGGCGAGGTAGCGAATCTCGTCGGGCGAGGGGCGGCGCTCCGACTCGCTCGGCGGCGAGGCGGTCTCGACCTCGGTGGTGCCCACGAGCGAGCGCCCGGCGAACGGCACGACGAAGCACACGCGGCCGTCGCCGGCGAGCGTGACGAGCCCGTGCCCGCGCGTGAGCGCCGGGTACACGAGGTGCGTGCCGCGCGAGGGGCGCAGGAGCCGCGGCGGATCGCTGATCCCCGGCTGCAGCATGCCGAGCACGTTGGCGCGCGTGCGATCCGCCCACGCCCCGGTCGCGTTCACGATCAGGCGCGCCCGGCGCGTGAGCGCCTCGCCCGTGTCGCGCCGCCGCACCTCGACCACCTGGCGGCCGCTCTCGGGCTCCGGCCTCGCGGCCACGAGGTCCGCGCGCGTGAAGATCTCAGCCCCGTGCGCGGCGGCGTCGCGCGCCACGGCGACCGCGAGGCGTGCGTCGTCCATGACGACGTCGGAGTAGATCCCCGCGCCGCGGAGCCCGCGCGACTCGAGCCCCGGCTCGAGCGCGGCGGCCTGCCCGGCGTTCGCCATCACGTAGGGACTGGGCCCGGCGCGCCCGGAGAGCAGGTCGTAGAGCGCGAGCGCCGCGCGCAGACGCAAAGGTCCGACGCGATCGCCGCGCCGGAGCGGCACCATGAACCGCACCGGGTGCGAGAGCGTGGGCGCCATGCGCGAAACGGTCATGCGCTCGGCGAGCGCCTCGCGCACCAGCGTGAAGCGGCCGTGCTCGAGGTAGCGCAGGCCGCCGTGGAGCATGTGGCTCGTCGCGCTGCTCGCGCCGGTGGCGAGATCGTCGCGCTCCACCAGCGTCACCGGCCAGCCGGCGCGCGCGGCGAGGCGCGCAATCGCGAGCCCGGTCACGCCGCCGCCGAGCACGAGCAGGTCGCGGTCGAGCTCGCTCACACGTGTCGGTTCACGTGTGCGCGGATCTCCGCGTCACGCTCTTCCGGACCGCCTTGGAAGAATCCGCGCCGGCGGCTCCGGGCAGCTTCGGCCTGGGATGATCGAACTGGTTGAGCTTCCAGTTGGGCTCGAAAAAGATCGTCGGCCGTTCGAGCTTCCGCGCCTGGATCTCGCGTCGGATCGCGGCGGGGCCGTGTTTCAGGATGAACGGGATGAGCCCCGGGAGCTGCGGGCCGCCGAAGTCGGCGCGCTCGTCGAAGAATCGGTTGCTCGCGCCGAGCTGACCCGAGGCCGGGTCGGGCCGGAGGTACGCGGGGAGCGCCAGCGCGAGCCGTGCGGCACGGTCCAGCTGCGCCTCGAGCGAATCGGCACGGTAGACCCACGGCACGAGCGGGCCGGTGCAGAGCGCGCCCTTGCAGAGCGCGAACATGAGCCGCGGATCCCCGGGGTTCTCGCGCGCGAACCCGCCGTTCGACATGGGGTCGGCCGTGGTGTCGCCGTAGACGAATCGCCGCTCGAAGCCGGTGAGCGAGTACGTTTTCCCGTCCACGGTCGCCACCGGGGCGGCGAAGAACGTGCCGTCGTCGGTGTTCACCTCCTTCGGCGAGTCGTAGCGCATGAGCTGTCGCAGGGGCACCAGCAGGTGGACCGTCAACCGCTCGATGACGAGCAGGTTGTAGGCGTTGATCGCCCACGCGGTCCGCTCGCGCGGCGTCATGTCCGAGGGCGAGACCGACAGCAGCTGGGTGTGGATCGCCGCGAGCCCGTCGGCCCGGCGGAGCGTAAGGACATGCTCGTCCAGAAAAAGCTGCTCGTAGTCGAATCGCGAATCCCACGGCTGGCCCTTCGCCTGCACCACCACGAGGTAGCGGTGGAGCAGCGTGCGCCAGCCGGAGTAGTCGGGCTCGTCGGCCCTGGCGGTTCCGGGAAGCGCGGCGAGCACGACGAGCGTGATCGCCACGAGGGCGAAGGCGAGACCGTCCCTGCGCGGGGACGGGACGGCGGCTCGGGTGGTCATGGTCGGGGTCGTTCTCCTCGAGGAGGCGTGCGAGAGAGCGCCGCTCGCGGCGCGGCGGCAAGTGTAGCGTCCGCCCCGGTGCGCCGCCAACGAGCGTCGGCTGCGACGTGCGGATTTGGCGCGGTCCTGACGCGGCGGTTACGCTGCCGTCGTCCCGCCGCGTGGTCAGGCGGCCTCGCTTTCGACGCTCGCATGCGTGGAGTTCCGGATGAACCATCGCAGCCTCGGCCACAGCGGTCTCAAGGTCTCGGAATTCGCCCTCGGCTCCTGGACCACGCTCGGGGGCTCGGTCACTGCGGGAGATGCCGCGCCGATCGTGCGCCGGGCATTCGAGCTGGGCATCAACCTGTTCGACACCGCCGACGTGTACGTGAAGGGCGCCGCCGAATCCGCGCTCGGGGCCGCGCTCCGCGACCTGCCGCGCGGCGAGATCGTGGTCGCGACCAAGTGCATGGGACGGGTGGGCGAGGGCCCGCTCGGCCGGGGCCTCTCGCGCAAGCACATCTTCGACGCCCTCGACGCGAGCCTCAGGCGGCTCCAGGTCGAATACGTGGACCTCTACCAGTTTCACGCGCCCGACGCCGAGACGCCCATCGAGGAGTCGCTGCGCGCGTTCGAGGACCTCGTGCGCTCCGGCCGCGTTCGCTACGTGGGGTTCTCTAACTTCGACGAGCAGCCGCCGCTCGCGGCGCGCGTCGTCGCGATCCAGTCGCGCATGCACTGGCTCCCCATGATCTCGTCACAGCCGCGCTACAGCCTGCTCGACCGCCACGTCGAGCAGGGCCACGCCGCGTTCTGCGAGCAGCACGGGATCGGCATGCTCGCCTACTCGCCGCTCGCCCAGGGCGTGCTCACGAACAAGTACGCGGGCGGCGCGCGGCCGGAGGGGAGCCGGGTCACCGGGCCGTTCGGACACTTCCTCGAATCCCAGAAGGCGCTGACGACCGAGAACGTCGCCGCGGCCGAGCGGCTCGCCACATGGTGCTCCGGTCGCGAACTCGATCCGGCCGCGGTGGCGCTCGCGTGGGTGCTGCGGAACCCGGTGGTCTCGAGCGCCATCCTCGGCGTCACGAGCGTGGCGCAGCTGGAGCAGAACGTGCGCGCGCTCGAGGTGAAGCTCTCGGACGCCGAGTGGCGGGAGGTCGAACGCCTCACCTCGGCGAAGGCCGCCCCCCGGGCGAAGGCGCGGGCGGCGAAGCCGAAAGCAAGTGCAGCGAACCGGCGCGCCGTGGCCCGTGGGGAGAGGCGGAGATGAAGCCGGTGCGCAGCGGGTACGCCGACATCAACGGGATCAGGCTCTATCACGAGATCTACGGCGGTGGCGAACCTCTGGTGCTGATCCACGGCGGGCTCACCACGATCGGCGAGATGCTGGGATGGGTGCAGCCGCTGGCCGAGACGCGGCGGGTCATCGCCGTGGAGATGCAGGGCCACGGTCGTACGGCGGACACGGACAGGCCCCTGAGCTTCGCCACGATGGGCGACGACATCGCGGCGCTGCTCGACCATCTCGGGATTCCGAAAGCCGACGTCGTCGGCCATTCGTTCGGCGGCGCGGTCGCGATCCGGGCCGCGATCCAGCATCCGGACCGAGCCCGGCGGCTGGTGGTGATCTCGTCGCCGCATGCCTGGTCCGGCTGGTATCCGGAAACTCGCGAGGGCATGGGCCAGGTCACCGCGTCGATGGCCGAGAACATGCTGCAGACGCCGACGGGACAGCTCTCCCGACAGTGGCCAGAGCCCCGGCGCTTCCCGCCGTTCCTCGACAAGCTGGGGAGGCTGATGAGCGAGGACTATGACTGGTCGGCCGAGATCACCCGGCTGCCCATGCCGGTGCTGTTGGTGTTCGCCGACAACGACTCGATCCCGCAGGCACAGGTCGCCCGGTTCTTCGCGCTGCTCGGCGGCGGCGTCAAGGAGCCGGGCTGGCAGAACACGAAACTGTCGACGTCGCGACTCGCGATCGTGCCGGGCTACAGCCACTACAACCTGATCAGCTCGCCGGAGGTTCCGCAGATCGTTCGCAAGTTTCTCGACGATCCGCTCACCCGGCCGCCGGCGGGTGCGGCGGCCGCCTCGCAGGTCGCGCCGGCCTCGGAGACGACGCCCTAGACGTGGGCGGGCGCCGAGGCTCCCGCGGCGCGCCGCCCGCGCTCGAGGTCCACGCCCGAGAGCATCCACGCGCCGCCCAGGAACAGCGGCAGCAGCGTGAGCGTGGCGACCCGGCCGCCGTGCGTCGCCTGCGTCACCACCCCGAACAGGATCGGGCCCACGACCCCGGCGAGCTTCTCGCTCACCGAGTAGAACCCGAACATCTCGCTGCTCTTCTCGCGCGGAACGAGCGAGGCGAACATGGAGCGCGAGATCGCCTGCGTGCCGCCCTGGAACAGCGCGACGAGTGCCGCGAGCGCCCAGAACTGCCACGGGGAGCGGAGGAAATACGCGAACACGCTGATCCCGGCATATCCGGCGATGCCGAGCATCACCGCACCGCGCGCGCCGAGCGGACTCGCGAGCCGTCCGAACGCGATCGACGCCGGCGCGGCGACGATCTGCACCATGAGCAGCGCGCCCATCAGGTCGCGGTCGCCGAGTCCCACCTCGACGCCGTAGATGGTGGCCATCTTGATGATCGTGCCGATGCCGTCGGAGTAGAGCCAGAACGCGATCAGGAAGCGCAGCAGGTCGGGCTGGTGGCCGAGGCCACGGAGCGTCCCCGAGAGCTGGCGGAGCACGGCGGACGGAAGCTCGCGCGCGGGCACGCCCGAGCGCTCGGCTTCGGGCTCGGGCACGTCGCGAAAGAGCGGGAGCGAGAACGCCAGCCACCACCCGGCGACCGAGGCGAACGCCGCGCGCGTGGCGAGCGCGGCGTCGTGGAGCCCGAAGCGCTGGGGCATCGTGACCATGGCCAGGTTCACCGCGAGGAGGAGACCGCCGCCCACGTAGCCCCACGCGAACCCGCGCGCCGAGACGCGGTGCATCTCGGCGGGGCCCGCGACCGCGGGCAGCAGCGAATCGTAGATGACGTTGCCGGTCGCGAACGCGATGAACGCCACCGCGAACGCCACGAGCATCGTGTGCCACGCGCTCGCGGGCGTGAGTGCCAACCCGAGCGTGCCCGCGCTCCCGAGGAGCACGCACGCGAGGAGCAGGGGCTTCCGTCGGCGCGTCTGGTCGGCGAACGCGCCCGCGATCGGCGAGAGCACCGCGGTCACCGCGAGCGCGGCGGCGCTCGCGTAGCCCCACAGCGCGGTCGCCTCGTGCGCGGGCATGCTCTTCGCGGCGGTGCGGGCGAAGTAGACCGGCAGGATCGCCGCCACGACGCTCGTGGCGAACGCCGAGTTGGCCCAGTCGTACAGGCACCACGCGCGCTGGGCGCGCTCGCGGCCGGGAGCGTCGTGCATGGGGGAGAGCAATAGCAGAATCGTGGTGTATCGTGGCGGGACATGTCCCGACCGCTCAGGAGCCCCAGGTGAACACCCGCATCGCCGTGCCCGCCGACGCGCCCGGGCTCGCGGAGTTGCACATGGAGACGCTTCCCGGCGACGTGAGCGACTTCACGCCACTCGGCCGGTCGGTCGTGCGGCGCTTCTACGCCAACGCCATCGCCCGCGGCGCCGCCACGGTGTGCGTGGCGGAGGCGGACGGCGCGCCGATCGGGTTCGTGATGATCACGCCCGACATCAGCCAGCTCTTCGCGCGCGCGCTGCTCGCGGGCGGAGCCGACATCGCCCGCTTCGTCCTCACCGCCAACCCGGTCGGGCTCGCGCGCGCGGTGTTCACCAAGCTCACCTCCGGCACCGCCACCGTGCCCGCCGTGCCCGAGCTCGTTTACCTCGGCGTGAGCGCGCGCGCGCGCGGCAAGGGCGTGGGGGCGGCGCTCATGGACGCGGCACACGCGGCGTTCGCGGCGCAGGGGATCGAGTCCTACGAGCTCAACGTGCACGCCGACAACCCGGCCGCCGTGAAGCTCTACCTCGGCAAGGGCCTCGAGGTGACGCGCCGCTACGAGAAGGGCGGCCACGGCATGTACAACATGCGCAAGCGGCTCGGCGCCGCCCCGGGCGGCTGACTCAGCCGATCTGCCGCGCCGCCCAGGGCCCCAGCCGATCCGCGAGCCAGCGCGGCAGCCGGCGCCAGGTGTTGACGACGAGCGCGTACCTGGGGCTCTTGGGATCGGCGTCCGGAGCATGTTTCGCCCGCACCAGATGGTATTCGTAGGCAAGGGGTTGCGGCTCGAAGCCGAAGTTCTTCTTGAACGCGTAACCACCGCTTCCCGCGGGGCTCCGGCCGAAGTCGAAGAGACGCGCGCCGCGGGCCGCGGCGTGGTTCATGAGCGCCCAGTACATGAACGGGTGAACCTCGCCGTCGCGGCCGCCGCCGCTGCTCCCCGCGTAGTACGGCAGCACCTCGTCGCGGAAGTAGAAGTTGAGGAGCGACGCCACGAGGCTCCCGTCGCGATGCACGAACCAATACTCGCAGTCGTCGCCGAATGCGATCTTCAAGTCGTGGAAGTAGCGCCGCGCGTAGACCGGCGTGCCGAGGCGGTGGACGCTCGCGGCGTAGAGATCCCAGCACGCGTCGGCACTCTCGCCCGGCGCCGCCACGAGCTTCCGCTCGATCCCCCGGCGGACCTCGGCGCGCTGCTTCCGCGGAATCGCCAGCAGGTTCTGCTCCGGGTCGGGCGAGATGGCCTTGCGGAACGTGGCGTGGCTCGCGTGCCGCTCCCAGTCGTCGCGGCGGGGCCGCAGGTTGCGGAACTCGACGTGGTCCACGCCCAGTTTCTCGCCGAGCTCGACCGCCGCCTGCTCGAGCAGGGCGCGCGCCCGATCGGACGTGGCGGCGACGCCACCGTAAACGCAGAACGGCGTCGAGACGAGAGCGTCGCCGAGCACCAGGCTCTTCTGGCGCGCGAGCGGCAGCACGCCCTGGATCTCGCCGCTCTCCTCGGCATAGAGGAAGTACGGGCGCTGGCCGAACGTTTCGGCCAGCACGCGGCGCCACGCGGCGCGATGAAAGAACGTCGCCTCGGGACAGCCCGCGACGAAGCGCTCCCAGCGCTCCACCGTGGCGGCGTCGGCATCGAGGTCGAGTGCGTGGAGGGTCACGGCGGCGCATGGTGCTTGAACGGCGCGCGCGACGCCAGCCGCGCGCTCTGGTAATGTTCAGCCGTCGTTCACCGACGCATCCACCCCACGGACGCCGCGCCATGAATCCGATGCGCAGTTTGCTGCTGGCGGGTTCCCGCAGCGCCTGGCTCCAGCGCCAGGCGACGAACCGCCGATTCGTGAAACTCGCCGTGCGCCGCTTCATGCCGGGCGAGACGCTCGACGAGGCGCTGGTCGCCGCGGGCGAACAGAACCGGCTCGGTATCGCCGTCACGCTCACGCACCTCGGCGAGAACCTGCGCGACCGGGCCGAAGCCGACGCGGTGCTCGCGCACTATCTCGACACGCTCGACCGCGTCCGGACCGCCAAGCTGAACGCCGAGGTGTCGGTGAAGCCCACGCAGCTCGGGCTCGACATCGATGGGGCGCTCTGCACCGCGCACATGCGCACGCTGGCCGAGGCCGCGCGCGTTCACGGCAGCCGGCTCTGGATCGACATGGAGGGGAGCGCCTACACGGACCCGACGCTGGCGCTCTACCGGACGCTCCAGGCGACGCATCCCAACGTGGGCGTGTGCCTTCAGTCGTACCTGCGCCGCACCCGCGCCGACCTCGAGTCGTTGCTGCCGCTCGGGCCCGCGGTGCGCATCGTCAAGGGCGCGTACGCCGAATCCGCGGAACTGGCGTTCCCGGACAAGCGCGACGTGGACGAGAACTTCGTCTGGATGACCGAGCGGCTCTGGAGCGCGGAGGCGCGCGCGAAACGGGCGTGGGCCACGCTCGGCACGCACGACACGCTGCTGATCGGCCGCCTCGAGGGCCTGGCGCTCAAGCTCGGCGTGGCACCCGGCGACTACGAGTACGCGATGCTGTACGGCATCCAGCGCGGCGAGCAGGTACGGCTCGTCAAGGCCGGTCGCCAGGTCCGGGTGCTCATCAGCTACGGCGCCCACTGGTTCCCGTGGTACATGCGGAGACTGGCGGAAAGGCCTGCGAATCTTCTGTTTGTGGCGAAGAGCATGTTCTCGGGTTAGAGCGGTTCGGAAGCCGATCCCGGTGCATTCGATCGCGAGGATTCGCGCCGCCCGCATCGCCGGGGCGCTGGGCTGGGGGGCGTTGCTCGCCGGGTCGAGCTTGCCGGGCGCGCCGGTCCCGGCGGCACCGGCGATTTCGGTTGAGCAGGCCAGCTCCCACGTGATGCGCTACCACCTCGCGCTGCCGGAGGGCTGGTCGAGCGGTCGGACATGGGCCGTCGTGGTGGTGATCCCGGACGCCGCCCGCGAGTTTCGCGCGAACCTCGAGACGTTCGTCGCCGCGCGGGGCCATCGACCCTTCATCCTGGTCGCGCCCGAAGTGCTCACCTGCGGCGGGGCCTCGACGCGCACGCCGGAGCATTACTCGTACACGCGCGCCGAATGGCAGGGCCTCGCGGCCGGCGACGACTTCGCGTTCGACGATGCCGGCATGGCGGCCGTCCTCGCGGACGTGCATCGCAAGTGGGGCGGGAACGCCAGGGCGTTCCTCACCGGCTGGGAGGCCGGCGGCCACACCGTGTGGGCGCAGGCGCTGCGGCGGCCCGAGCGCTGGTGCGGCGTCGCTCCCGTCACCACGAATTACCAGCGACGCGGCCTCGACGACACCACGTTCTCCACCGCGGCCGCACGGGCGACGCTGCCGATCCAGCCGCTCCGCTGCGGCGTCGCCCGCGGCGAAGCCGCGACGGCCGTGCGCTTCTGTGACCAGCAGACGGCGCGCGCCCTCGCGGACGCTCGCGCGCATGGATTCGCGCCCCGGGACGTGCGCACCGTGGCCGGGGCCGCCCACGGCCCCCTGGCGGAAGCCGTCCTCGCGTGGTGCGATTCGCTCACGCATGGCTGATCGCGCACGCGTGCGGCTGCTCGCGCTGGGCGCTTCGCTCGCGTGCAGATCGGCGGTCGCGGCACCGAGCCGATGTCGCCGTCGCGCGCACGCGCGTCCGCTCGAGCCCGAAACGCACGAGTGCCGGCCCCTCGGGTGAGAGGCCGGCACTCGGCGTTCGGTGGCGGCTACCGCCGCGCTACCGCGGCGGCCGGGCGAAGCCCATCTCGCCGTCGCGCTCGCCGAGGCGGTCACGGAAGCGGCGGGCCGGGAGGATGCCGAGGGCCTGGAGGCCCGAGGCGTACTCGTAGCGGAAGATCAGATGGTCGACCGCGACCGGGTCGGGCGTGAACTGCGTGCGCTGGACGCGATCCTGCTTGCGCTCGCCCCAGCCGGTGCCGGGGAAGCTCCCGCCCTGGCCCTGCTCGCCGTGGGTCAGGTTGTCCTGCGCTTCCGGCGCCACGCTCTTGGTGGTCGGCGCGGGAGCGCCATCCTTGGAGTCCTCGGCGCGGGCCTGTGGCACCTCGTTCATCGGGACCGGTGCGGGCACGTTCGCTTGCGGGCCGTCGTCACGGAAGCGTGCCTTCGGCTGATCCCAGCCGCTTCGACGCGAATGCCACCACGGGGTCTGCTCCCGGAACGAGAGCACGCGGATCCAGCCCATGTCCGAGTTGCTCTGCCCGGTGCGCTCGGCGTAGCTCCGGCGCTCGTCCACGAACACGAACCGGCGGACCTCGTTGAGCGACGTGCGCCAGCCACGGATCGTCGCCTGCTCCCACGGCCCGAGCACGTACATGCCCTCGTCGGGGCGGAGCGCCGTGATCTCGCCGTTCACCGCGTTCAACCCGTCCACCGCGAGCAGCACCGCGACGCGGCGGCCGCTGTTGTTCTTGAGCAGGACCGAGTAATTGCGGCCGGCGAACGCCTGGAAGTAGTGGCGATCGTCGTGGCCGGGGGCGACGTAGAGCGGCGCGGGGTCGCCGTCGACCTTCAACTGCACGTCGACGAGCCGGCCGTCGGCCCACGTCTCGAAATTGGATATGGGACGCGGGCGCCAGCTGTCGTTGCCGTAGTCCTGGGCACGGGCAGGAGACCCCGCGGCGAGCAGGGTCACGCCGAGCAGGGCGGCGGCGATGGGGACGAGCGAAGCGATGCTGGGATTCCGGCGCGCCATCGCGCCGGCGGTCGGGGGTTTCGAGGCAGCGGACCTCATGGTGTTCTCCTTTCGGTCGGACGCGCCGGGGGTTCGCCGGATCGGTCACGCACGAAGTACGCCAACCGCCCCCGGCTATTCCGGGGCGCGTGGGACGGCCGTCGGGAGTGCATCGCGCAACGATTTGCGGGTCCGGATCGTGCGGCGAGGCCGGCCGTGCGGCGCGCCGGCGCCACACCGGCGAGGCGCGGGCGCCTCGCTCCGGCCGGGCCGCGGGGGGCCCGGTCGGAGCGGAGCTCAGACCCCCATGATGCGGTAGCCCGCGTCCACGTACAGCACCTCGCCGGTCACGCCGCTCGCCATGTCGGAGAGGAGGAAGAGCGCCGCCTTGCCCACCTCTTCCTGCGTGATGTTGCGCTTGAGCGCCGCGCGCTCGGCGTGGTCCTTGTGCATCCCGGTGAAGCCGCGAATGCCGCGCGCGGCCAGCGTGTTGACCGGGCCCGCGCTCACCGCGTTGACGCGGATGTTCTTCGGTCCCAGCTCGTAGGCGAGCTGGCGCGTGGCCTGCTCCAACACGGCCTTGGCGCTCCCCATGACGTTGTACGACGGCACGGCGCGCTCCGCCGCGAGGTAGGTGAGCGACACGATCGCGCCGCCGCGCTTCTCGAGCAGCGGCAGCATCCGGTTCGTGACGTTCACGAGCGAGTAGGCGCTCACCTCGAGCGCGGTGCGGAAGCCCTCGCGCGACGTGGCGACGAACGCGCCCTCCAGGTCCTGCTTGTTCGCGTACGCCACCCCGTGCACGAGCACCTCGACGGAACCCCAGCGTTCGCCGAGCGTGTGCGCCACCGCGTCGATCTGCGCATCGTCGGTGACGTCGCAGGGCAGCACGATCGCCCCGGGAATCGTCGCCGCGAGCTCCTCGACGCCGCTCTTCAGGCGTTCGCCGGCGTACGTCAGGCACAGCGGGGCGCCGGCCAGGTGCAGGTGCTGCGCGATGGCCCAGGCGAGGCTCCGGTGATTCGCCACGCCCAGCACGAGCGCATGCTTGTCCTTCAAATCGAGCGTGTACATGGGTGGCTCTCCTTGGCGAGCCGCGCGGCTCACGCGGACTTCTGCTTCTGCCAGACGCGGATGGGCAGGATGATCACCTGGATGCCGGCGAACTGCAGCCGTCGCTGGATGCTGAACGCCGTCTCGTGGTGGAGCGTACGCGTGAACACGGTTTCGCGCTGGAACACGAGCTGGCCGGCGAACACGATCGAGCGGCGGAACTCCTTCTGGAGATCGTGGCAGATCTGCTCGAGCTCCTCGATCAGGTCGGTGCCGAGCGTGAACCGGTACTCCGCGTAGAAACCCATGCGCTGTGCCAGCTCGACGTAGTGCTCGAGATCCTTCTGCACCTTGGCCTCGAGCGCCTTCACGCTCTCGGTTCCCTTGAACTGGCCCGAGTCCACGAGGCCCACCGACACGAACACGATGTTCTTGAAGTGGCGCGGGAACATCCGCTGCACCGTGAGCAGCGTGTGGATGCCGAGACCGGCATAGGCCTCCACCAGCACCACGGCGGTCGGGCCGTCCGGCGCCAGCTCCGGCGTGGTGTCGCGCTCCGGCATCGGCAGGTCCGAGAGCACGTCGTCGAGGCTCTTCAGGACCCCGCGCACCCGCACGTAGTGCGCGCGGACGGCGATGCAGAGCAGGATGAACGCGCCGGTCACCACCATCGTCACCCAGCCGCCCTCGCGAAACTTGATCACCGAGGTGATCACCAGGATGCTCGCCGTGACCAGCGCGCCCAGGGCCGACAGCAGCAGCCGCCGGTGCCAGTGAGCCTGGCTCGCGCGGACTTCCCACCAGTGCCGCACCATGCCCAGCTGCGAGAGCGTGAACGTGAGAAACACGTTGATCGAGTACATGACCACGAGCAGCTTCACCTGCCCGCCCGTGTAGACCAGCGTCGCGATGGCCGCCAGGCCCATGAAGATGATGCCGTTCTGCGTCACCAGCCGCTCCGAGAGGTGGGCGAAGCGCTTGGGGACCCACTGGTCGACCGCCATGGCCGCGAGCGTCGCGGGGCCGGCGAGGAAGCCGGTCTGCGCGGCCACGAACAGGAGCGCGCCCTCGCTCGCCAGCGTGAACACGACGATCCAGATTCCGACCGGGAACCCGCCGAGCGTCCAGCCGCGCGTGAGCAGCGACCAGAGCGACGCGTTGAGCGTGCGGCCGGGCTCGTGGACGACGCCGTTCAAGAGGTAGCAGAGGAGAATGCCGCCGGCGGTGAACGCGAGCGACGTGGCCATGTAGGCCATGGTCTTCTTGCCCGTCTCGACGCGCGGCTCGCGCAGGATGGCCGTACTGTTGGAGACGGCTTCGATTCCCGTGTACGTGCCGCCGCCGAGCGAGAACGCCTTGAGGAAGAGCGCCGCCACCCCGAGCGTGCCGATCTCGCCCGCCGCGTTGCGGGTGTCGCGCAGCGTGTCGCTCACCATGGGCACGAAATCGCCGACATGCGTGCCGATGCCGTAGAGCACCAGCACGAAATGGAGCACCACGAACGCTACGAAGATCGGCATGAGCACCGCCACCGACTCCTTGATGCCTCGCAGGTTGAGCGCGGTGAGCCCGCCGACCACCGCCATCGCCGCGACCAGCTTGAGGGGCTGGAGCTCGGCGGGCAGGAACGAGAAGATCGCGTCCACGCCGGAGGCGACCGAGATGGCGATCGTGAGGACGTAGTCCACCACCAGCGCGCCGCCCGAAACCACGCCCGGCGTGGTCCCGAGGAGCTTCGTGGCCACCAGGTAGCCGCCGCCGCCGCTCGGGAACAGCTCGATGATCTGGGTATAGGAGGCGGAGATGAGGAAGACGGTGAGCACCATGGCCACGGTCAGGTACAGTGCCAGGTGCGTGTGCGGGCCCAGCGTGAGGAACGCTTCCTCCGGGCCGTAGGAGGACGACGACAGCCCGTCGGAACCCAGGCCTACCCAGGCGAAGAACGCGACGAGCGCGAGCTGGTGGTGGATCTTCGGGTCGAAAAGGTTCTTTCGACCGCCGAGGATGAGGGCCCGCAATCGTTCGAGCACCGGGGCAACCTAGGGAATTGTCCCGACTCTTTCAAGCACGTCCACGACGAGGAGACCCTTGCGAATCCTGCTTGCAGCGGCACTCACGAGCTTCCTGGCCGCGGCCACGGCGGCCGGCGACCGGGGCCCCGAGCGCGCCCCGGTGCTGCCGGCGCGCGCGCTCGCCCATCCCGGCACCGCCTCGCTGCCCCGGTTCGCGCTGTTCGGCTGGGTGGCGCCGCCGCCGGACTCGACCACGCCCGCGCGCTACGCGGAGCTGGCGGAAGCCGGGCTCAACACGACCGTGCTGGCATGGGAGGACCCGGGCCGCGAGGACCTGAACCTGCAACGCCTCGCGTACTCGGAGGCCGTCGGGGTGCGAAACCTGCTCCTCGACATGCGCCTCGATCGCGTGCACGAGAGCCAGCCGGCGACGATGGTCACGCTCGACAGTGTCGTCGCGTCCTACCGCGATCAGCCGGCATTCCTCGGCTACTACCTGGGCGACGAGCCACCCCGGTCGACGTTCACGCGACTCGCCGAGTTCTTCCGGCTCCTGCGCGCGCGCGATCCGCTGCACCCGGGGTGGAACAACCTGCTCGGCCGGGGCGGGTTCACGACGCGCGAGCAGTGGCTCTCGTACCTGCGCGACTACGCGACCGAGGTGGAGCCCGCGGTGCTGAGCACCGACCACTACGATCATCACCTCCAGGGCGATCGCGGGCAGTTCGTCGAGAACGTGGCCGGCACGGCGCAGGTCGCGCGCGAGTTCGCTCTGCCGTTCTGGGGCATCGTGCTCGTGATCCAGCACCTGGACTTCCGCGCCGTGGACGACGGCCTCCTGCGCTGGCAGGTGGCGCAGTGGCTCTCGTACGGTGCCCGCGGCATCGGCTACTTCACCTACTGGACCCCGGCGCCCGACAGCACCGTGCACTGGGGCGACGGCATGATCCGCTGGGGGAGCGGCGAGCGCTCGCCGCACTACGACCAGGTGCGCACGCTGAACCTGCGGGTGAAGCCGCTCGGCGAGGAGCTGGCCGGGCTCGCGTGGCTCACGACCGAGCACGCGGGCGGCACGCCGATCGGCGGCACCCCGTTCGCGCCCGATTCGCTCGTCGCCGCGGTGGAGGGGCGACTGACGCTCGGCACGTTCGCGGGGCCCGACGGGACGCCGCACCTGTTCGTGGCGAATCGCGATTCCGCGGCCGCGCAGCCGCTCGCGCTCGAGCTGGTTGGCGAGCGGACGGCGGAGCGATTCGACGACGCGGGGGGCTGGCAGGCCTGGCCCACGCTCCCGACCGCCCGCGGGCGTCGCCTCGAGCTGTCGCTCGCGGCCGGCGACTTCGCGCTGTTCCGGGTTTCCGGAGCGTGCGGCGCGCTTGCCTCGGGGGACTGCCGCGCCGCGCTCGGCGCGACGCCGAACCCGGCCACGGGCCGGGTGCGCTTCGCGGCGACCGGCGTGCGCGGCGGCAGCACGCTCACGCTCGTCGATCTTTCGGGCCGGCGCGTGTGGGCGCGCGTGCTCGCGGGCGACGCGCCGGTGATCGAGTGGGACGGCCGCGCGGACGACGGCACGCGTGTGCGACCGGGGTTCTACTGGGCGCGCCTCGCCGACGCGCGCGGGACCGTGGTGCGTCGCGTCGCGTGGCTCGGCCAGCGCTGAG
>DATDEX010000065.1:0-3971 GCA_036522895.1 Candidatus Eiseniibacteriota bacterium | reverse complement strand
GGGCCACGGCGCCAGCGCGCGATCCCCCGGACCCGGGGGATTCACGGCCGGCTCCCGCGCGCGCGCCGGAACACCTACTTCTCCGCGTACAGCCGCTTGCCGCCCGCGGAGAGGAGCCGCAGCGTCGCCTCGTTCACCTTGACCACCGAGGCGGGCAGCTTCGCGTAGTCGAGGTCGTCGGCGAACGCCTGCCCGTCGTGGATCGCCCAGTCGATGAAGTCGGCGAGCGCCTTCGCCTGCGCGGGGTTCCTGCCGTCCTGGTAGACGAGCAGGAACGTGAGGCCCGCGATCGGGTACGCGTCGGGCGCGGGGGAGTTCACGATCGGCGTGCGGACGTCCTTCGCGAGGCTCGCCGCCGCGCCTTCGACCGCCGCGGTCGTGGACGCGAGCGTCGCCTCCATGAACTTGCCCGCCTTGTTGCGGACGAGCGCCCCGGCGAGCTGGTTGTGCTTCGCGTACGCCAGCTCGACGTAGCCGATCGCGCCGGGCGTCTGCTTGACCACGCCCGCCACCCCGTCGTTGCCCTTGCCGCCGACGCCGCTCGGCCAGCTCACCGAGGTGCCCACGCCGACCAGCTCCTTCCACTCCGTGCTCACGGCCGCGAGGTAGTTGACGAAGATGTTCGTCGTGCCGCTGCCGTCCGAGCGGTGCACCGCCAGGATCGGCGCCGCCGGCAGACGGACGCCGGGATTCACGGCCGCGAGCCGCTTGTCGTTCCACGTCGTGATGCGGCCGAGGTAGATGGCGACGATGACATCCGGCGTGAGCTGCAGCGGGCTCTTGAGATCGGGCAGGTTGTAGGCCAGCACCAGCGCGCCCGCCACGGTCGGGAAGTGGAGCACGCGGCGCGGCATGTCCTTCAACGCCGCATCCGAGAGCGCCGCGTCGCTCGCGCCGAAGTCGACCGTTCCGGCCTTGACTTGTTGTATGCCGGCGCCGCTGCCGATCGACTGGTAGTTGATCTCGACGCCCGTCTTCTGCTTGTAGACGTCGAACCACTTCGAGTAGATCGGGTACGGGAACGTCGCACCCGCACCGGTGAGATTCTGGGCGCCGGCGCTCGTCGCCAGCATGGCGCCGAGCAGCGCGGTCCGCGCGACGCGGCCGAGGGCGTTCGGGTTCATGGGTCGGAGCTCCTCTCGGTGTGGGGAATCAGGACTGGGGCTTGGTGAACTTCCAGTAGAGCGTCAGGCGCGCCTGCAGGTCGTGATGCGCCGGAACGGGGGCCGTGCTCTTCTCCGGCAAGACGTACTGGATGCTCTCGACGTTGGGCATGAAGTGCACGTCCTTGAATGGCTGCCAGTCCAGGCCGACGATGAAGAGCTGCTGATTCACGCGGTTTTGCGTGTTGAGATCCGACTTCCACAGGTCGGCGCGGGCGAATCCGGCCAGCGTCGCCCTCGCCGAGTAGCGCGCGAACAGCGAGTGCCCTTGGGCGTACGAGTAGACGCCGAGCGGCTTGTGGCCGACCTGCTCGACGTATTCGTAGCCCACGGCGCCGTGCGGGATGTCGTAGCCGGCGAACACCTTGTAGGTCGCCCGGTCCTTCGCGCCGAAGACGTTCTCGTAGTCGACGTAGGGCTCGAGGCGGAGGTCCCGCCAGCGGAGCGGGACGGCGAAGTAGACGCGCTTGTCGCGGTTCGTCTCGGGCTTGTTGCCCGCGCCGTCGCCCATCATGAGCGTGTAGCCGACCATGTGCTGCGCGTCCGCGAAGCCCTTCACCTCGACGCCCACGTCCGACGACGGCGCCAGCCCGCGGAAGTCCGCCAGCATCTTTTCGATCGAACGGTACCCCCAGTACTCCTCGGAGCTCTCGTACGTGGGCGTCGCGATCACGCCGAAGTAGAGGTCGGCGCGGGGGTAGAGGCTGCGCACCTTCATGTAGGCGGCCTTCACCGCGACGCCGAGCTTGCCGTCGGAGGTGAGCGACTTGCTGTCGGCCTCGAGGCGGAAGCGGGTCGAGTACTTGATCGAGAGATCGTTGTCGACCTGGAAGTAGACGCGGCGGAGCTGGATGCCGTTCAGGTCGCGCGTGATCGGGTTCTTGCCGTCGATGTTCGCCTGCCCGAGGTCGTTGCCCGAGGGGTCGTACACGTGGGTGGGGTTGCCGGCGAGGTTGTCGTACCAGTCGCCGAAGAGGTAGCCGCTCACCGTGCCGCGCGGAAAATCCGGTGGGGTGGGCGTGACGGGGGTCTGGGCGTGAACGGGCTCGACGGCGACGAGCAGCAGCGCGATGAGCCAGAGTCGTGGGGTCATGACGGCGGGCTCCAGGTCCCAGGGTGGGCCGGCCTCGGCAGGCCGTTGGCCGTGGTGGACGAGGCCTCATCGTGGAGCGGGTGCGGTTTCGGCAACCCATCGGTCGGGTTACGCGCGGGTTACAAAGCTGCCGGAAACCCGGGCGGCGCCCTCAGCGGGGCGCGTTCAGCCGTGCCCGGCGCCGCGTCTCGACCGAGCGGCGACGCGCCTCGGCGACCGCGCGGGCGTGGTCGACGCCGGCCGCGGCCAGCGCGTTGGCCCAGGATCCGAACAGCCGGCGGGCGCGCGCGTAGAGGGCGGGTTGCGCGTGGTGCATGCGGTAGAGCGTGCCCCGATCGAACTCGTCCCGGATCCGCCGCAGCACGTCCGGCGGCGGCATCTCGAGTGGTCGGCCGCGCTTGCGCACGCCGGGGGCGCGCGACAACGGGGACTCCACGCCGATCGCTTCCAGGGTCATGGTGGGGATCTCGGGCTCTCGTTCGCACGACGGGCACGCCGACTGGAGTAGACGGCGCCCGCGGTTAACGCGGTGTGTCCGTGCGGTGTCGCGTGCGAAAGAAGTGCGCTCAGCAGGGAGGCGTGGCCGGGATCTCGAAGCGGAACGTGCTCCCCTCCCCCACGCGGCTCTCCACCCCCACCGTGCCGTCGTGGAGCGCCACCGCGTGCTTCACGATCGCGAGCCCGAGCCCGGTGCCGCCCTTCTCGCGCGAGCGCGCCTTGTCGACCCGGTAGAAGCGCTCGAACACGCGCGCGAGGTCGGCGGCGGGGATGCCGGGCCCGGTGTCGCGCACCTCGCACCACGCGCGCCCGTCGCGCTGGCCCACGGCCACGGTGACCTGGCCGCGCTCGGTGTACTTGACCGCGTTGTCGAGGAGGTTCGCGAGCACCTGCATCAGGCGCACGCGATCGGCGAGCACCGGCACCGGCTCGGCCCCCTCGAGCACGAGCGCGAGCCCGGCGCGAGCGGCCGCGTCGCGCACCTGCACCATCTGCTCGGCGGCGAGCGCGCGAAGGTCGAGCGGCTCGCGTCGCAGCATCACGTCCGGCCGCTCGAGCTCGGCGAGCGAGAGGAGATCGTCGACGAGTGCCTGGAGCCGCACGGCCTGGTCGCGCATCACGCGCACGAACGCCTCGCGGTGCTCGGCGTCGTCGAGCCCGCCCTCGAGCAGCGTCTCGGCGTAGCCGCGCAGCGAGGTGAGCGGCGTGCGGAGCTCGTGCGACACGTTCGCCACGAAATCCTGCCGCATGCGTTGCAGCGCCTCGCTCTCGGAGAGGTCGTGGAGCACGAGCAGCACCGGGCTCGGCGCGGGCCCGCCGAGCGACGTGGCGGTGGCGCGCGCCGGGCGGGTGCGCGTCGTCCAGGGCTTCAACTCCCGCTCCACGGTGCGGCCGGTGGTGCGGGCCGCCCGGGCCAGCTCGGCGAGCTCGGGCACGCGCGTGAACGCCCCGAACGGCGTGCCCGGCGCCGGCCGGAGCGGCGCATCGAGCAGCTCGGCGAAGCGGTGGTTGACGTGCACGACCCGATCCGCGCCGTCGATCAGCGCCACGCCGTCGCTCATGTGGGCGAGGATCAGCTCGCGGTCGTCGCGCTCGCCGCGCAGGCGCTCGAGCCGCGCGTCGAGCTCGCCGTGCATCTCGTTGAGCGCGCGACCGAGCCGCCCGAGGTCGTCCGCGGGCCGTTCCGCCGCGCGCGCGTCGGGGTCGCCCTGCCCGAT
>DATDEX010000064.1:0-5490 GCA_036522895.1 Candidatus Eiseniibacteriota bacterium | reverse complement strand
CGGGCGCCCGCCGCGCGAACGGCTCGAGCACGAGCCGGAGCTTTCCGCCCGCGGAGAGCGCGTCCGTGGTGAGGAGCGAGACCGGGGAGGCGGGGACGGGCCGGAGCTTCCGCCGGTGGAGGATGTAGCGCCGCCTGGCGGCCGGTCGCGCCTCGATCAGCGAATCGCGCAGGCCCAGCTCGTCGACGAGCGCCATGGGCTCGGGCTCGCGCACGCGGTGGAGGAAGCCGTTCGGACCCGTCTCGACCGTGAACCCGTCCTCGTGGAGCGTCCCGACGTGGCCACCCGCGTCCTCGCCGGCCTCGAGCAGCGTCACCTCGCCGGCGTCGGGGTGCTGCCGCAGCCGATATGCGACCGTGAGGCCGGCGATCCCGCCGCCGATCACGACGATGCGCGGCCGGCCGTTCATACCGTCCGGCTGAACACCGGCGTGCTCTGGCTCGAGCGGTGGCGGAGGTGGCGGTCGAACACCATGCAGACGTTGCGCACGAACAATCTCCCGAGCGTCGTCAACTCGATCGCGTGGTCGCTCACCGTGACGAGGCCGTCGGCCACGTAGGAGTCCCTGCCGGTGAGCTCGGCCAGCTCGGTCGCGAACGCCTCGCGGAACGATAGCCCGAAGCGGCGCTCGACGTCATGGATGTCGAGATGCGCGTTGCACATGAGCTGGGTGATCACGTGCCGCCGCACGACGTCGTCCTCGTCGAGCGTGTACCCGCGCTCGATCGGGAAGCGGCCGGCCGCGAGCGCGGAAGCGTAATCCGGAAGCTTCTTCACGTTCTGCGCGAACGCGTCCTGCACGTCACCGATCCCCGAGATGCCGAGCGCCACCATGTCCTGCGCGCTCTGGACCGTGTAGCCCATGAAGTTCCGGTGGAGCGTGCGCGACTCGATCGCGCGCGAGAGCTCGTCCTCGGGGAGCGCAAAGTGGTCCATGCCGATCTGGCGGTAGCCGGCGCTCGTGAACGCATCGATCGCGAGCGCCAGGAGCTCGAGCTTGACCGCGGGGCCGGGGAGCGCCTCCGCGGGGATGTTCTTCATGTGGGCCTTGATCCACGGCACGTATGCGAACGAGTAGACCGCGACCCGGTCGGGGCGGAGCGTGATGACCTGCTCGAGCGTGCGCCGGAACCCCGCGGGGACCTGGTAGGGGAGGCCGTAAATGAGATCGATGTTCGCGGAGACGAAGCCCTCGCGGCGGGCGTAGTCGACGAGGTCCTGCGTCTGCTCGTAGCTCTGCACGCGCTTGACGGCCGCCTGCACTTCGGGCGTGAAATCCTGGACGCCCATCGAGATGCGATTGAACCCGAGGCCGCGGAGCACGGAGACATGCTCGTGCGTGGTCACGCGCGGGTCCACCTCGATCCCGATCTCCGCGTCGGGCGTGAACTCGAACCGCTCGCGGAACGCCCCGAAGAGCCGCGCCAGTTCGGCCGGCGCGTAGTAGGTGGGCGTCCCGCCGCCCCAGTGCATCTGCGACACCTGGCGGCGGTTCGGGAGGTGGCGGGCGAGCAGGTCGACCTCGAGCAGAAGCTGATCGAGATAGCCGGCGGCGACCGGGTGATGCTTCGTCACCACGATGTTGCAGCCGCAATAGAGGCAGCGCGCCTCGCAGAACGGCAGGTGGGCGTACACGGAGAGCGGCTCGCTCGCGCGCGCGTCCGCGGCGGCGAGGCGGGCGCGGTACTCGGGCTCGCCGAAGCCCTCGTGGAACTCGACCGCCGTCGGGTACGACGTGTAGCGCGGGCCCGGCCGGTCGTAGCGGGCGAGGAGCCCCGCGGTGCTGGACGGCTCGAACGCCGGAGTCATGCCGGTCTCGTCGCGCGATCGACGACAGCCTGCACCAGCGCCTCGACCGATTCGATCGGGGTCTCGGGCAGGATGCCGTGGCCCAGGTTCATGATGTGACCCGGGGCGTCGCCCGCGCTCTCCAGCACGTCGAGCGCCCGTGCTCGCACCGCCTCGGGCGACGCGAGCAGCGCCGCCGCGAGCGGCGTGCGCCAGCACACCCCGAGCACGTCGGCGCCCGACGTGGCCGAGAGCTCGAGCAGGTGGTCGGCGGCGGGGGCGAAGTAGATCACGGGGACGCCTTCGCGATTCAGCCCCTGGACGATCTTCCGCACGGCGGGGAGCGCGAACGCCTGGAAGTCGGCGGGGCTCAGGATCCCCGCCCACGAATCGAAGATCTGGATCGCCTGGGCGCCGGCCGCGATCTGGAGATTCAGGTAATCCGTCATGAGCGCGGCGAGCTTGTCGAGGAGCAGCGTGAGCGCCGCCGGGTCCTGCGCCCGCAGCGCGCGCACGGCGGTGAAGCCCTCCTTGCCCTGGCCCTCGGTCAGGTAGGCCGCGAGCGTGAACGGGGCGCCGGAGAAGCCGATCACCGGCACCCGGCCCGCGAGCTCGCTGCGGAGCAGCGCCACGGCCTCGCCCACGTACGGCGTCACCTCGCCGATCGGGCGCGGGACCAGCGATTCGACGTCCGCGCGGGTGCGGATCGGGCGCGCGATTCGCGGGCCCGGGTCGAACGACAGCTCGCAGCCCAGCGCCTCGAGCGGGAGCAGGATGTCGGAAAACACGATCGCCGCGTCGAGCTCGAAGCGGCGGAGCGGCTGGAGACTCGCCTCGACGGCCAGCGCCGGGGTGCGGCAGAGCGTGAGAAAGTCGACGCGCGCGCGCAGCTCGCGGTACTCGGGCAGGTAGCGGCCCGCCTGCCGCATGATCCAGAGCGGCGTGCGGTCGACCGGCTGCCGCCGGCACGCCCGCAGGAATCGGTCGTTCATCCCGCGACCTCCGCGAGCGCCGCCCGTGCGGCGGCGAGCGTGAGCTCGACGTCGGCCTCGTCGTGCGCGGCGGAGAGGAACGCGGTCTCGAACGGCGAGGGCGGCAGCAGCACGCCGCGCTCGAGCATGCCCCGGTAGAACCCGGCGAAGCGCTCGCGATCGACGCTGCCGGCGTCGTCCCACGAGCGGACCGGCCGCGGCGAGAAGAAGAGCGTCCACATCGAGCCCACGCGCTGGACGTGGGCCGGGATCCCGGCGTCGAGCGCGGCGGCGCGAAGCCCGGTCTCGAGGCGCTCGCCCAGCGTCTCGAGGCGCGCCCAGAGGCCGGCGTCGGCCTCGAGCGCGTCGAGCACCGCGAGCGCGGCGGCGATCGAGAGCGGGTGGGCCGCGTACGTGCCGGCCTGGTAGACCGGGCCCTCGGGGGCGATCGAGCGCATGAGCTCGCCGCGCCCGCCGAAGGCCGCGAGCGGCATGCCACCACCCAGCGCCTTCCCGAGCGTCACGAGATCGGGCCGGACGCGGAAGCGTTCCGCCGCGCCGCCCGGGGCGAGCCGGAAGCCGGTGATCACCTCGTCGAAGATCAAGAGCGCCCCGTGCGCGTCGCAGCGGGCACGGAGTCCCTCGAGAAAGCCAGGCTCGGGCGGCACGCAGCCCATGTTCCCGGCCACGGGCTCGACGATGACCGCGGCGATGCTCCCGGGCGAGTCGCGGAACGCGCGCGTCACGTCGTCCAGGTCGTTGTAGCGGGCGATGCGCGTGTCGGTCGCGGTGCCCTCGGTGACGCCGGGCGAATCGGGAACGCCGGCCGTCGCGGCACCCGAGCCGGCACGGATCAAGAACGAGTCCCCGTGGCCGTGGTAGCAGCCCGCGAACTTCAAGACGCCCGGGCGGCCGGTCGCGGCACGGGCGAGCCGGAGCGCGCTCATCGTCGCCTCGGTGCCGGTCGCGACGAAGCGGACCATCTCGCAGCCGGGCACCATCCGGGTGACGCGCTCGGCCAGCTCCACCTCGGGCGGCGACATGAGACCGAACAGCGTCCCGCGCGCGAGCTGGCGGGCGATCGCCTCGGTCACGCGCTGCGGGTTGTGCCCGAGGAGCGCCGGCCCCCACGCGCCGATCCAGTCCAGGTACTCGCGGCCGGCGGCGTCGCGCACGCGCGCGCCGCGCGCCTCGACGAGCGCGACGGGCGGCAGGCCGACCGAGCGGAAGGCCCGCACCGGCGAGTGGACGCCGCCCGGGGTGACGCGCTGGGCGCGCTCGTGGAGCGAGGCCGCCACGACGGTCTCGAGGCCGCTCAGGTTCATCGTTGCGCCTCCGCGGCCAGGCGGCCCTCGGCGAGCCGCTCGGCGATGACGCGCGCGAAATACGAGATCACGAGATCCGCGCCCGCGCGCCGGATGCCGAGCGTCGTTTCCCACATCGCCCGCTCGAGATCGAGCCAGCCGCGCTCGGCCGCCGCGTGCAGCATGGCGTATTCGCCCGACACCTGGTAGGCCGCGATCGGCACGGACACCTGCTCGCGCACCGCGCGCAGCACGTCGAGGTAGGGCATCCCCGGCTTGACGATCAGCGCGTCGGCGCCCTCTTCCACGTCGGCGAGCGCCTCGCGCACGGCCTCGCGCACGTTCGCGGCGTCCATCTGGTAGCCGCGGCGGTCGCCCTGCTTCGGTGTCGAGCCCGCCGCCTCGCGGAACGGACCGTAGAACGCGGAAGCGTACTTGACCGCGTAGGAGACGATCGCCGTCTGCGCGGAGCCCGCCTGGTCGAGCGCGGCGCGGAGCGCCCCCACGCGGCCGTCCATCATGTCCGAGGGTGCGACCACGTCCGCGCCGGCGCGTGCGTACGCGACCGCGGCCCGGGCGAGGAGCGGCAGCGAGGCGTCGTTGTCCACTTCGCCGCCGCGCAGGATCCCGCAGTGGCCGTGATCGGTGTACTCGCAGAGGCAGACATCGGCCCACACGACCAAGTCGGGGGCACGGCGCTTGATCGCGCGGATCGCCTGCGGAACGATCCCGTCGTCGTCCCATGCGCCGCTCCCCTCGGCGTCCTTCTTCGAGGGGATGCCGAACAGGAGCACCGAGCCGACGCCGAGACTCGCGAGCGAAGCGGCCTCCTCGGCGGCGAGCTCGGGCGTGAGCCGGGAGTGCCCGTGGAGCGACGCGATCGCCGCGCGCCCGCGGTCCGCGTCGTGCACGAACAGCGGCGCCACGAGCTGGTCGGCCGCGATCCGCGTCTCTCGGGCGAGTGCGCGCAGCCCGGGCGTGCGGCGGAGACGGCGGCCGCGATGGGTGGGAAACGTCACGGTTCGACCTCCCGGGGAGTCAGGCCGAGCAGCAGCTCGGCCACGGCTTCAAAGTCCGCGCGCGCGGGGACCATCGCGGGCACGCCGAGCGCCATGAGCTGCATGGCGGTCGTGGAGCCCATGGCCGCGACGCGCGCGAGGTGGCGGAGCACGTCGGGCCCGAGCGCCTGGACCAGCGCGCGCGCCGCGGACGGGCTCGCGACCACGACCGCGTCGGGCCGGGCGGAGCGCCAGGCCTCCACGATCTCGTCCTTCGGCCTGGCGACCGTACAGTAGGCGACGACCTCGTCGACGTCCGCACCCCAGCGCCGGAGCGATTCCGCGAGCTCGCGGCCGCCGTCGAGCGCGCGCGGGACGAGCACGCGCCGGCCCCGCCAGGGGCCGGCGTCGCGCAGCACCGCGATGAGC
>DATDEX010000063.1:0-9390 GCA_036522895.1 Candidatus Eiseniibacteriota bacterium | reverse complement strand
CCCCACGCGCGCTCGAACGCGCCGCGCGCGGACGCGTCGGCCGCCGGCGCGTAGCCGGGCAGCGTGTCGGGCGTGAGTCCCATCTCGAGGGCGCCGGCGCTGTCGTGGTGCGCGCCGAACGTCATGACGCTCGAGCGCTCGGCGGTGATCGCCCCGAGCGCCCAGGCCAGGTTCTCGACCGCCTGGAGAAGCGCCGGAGCCTCCGGGTGCTCGAGCACGCCGCGGCCGAAGAGGAGCGCCGGCCTTGCCGCGCCGAGCATGCGCTGCACCGCGGCCGCGACGGCCGCGCCGGGGACACCGGTCTCGGCCTCGACGCGCTCGGCCGTCCACGCCGCGAGCGAACCTTTCAACGACTCGAGCGCCTGCGCGACCTCGGGCGGCGCGCCGGCCGGCGACCCCAGCTCGAGCGCGGCGCGCGTGAGCGCGAGCGTGAGCGGAAGCTCCGCGCCGGGCCTGACCGCGAGCCAGTCGCCCTTGAACCGCGGGCGGGCGAGCTTGACCCGGCGCGGGTGCGCGACCGTGACGTGGAGCCCCCGCTGGCGGAAGCCCCGCACGACCGCGGCCTGGGCGAGCGGGGCCTCGCCCTGCAGGTCGTCGAACAGCACGAGGACCTCATCGGCCTCGTAGAGCGCGTCGAACGTGAGCCCCGGCCGGCCGCCGCCCGTGGCGCGCAAGAGCGCGTCGCCGGCGACCGCGGCCGGGACGCGGGTGCGCGCGTCGACGTTCGGCGTGCCGAGCACGGCCCGCGCGAGCTTCTGGAACAGGTACTGCTCCTCGACGTTCAGCTTCTCGCCGCCCAGGAACGCGATCGACTCCGGGCCGTGCGTGGCCGCGAGGTCGCGCAGGCGCGCCGCCGCGTAGGCCACCGCCTCGTCGTGCGTCGCGGGCTGGAGCGCGGCGCCCGTGCGCAGGAGCGGCTGGGTGAGCCGGTCGGCCGCGTTCACCCAGTCGTGGCCGAAGCGGCCCCGCACGCACAGGTACTCCTGGTTCACGCCGCGGAACTCGGTGCCGCGCGCGCGCAGGATCTCCATGCCGCGCACGCCGAGCCGAACCGAGCAGCCGTTCGAGCACCACTCGCAGATCGTGATGTGCTGGCGGAGGTCCCACGGGCGCGCCTTGAACCGGTAGGGCAGCGCGGTGAGCGCGCCGACCGGGCAGACCTCGACGCAATTGCCGCACTGCTCGCACGCGAGCGGCTGGCGGTCGAACGACGAGATCTCGGTGTGCACGCCGCGCTGGTGAGCGGTGAGGGCGTTCTCGCCCATCACCTCGTCGCAGTACCGCACGCAGCGCATGCACACGATGCAGCGGTTCGCCTCCTTCTTCACGATCGGGCCCAGGTCCTCGCTGTCGAACGTGCGCTTGGCCTCGTCCATGCGCGAGAAGTCGTGCCCGAACGCGAACGCCAGGTCTTGCAGCTGGCACTCCCCGCCCTCGTCGCACACCGGGCAGTCGAGCGGGTGGTTCACGAGCAGGAACTCCATGACGCCCTTGCGCGCCTTCGTGGCCACCTCGGACGCCGTCCGAACGTGCATGCCGTCGGCCACCGTCGTCGTGCAGCCCGTCTGCACCTTCGGGTTCCACGCGATCTCCGGGCCGCCGTCCGCCGCGAGCACGGGCTTCCGGTCCGGTCCCAGCTTCGGCATGCCGATCTCGACCACGCAGATGCGGCAGGCGCCCAGCGGCGGCAGCTTCTGGTGCGAGCAGAAGATCGGAACGTGCACCTCGGCCGCGCGCGCGGCGTCGGTCACGAGCGTCCCCGCCGGCACCTCGACCGCGCGGCCGTCGATCGTCACCCGCACGCCACCACTCACCGGCGCACCTCGGCCACTTCCTCGCGGCGGCGGTTGACGAGGCAGGCCTTGTGCTTCACGTGGTGCTCGAATTCGGCGCGGAAGTGCTTGAGCGCCCCCTGCACCGGCATGGCCGCCGCGTCGCCGAGCGCGCAGAAGCTCTTGCCGAGGATGTTGTCCGCCACGTCCGCGAGCAGGTCGATGTCGGTGTCCTTCCCGGCGCCGTTCTCGAGGCGCTCGAACACCTCCGTCATCCAGTACGTGCCCTCGCGGCAGGGCGTGCACTTGCCGCAGGACTCGTGCTCGTAGAAGCGCGTCACGTTCCAGAGCGCGTCCACGATGCAGGTGCGATCGTCGATCACGATGACGCCGCCGGAGCCGAGGAACGTGCCCTTGGCGTTCATGCTCTCGTAGTCGAGCGGGGTGTCGAGGTCGGCCGCGGGCAGGAGCGGCACCGAGGAGCCGCCCGGGATCACGGCCTTCAGGCCCAGCCCATCGCGCATGCCGCCGCAATCCTGCTCGATCAGCTGCTTCATCGAGTAGCCGAGCGGGACTTCGTAGTTGCCGGGGCGCTTGACCGGGCCCGACACGCTGAACACCTTGGTGCCCGGGCTCTTCTCCGTACCCCACTGCCGGTACCAGGCCCCGCCGTTCCTGACGATGTGCGGCACCGCCATGAGCGTCTCGGTGTTGTTCACCACCGTCGGGCAGGCGTAGAGGCCCTCGACCGCGGGGAACGGCGGCTTCAGGCGCGGTTGGCCGCGGAAGCCCTCGAGCGACGAGAGCAGCGCCGTCTCCTCTCCGCAGATGTAGGCGCCGGCACCCTGGTGGGTGTGGATCTGGAACGCGTAGCCCGAGCCCATGACCGAGTCGCCGAGGATCCCGGCCGCGCGCGCCTCCGCGATGGCCTTGTCGAGGATGCGCTGGATGTACTCGAACTCGCCGCGCAGGTAGAGGTAGCCGACGTGCGAGCCGATCGCGTACCCGGCGAGGATCATGCCCTCGAGCAGCAGGTGCGGATTCTTCTCCATGAGCTCGCGGTCCTTGAACGTGCCCGGCTCGGACTCGTCCGCGTTGCACACGATGTAGCGGGGCTTCGGCGAGGCCTTGGGGACGAAGCTCCACTTCATGCCGGTCGGGAACCCGGCACCGCCGCGACCGCGCAGGCCCGACGCCTTGACCACCTCGATCACCTGGTCGGCCGGCGTCTTGCCCAGCGTGGTGGCCACGGCGTCGTAGCCACCGCCCTTCCGGTACGTCTCGAGGCTCGCCAGCCCCGGGGCATCGATGTCCTTGAACAGCAGGGGCCCGCGGCTCATTTGAGCCGCTCCAGAATTGCGTCCACTTTCGATTCGCTCAGGTTCTCGTGATAATCGAAGCCCACCTGCATGCACGGCCCGGCGCCGCACGCGGCCAGGCACTCGACGCGGCGGAGCGTGTAACGCCCGTCGGGCGTCGTCTCGCCGTGGCCGACGCCGAGCTTCTGCTCGAGGTGCGCGAACAGTCGGTCGGAGCCCATGAGCGAGCACGACAGCGTCATGCAGACTTGAAGATGGTGGCGGCCCACCGGCTTCATGTTGAACATGGTGTAGAACGTCGCGATCCCGAACACCTCGGACTCGGGCAGGCCGATGCTCTCGGCCACGAGCCGGAGCGCCGCGCTCGGCAGCCAGCCCCACTCGCGCTGCGCGATCCACAGCACCGGCAGCACGGCCGAGCGCTTGACCGGGTAGCGCGACAACGCTTCGGCGACCTCCGCCCGGGCCTTCTCGGACCACGCGAGCGTCGCCGGCCCCTCGACGGGCATGACGGTGCCGTGCGTCATTGGAGCCTCTTCGCTGCGCTCATTGGAACCTCTTCGCTGCGCTCATTGGACCCTCTTCGCTGCGCTCATCGGCACACCTTCGCTTGGCTCATCGCCACACCTTCGCTCCGCTCATCGATCGATCTCCCCGAGCACGATGTCGATGCTGCCGATCGCCGCGATGACGTCGGCCACGAGCTTCCCCCGCACCATGACGGGCAGGGCCTGGAGGTTGACGAACGACGGCGAGCGCACCTTCATGCGCCAGGGCCGCGACGAGCCGTCGCTCACGAAGTAGAAGCCCAGCTCGCCCTTCGGGGCCTCGACCGCGTGGTAGGCCTCGCCCACCGGGGGGAAGAAGCCGTGCGCCACGATCTTGAAGTGGTGGATCAGCGCCTCCATGGAGGTCTTGACCTCCTCCTTGGGGGGCAGCACGTACTTGAAGTCGCGGAGCCGGTACTCGCCCTTCTCCCCCAGCTCGCGGACGCGGGCGATCGCCTGCTTGGCGATGCGCGTCGACTGCCGCATCTCGGCGACGCGGACCGTGAAGCGGTCGTACGCGTCGCCGTTCCGTCCCAGCGGGACGCTGAAGTCGTACGTCTCGTAGCCGGAGTAGGGCTCGCGCTTGCGCAGGTCCCAGTCCACGCCCGAGGCGCGCAGCACCGGCCCCGTGACCCCCCACGCCACCGCGTCGGCCGCGGACAGCGGCGCCACACCCTTCGTGCGCGCGAGCCAGATCGGGTTCTTCGTGAGCAGCGACTCGTACTCGTCGATGTGCGCCGGCATCTCGTCGACGAACTTCTCGCAGCGCTCGAGGAATCGGTTCGGGATGTCCATGGCCAGCCCGCCGACCCGGAAATAGCTCGCGGTCATCCGGGCGCCGCACACCATGTCGTAGATCGAGAGCACCTTCTCGCGCTCGCGGAAGCAGTACCAGAACACGGTGAGCGCGCCGATGTCGATCGCGTGTGTGCCGAGCCACACGCAGTGGGCGCTGATGCGCGTGAGCTCGGTGAGCAGCACCCGGATCGCCTGCACGCGCGGCGGCACCGTGATCCCGAGCAGCTTCTCGGCCGAGAGGCAGAGCGCCAGGTTGTTGCTGAGCGGCGCCAGGTAGTCCATGCGGTCGGTCTGCGGGATGGACTGCGTGTAGGTCTTGTACTCGGCCTGCTTCTCCATGCCGGTGTGGAGGTAGCCGATGATCGGCTTGCACGCCACGATGTTCTCGCCGTCGAGCTCGAGCGCGACGCGGAGCACGCCGTGCGTGGACGGGTGCTGCGGCCCCATGTTGAGGGTCATCGTCTCACTGCGCACGGTAGCGGACCCTCTTCGGAGCCAGTTTCTTCAACCCCGGGGACGGCACCGTGCGCCCGGGCGTGTTGTGCGTGAACGCCACCTCTTCGTAACCGAGCGGGGAGTCCTTCCGCAGCGGCCAGCCCACCCAGTCCTCGGGCAGGAGGATCCGGGTGAGGTCGGGGTGACCGGTGAACGTGATCCCGTAGAAGTCGTACGTCTCGCGCTCGTGCCAGTTCGCCGTGGGCCACACGCCCGACACGGTCGGCACGCGCGGCTGCTCCTCGGGGATGCGCACTTTGAGCGTGAAGCGCGCCCCGTGCACGAGCGAGAGCAGGCCGTAGACGCACTCGAAGCGCGGCACCCGCGGCAGGTAGTCCACCCCGCCCACCCACGACAGCATCTCGAAGCGCAGCTCGGGATCGTCGCGGAGGAACGTGCACACCTCGACGAGATGCTCGGCCGGCAGGTACACCGTCCAGTCGCGCACCGCCTCGCCCTGCTGGCGCTCGAACGCCACGCCGGGGAACCGCTCGCGCAGGCGCTCCTCGACACGCGCGGGGGCGAGCGGCATCAGGCGGCTCCCGTGCCGGCCTTGGGCTGGGTGGCCCGCTTCCGGCGGGGGAACGGCCCGAGCTCGGGCTTCGATGCGAGGATCTTCTCCTGGAGCTTCATGATGCCGTGCAGCAGCCCCTCGGGTCGCGGCGGGCATCCCGGCACGTACACGTCCACGGGCACGATCTTGTCCACGCCCTGGAGGATCGCGTAGTTGTTGAACACGCCCCCGCACGAGCTGCACGCGCCCATGGCGATGACCCACTTGGGATCCGGCATCTGGTCGTAGAGCTGGCGCAGCACCGGTGCCATCTTGATGCTGACCCGGCCGGCGACGATCATGAGGTCCGCCTGCCGCGGGCTGCCGCGGAACACCTCGGCGCCGAAGCGGGACACGTCGAAGCGGGGGCCGGCGATGGCCATCATCTCGATGGCGCAGCAGGCGAGCCCGAAGCCGAGCGGCCAGATGGCGTTGGCGCGCGCCCAGTTGACGACGCTCGCGACCGTGGTGAAGACGATCCCCTTCTCGAGCTCCTCGCGGATGCGGTCCGCTTCGCTCATCGGCATGACGAGGTCGTTCGCGGGTTTCGCGGGGCCGGCGGCCTGGGCCAGCGTGCGGAACGGGAGGTCGGGTCGATCGGTCACGGGCGACTCCCACGAGGTGCCGCGGTCATTCCCACTCCAGGGCCCGCTTCTTCAAGAGGTAGAGGTAGCCGGCGAGCAGGATGACGATGAACAGCACCATCTCGACGAGGCCGTAGAACCCCAGCTGTCGGAACGCGACCGCCCACGGGTAGAGGAACACCGCCTCGATGTCGAACAGGATGAACAGCACGGCCACCATGTAGAACTTCACCGTGAAGCGGCCGCGTGCATCGCCCACGGGGTCCACGCCGCACTCGTACGCCGAGACCTTTTCGGGGGTGATGCGCCGCGGGACGATGAGGGACGATGCGGCGATCGTCACGGCGCCGAAGCCGACGCCCACCACCACGAACAGCAGCACCGGCAGATACTCGAGCATGTCGAGCGTCATCCTCCGTGTCGGAGCGCCGCACGCGCCCCCGAACACCGCAACCTACGCGGGCGGTCGGGGGCCGTCAAGCCGCTGCGGCGCTTGAATCAATGCAACTTTCGAATGGCTTCCGTGAGCGCCGGCACGACCTCGAACAGGTCGCCCACGACGCCGTAATCCGCGACCTTGAAGATGGGTGCCTCCGCGTCCTTGTTGATCGCGACGATGCAACGCGACGACGACATCCCCGCGAGGTGCTGGATCGCGCCGGAGATCCCGACCGCGACGTAGAGCTTGGGGCTCACCGTCTTGCCCGTCTGCCCGACCTGGTCGCCGTGCGGGCGCCAGCCCGCGTCGACCACCGCGCGGGAAGCTCCGACCGTGGCGCCGAGCGCGTCCGCGAGCTGCTCGACGAGCGCGAAGTTCTCGGGTCCCTTGAGCCCCCGCCCCCCGGACACGATGATCTCGGATTCGGTCAGGTCCAGCTTGCCGCCACTGCCGCCGACGACCCCGGTCACCACCGCGCGCGGGGCGGACGCGTCCCACGCGAAGGAGAGCGGCTCGACCGGCGCCGCCTTCCCCGCCTCGGGTGGCGCCGCGGCGAACACCTTGGGACGGAGCGTCGCGAGCGCGGGCACGAGCGGGAACGCCACGCGCTCGAACGCCTTCCCCGCCATGATCGGCCGCTTCGCCGTGAGCTTCCCGCCGCTCGCATCGAGCGCCGTGCAGTCGCCGGCGAGGCCCACGCCGAGGAGCGCCGCGACGCGGGGTGCCAGGTCCTTCCCGAGTGCCGAGGCCGCGAACAGCACGAGCTTCGGCGTGACCGCTTTCGCCGCGGCCGCGACGGCCACGGCGTAGCCCGCGCCGTCGTAGCGCGCGAACGCCTCATGGCGGGCGAACAGCACCTTCCCGGCGCCGGCCTCGCCGAGCGCCGCGAGCCCGGGGTCGGAGGCACCGCAGTAGACCGCGGTCACCGGGCCGCCGAGCGCCGCCGCGAGTCGCTTCGCCTCGCCCAGCGCCTCGCGCGCGACCGGGCGGACGTGGTCGTCGCGCTGCTCGATGTAGACGAGGATGCTCATAGGACCCTCGCCTCCTCGCGGAGCGCACGGACCAGCGCCGGAACCGCGGCTGCGCCCTCGCCCACGATGCGCCCCGCGGCGCGCGGCGGCGGCAGCTCGAGGGCCAGCCGCTCGAGGTGCGCGGCGCCGAGATCGACGGCGCGCTCCTCGATGGGCTTCTTCTTCGCGGCCATGATGCCCTTGAGCGACGCGTAGCGCGGCTCGTTCAGGCCCTTGTCGGCGGTGAAGACGGCCGGCAGCGGCACCTCGACCTGCTCGCGCCCGCCCTCGATCTCGCGCTCCACCCTGGCGATGCCGCCCGCCAGCTCGAACTTCGCCAGCACCGAGACGCACGGCCGGCCGAGCAGCGTCGCGAGCATCGGCCCCACCTGCGCGCCGTCGTCGTCCACCGCCTGCTTCCCGAGCCAGACGATGCCCGGCTCGAGCGGGCGGATCGCGTCCGCCAGGGCATTCGCCACGGCGAGTGAATCGGGCGCGCCAGCGTGGCTCATCAGAAGAAGCAGTGCGCGGTCGGCGCCCATCGCGAGCGCGTTCCGGAGCGTCGTCTGCACCGCGGCCGTCCCCACCGAGACCACCACCACCTCGCCCGCGCCCAGCTGCTCCTTGACGCGCAGCGCCTGCTCGACCGCGAACTCGTCGTAGGGATTCAGGATCATCGTGACACCCGTGGGATCGAGCGAGCGGCCGCCCGCGGCCAGCTTGACGCGCGTCTCGGTGTCGGGAACCTGTTTGATGCACACGACCTGCAGCACGTTGCACCTCTCGGGCTTAAGTGCGCGGCGCCGGCGGCTCGCATGCGGGAGCGCATGCGAAGAGCCGACTTGCGCATTATTTCACAAGGAGCGGCACCGCTCCGCGCGGGTCGATGCGGGGAAGTTCAGCAAGCGAGCGTCGGACCCGGCAGTCTCGGGGGGTCCGCGGGAGGTGTCAAGACGCCGGCATGGCGCGCTTCCTCGCCAGCGACAGCCCCGGGCGCGCGACGCGTTCGCGACGCGCGCCGCACGGCTCAGGGCTTCGCGGCGCCGCGGCCGCGGGAGCCGGCGAGCGAGCCGATCACCGGCTGGGACTCGGCCGCCGTCTCGCCGGCGATGCGCGCACGGGGCGACTCCGCCTCGCGCGCCAGCCGTAGCTCGCCCTGAACGCTCACCACCTCCGCCAGCCGGCCGCGGCCGTTGTAGTTGGATGACATCGCCGCGCCGTAGGCTCCGGCGTCGAGGATCGCGATGAGCTCGCCGCTCGCGAGCGGCGGCAGCGGCACCGAGGTCGCGAAGCAGTCGGACGATTCGCACACCGGCCCCACGACGTCGGCCGGCGCGAGCGGGCCCTTCGCCGCGAGCGGCACGATCCGATGCCGCGCGCCGTAGAGCGCGGGGCGAAGGAGGTCGTTCATGCCCGCGGCGAGCACGACGAATCGATGCTCGCCGTCGGGGTCGTCGCGGCGCTTGTCCCAGAGCACCTCGGCGACGAGCGTTCCGGCGCCGGCGACGAGCCAGCGGCCGGGCTCGAAGCACCACTCGACGTCGCGCGCTCCGGGGAGCGACCCGATCGTCCCCGCGTAAGGTGCCAGGTCGAGTCCCTCCCCACCGCCGGCGTAGTCGACGCCGAAGCCGCCTCCCAGGTTCACGCTCGAAAGCGGTGCGCCACGCGCGGCGGACTCGGCCGCGAGCGCGAGCGCCGCGCGCGCGGTGGCCACGAGCGGCTCGGCGGAGTCGATCTGCGAGCCGACGTGCACGTGCACGCCGTCGACCACGAGGTGCGGCCAGCGCGCGCGCGCCTGCCACGCCGCGAGCGCCTGCGCGGCGCTCATCCCGAACTTGCTCGCGCTGTGCCCGGTGGCGATGTGCCGGTGGG
>DATDEX010000062.1:0-5194 GCA_036522895.1 Candidatus Eiseniibacteriota bacterium | reverse complement strand
CGGCAGCATCATCCCCGATGCCGTTAACGAGCGATTCACTTTTGAGTGTTACTCGTCGACGCAGTGAATCGATGAAATCGAATTCGCTTTTTTGAGAAGTACTGTCGGCGGGTTGTTCGTGCTCGTCTCTCATCCTTAAAGATTACGACGAAGCGAATCAAGCCCTGCTTCGATCGTTTCGATCGAAGTTGAAAAAGAGAAACGTAAGTGGCTTTCACCTTGCGCGCCGAAGACGATGCCGGGCACCGTCGCCACTTGCGCGCGGTTCAGCAAAGCGTCGGCAGCTTCGCGGCTGTCTTTGTTGATGCGGCCCCCGGCTCATCGCGGCGGCGAACGCGCACAGCGCCCGCGTGCCGGGAGCGAGCGAGTCCACCCCGGCCGCGCGCACGCGTGGGAGGCCGCCGATGGCGCGATTTCTTGACGCTGTCATGGGTGCGGCACAGTATCCACTCGCCGCATGCGGCGGCAAGCCGTGCACTCCACCAGGACCGCGAAGGGATTCATGATCGGAGCCGATCTGCCGCCCGAGGAACTGCGCCGCGCCGCGCACTCGGCCCTGTGGACGTTTCCCACCATCCTGCTCTCGTCGTTCGTCGTGGCCTGGGGCGCGGAGTGCGCCCAGTTCTACATCTCGCAGGGCCTGGCACTCGCGCTCCTCGCATGGATCCAGGTCCTGCCCGAGTTCGCGGTCGAGGCGGTGATCGCGTGGCACCAGAACGTGCCGCTCATGACCGCGAACTTCACCGGCGCGCTCCGGCTCCTGACCGGGCTCGGCTGGCCCACGATCTGGGTCGTGAGCGCGCTCGCGCGCCGGGCGCGCGGGGAAGCGGGCTTCTGGCGGCCGATCGAGCTCGACCACGAGCACGCCGTGGAAGTCGTCGGGCTCTCCCCCGCGCTCCTCTACTTCGCGTGGATCGTGTGGAAGGGCTCGCTCGGGCTCTGGGACGCCGGCGCGCTCATGCTCATCTACGCCGGCTACCTGTGGGTGCTCCAGCGGATCCCGCCCAAGGAGCACGAGGAGGTCGAGGACGCCGGCACGGTGCCGCGCGCGGTGCTCGCGCTCCCGCCGCCGTGGCGCACGCTCGGCGTCGTGGGGCTCTTCCTCGTGGGCGGCGCGATGCTCTACTTCACGGCCCACCCCTTCCTCCAGAGCATGATCGGGCTCGCCACCGTGGCGGGCGTGTCGCAGTTCGTGTTCGTGCAGTGGGTGGCGCCGTTCCTCTCCGAGTTCCCCGAGTTCACGACCACGTCGTACTGGGCGCGGAGCCGCGGCAAGGCCGGCATGGCGCTCATGAACATGGCCTCGAGCAACATCAACCAGTGGACGGTGCTCGCGGCGATGATCCCGATCGTCTACTCGTGGTCGCTCGGGACGCCGACCGCGGTACCGCTCGGCGCGCACCGCACCGAGGTGCTGTTGACGCTGCTCCAGGGCGCGCTCGGCGTCGTGCTGCTCGCGAACTTCAACTTCCAGGCCTACGAGGCGCTCGGGCTGCTCCTGTTCTGGGGGGTGCAGTTCGCGGTCCCCGACTCGCGCGGCCCGATGTGCTGGGCGTACGGCGGCTGGCTCGTGCTCGAAATCGTCTCCGGGCTCTGGCGGCCGGGCCGGCTGCGCGCGTTCGCGGTGTTCCCCACGCTGTGGCGGAGCCACCGCCCGCCCGCCTGACTCAGCGCCCTCCGAGGCGCCCGCGCAGCGAGCGTCCGAGCTCGCCGAGCATCGCGAGCTCCTCCACCCGGAGCAGGCGGAGGAACCCGAGCAGCACGCCCATCGAGAGCACGCCGCCCCCGACCACCACGCCCGCCCGGAGCAGCACGCCGCGCGCGGTGATGTCGCCGATCGCGGCGAGCGCCAGCGCGAGCAGCCCGGCCGTCGCGAGGCTCGCGACGAGGATGCGTGCGAGCGAGCGGGTCATGCGCCGGCCGTCGATGCCGCCGAGCCGCGCGCGCAGGCGGAACGAGAGCTGGCCGAGGTTCATGAGCGCGGTGACCGAGGTGGCGAGCGCGAGGCCGCGGTGCGCGAGCCCGAGGACCGCGAGCGGGCCCACGAACAGCAGGTTCAGCACCAGGTTGACCGCCACGGCCACGAACGTGGCCCGCACCGGGGTGCGCGTGTCGCCGAGCGCGTAGAACGCCCGCGTGAACACGCCGACCGCGGCGAACGCGGGCAGACCCACGCAGTACATGACGAGCGCGTCTCCGGTCGCGACCGTGTCGGCGGCGTGGAAGCGGCCGTGCTGGAAGAGGAGCGCCAGGATGGGCCGCGCCATGACCGCGAGGAAGAGCGCCGAGGGCACCGTGAGGAGCAGCACGAGGCGCACGGACTCCGAGAGCGTCCCGCGCACCGCCGGCATGTCGCGGCGCACCGCGGCACGGGAGAGGGCCGGCAGGCTCACGGTGGCCACCGCCACGCCGAAGAGCCCGATCGGGAGCTGCATGAGCCGGAACGCGTACTGGAGCCACGACACGCTCCCCTCGCGGAAGCTCGAGGCGATCGCCTGGCTCACGAAGATGTTGAGCTGGGTCGCGGCCAGCCCGACGGTGGCCGGAAGCATGAGCGAGGCGACGCGGCGCACGCCGGGATGCCAGTTCGGGAGCTCGGGGCGGAGCCTGAAGCCGAGCTTGTAGAGGCTCGGGAGCTGGCAGACGAACTGGAGCACGCCACCCAGGACCACCCCGAACGCCATCGCGGTGATGATGGGCCAGCCGGCGGCGCGGCACACCGGGATGAGCGCCAGCCCGAATCCGAGCATGCCGAGGTTCAGGAGCGCCGGCGCGAGCGCCGGCAGGAAGAACACCCCGCGCGCGTTGAGCATTCCCATGGCCGCCGCGGCGAGCGCCACCGCGGGCAGGAACGGGAGCATGATGCGGGTGAGCGTCACGGTGAGCTCGAGCTTGCCGGGCACCGCGCGAAAACCGCCGGCGAGGAGCCCGATGAGCTGCGGGGCGAAGATCCAGCCGAGCGCGCAGATCGCCGTGAGCACCGCGAGCAGCGTGACCATGAGCTGGCGGCCCAGCGCCCACGCCGCCTCGTCGCCCTGCTGCTCCCGCCACTGGGTGAAGGTGGGCACGAACGACGCGCTCATCGCGCCCTCCGCGAACAGGTCGCGGAGCAGGTTCGGGACGCGAAACGCCATGTTGAACGCGTCTGCGGCGGTGCCCGCGCCGAACAGCGCCGCGAACACCTGGTCCCGGAGCAGGCCGAGCACGCGCGAGAGGAACGTCGCGGCGCTCACCTTGCCCACGTTGCGCGTCACGCTCGCGGGCGGGACGCGGGCCGGCGGCGGGCTCGCGACGCCGGCGGCGCGCATCGCGGGGTCTTGGCCCGGGGCTTGGCCCGGGTCCTGGCCCATGGACTCAGCCACGCACGCTCCGCCGATTTCGCTGCGCGACGGGCGGCATGCTAGCGTGCCGCCCCATGTCGTTCCCCCACACGCTCGCGCTCCTCGCCGTGGAACCCGTGCTCGCCCCGCTCCAGGCGTTCGTGCTGGGAGCGGTGCAGGGGCTCACCGAGTTGCTGCCCATCTCGAGCAGCGCCCATCTGTACCTGGTGCCGACGCTGCTCGGCTGGCCGTACGCGGGCGTGGCGTTCGACGTCGCGTTGCACGCCGGGACGCTGCTCGCGCTGGTGGTGGCGTTCTTCGACGACTGGCTCAAGCTCCTGCGTGACGGCTTCGGCCGCGACCCCGCGGCCCGCACCGACGCGCGGAACGCGTTCGGCATGATCGTCGTGGCCACCGTGCCCGGGCTCCTCGCCGGGAAGGCGCTGGGAGACATCGAAGAACGGCTGCGCTCGGTCCCGCTCCAGGCTTCCATGCTGCTCCTGTTCGGCATCCTGCTCTGGCTCGCCGACCGGTACGGGGGTCGCGGCCGGGACGTCCGCGCGCCCGGCTGGGGCACGGCGCTCGGCATCGGGTTCGCGCAGTGCCTCGCGCTCGTTCCCGGCGTCTCGCGCTCCGGGATCACGATGACCGCCGGCCGGGCCGCCGGCCTGTCGCGCCTCGCGTGCGCTCGCTTCTCGTTCATGATCTCCACGCCGATCACGCTCGCGGCGGTGCTGTACACGGGCCTCCTCAAGAGCCGCCACCTGTTCGCCGAGATGCCCGCGAGCACGCTGGCGATCGGGGTGGTGAGCTCGGCGCTGTTCGGCTTCATCGCCATCCGCTTCATGCTCGGCCTGCTGCGCAGGACCGGGCTCGGCGTGTTCGCGGTGTACCGCGTCGTCCTGGCGCTCGGACTGTTCATGTGGGCCGCCCGCCGCTGAGGGCTAAGCCGGTCCCGGCGGACGGCTGACCCGGTCGCGAAAGTAGCGGTTCATCCGGTCGCGCAGGTGGAGGCGGGCGCGGTGCAGGCGCGACTTGACCGCCGCCACACTGAGCCCGAGCTCCTTCGCGACGTCGGCGTTCGACTGCTCCATGATGTCGCGGAGCACGAACACCTCCTTCTCGCTCGCCGGGAGCAGGTCCACCTCGCGTCCGAGCACCTCGCGGGTCTCGCCGTCGAGCAGCTCCTCGAGCGGCTGCGCCGACCAGTCCGGGATCGCGAGCGGCTCGGCGTCGGTCTGCCCGCCCTGCGACTGCTCGTAGGAGATGTGCCCGGCGCGCCGGCGCCGGAGCTTCATGAGGCTCGCGTTCGTGGCGATCCGGTAAAGCCATGTGGAGAACGTGGACTCGCTCTTGAACCGCGGCAGGCCGCGGTAAGCCGAAAGAAAGGCGTCCTGGAGCGCCTCGGCGGCGTCGTCCTCGTCCCGGAGGATTTTCGTGCAGAGCCGGTAGACGCGGTCGCGGTAACGGCGCACGAGCTCGTCGAAGCCGCGGTTGTCCCCCGCGGTCGTGATCGCCACCAGCTCGGCGTCCGTGCGTTCGGTGTAGTCGACGCTCATCCCTCGCTCCCGTGCCCGCCCGGTCGGGCCTCACGATCCACCCGGCCCGCGATCCGTTCGGGTCGTGAGTCATACACGATTTCTCCTGCGAGCGCCGTGATCCGCGGGCGCGCCTCCCCGAGTTCCGCGGCGGTGGCCGCGTGCAGGTCCCGGTCCCACACCACGAGGTCGCCCGGCGCGTCGGGAGCGAGCGTCCCGGGGCCGAGTCGACCGCCCGCGAGCTCCGCCGGGACGCGCGTGTAGGCGGTGAGCGCTTCGTCGAGCGCGATCGCCTGAGCGGGCTCGAACGCAACGCCGTCGGCGCCGACGCGTGCC
>DATDEX010000061.1:0-16315 GCA_036522895.1 Candidatus Eiseniibacteriota bacterium | reverse complement strand
CGCTGGCGCGAGCGGCGCCGGGGCCCGCCGGATGCCGCGCCCGCGGCCAGCGTGAGCGTGTTGATCGCCGCCTACAACGAAGCGCCGGTCATCGCGCGCACGATCCGGGCGGTGCTCGCGAGCCGCGAGCCGCCGCTCGAGGTGATCGTGGTGGACGACGGCTCGTGGGACGCCACCGGCGAGGTGGTCGAAGAGCTCGCCGAGACGGAGCGCTGCGTGCGCCTGCTGCGCCAGCAGAACGCCGGCAAGGCGACCGCGCTCAACCGCGGCATCACCGCGGCGCGCGGCGAGCTGCTCGTCTGCCTCGACGCCGACACGCTGTTCTCCCCCGAGACGCTCGGGCGGCTGGTGGCGCACTTCAGCGACGCGCGGGTCGGCGCGGTCGCCGGGAACGTCAAGGTGGGGAACCGCATCAACGTGTGGACGCGCTGGCAGGCGCTCGAATACATCACGAGCCAGAATCTCGACCGCCGCGCTTACGCGCTGCTCGACGCCATCACCGTCGTGCCGGGCGCGGTCGGCGCTTGGCGGCGCTCGGCCGTGGTCGGCGTGGGCGGCTTCCAGGTCGACACGCTCGCCGAGGACATGGACCTCACCTGGCGGCTCCGCCGGGCGGGCTGGCGGATCGCGAACGAGACGAGCGCGCACGGGTTCACCGAGGCGCCGGACTCGCTCGAGACGCTCTATCGCCAGCGCTTCCGCTGGAGCTTCGGCACGCTGCAATGCCTGTGGAAGCATCGCGCGGCGCTCGGCCGCGTCGGCTGGTTCGGCCGGCTCGCGCTGCCGACGCTGTGGGTGTTCCAGATCGCGTTCCCGATCCTGTCACCGATCATCGACCTGCAGGTCCTGGTGACGCTCGCGGGATTCATCCAGAGCTGGCTCACGCGCGCGCTCCTCACCCAGGACTGGCAGCCGCTCCCGAACGCGGTCGAATCGCTGAGCACGGTGGCGTTCCTGTACGTCTTCTTCTTCCTGCTCGAGCTGTTCGGGGCGAGCATCGCCATCGCGCTCGAGCGGGAGCGGAAGCGGCTCCTCCTGTGGCTCTTCTGGCAGCGCTTCGTCTACCGGCAGGTGATGTACGCCGTCGTGTGGCGGGCGGTGCGCACCGCGATCACCGGCCGGCACGCGGGCTGGGGCAAGCTCGAGCGGAAGAACACCGCGGTGATCGACGAGCCCGTGGAGGCGTGAGGGAAGCGGCTACCCGGACGCGCCGTTCGGGTTGTCCACCACGGTGGTGGTGCGGAGCGCGTGCCGCTGGAGCTTCGCGTGCAGCGTCGGCCGCGGGATCCCGAGCAGCTCGGCCGCCTTCGACTGGTTGCCGTTCGAGCGCCGGAGCGCTTCCAGGAGCAGCTCCCGCTCGATCGTTTCCGTGAGCCTCGGCTCGCAGCCGGGCCCCGCGTTCGAGTCGAGGTAGCCGGCGAGGAATCTCCGGAGCAGCTCCTCGGAGCTCTGGGCACCCGCCGGGAACACCGATCCCGGCTTCCCCTCGAGGATCCGCTGCAGGTCGTCGCGCTGGATCGCGAACCCGCGGGTGAAGATGAGCGCCCGGCGCAGGCAGTGCTCGAGCTCGCGAACGTTCCCGGGCCAGGCGTGGGCGCACAGCAGCGCCATCGCCGACTCCGAGATCGCGGCCCGCTCGAGCTCCAGCTCGCGCCCGAAGCGCGCAAGGAACGCGCGCGTCAGGGCCGGGATGTCGTCGCGACGCTCGCGCAGCGGCGGAACGTGGATCGTGACGACGTTCAGCCGGTGGTAGAGGTCCTCGCGGAACCTCCCCGCCGCCATCGCCTGCTCGAGGTCGCGATTCGTGGCCGCGAGGATGCGCACGTCGACGCGAACGGTCTCCGTGCCGCCGATCCGCTCGAACGTCTTCTCCTGGAGCACACGCAGGATCTTCGCCTGGATCCCGAGCGGGATGTCCCCGATCTCGTCGAGCAGGATCGTGCCACCGCTCGCGCGCTCGAACATGCCCACGCGGCGGCCCACGGCGCCGGTGAACGCGCCGCGCTCGAAACCGAACAGCTCGCTCTCGAGCAGCGTCTCGGGGATCGCCGCGCAGTTCACCATGACCATGGGGCCGTCGCTCCGCCGGCTGTGCTGACGGATCGCCTTCGCCACCAGCTCCTTGCCGGTGCCCGACTCGCCGCGGATCAGGACGTTCGCGTCCGTGGGGGCCACCCGGCCGATCGAGCGGAACAGCTCCTGCATCTTGGCGCCGCCCCCGATGATGAGATCGGAGGAGGCGGAACGCTCCTCCTCCGCGGCCGCGTCCGGCTCCCCGGCGAGGCGCACGGAGTCGAGCGCCTTCTCGATCAGTTGGAGCATCTGGGTGGGGTCGAACGGCTTCAACCGGTAGTCGAATGCGCCGACCTTCGAGGCTTCGATCGCGAGATCCATGGTCCCGGAACCCGTCATCACGATGATCGGCGTTCCCGCCTGCCGGGTCTTGATGGCCTGGAGCGTCTCGAGCCCGTTCATCCCCGGCAGCCAGACGTCGATCAGCACGATGTCCGGGCGCTCCCGCTCGAGGATCTCGAGCCCTGCCTCGCCCGAGCCCGCGATGAAGATCTCGTGACCGCGCCCCTTGAGGAGCGCTTGGATCGCGCGCTGAATCCCCGTGTCGTCGTCCACCACCAGGATTCTGCCCATGCGTCAATCCGCGCGGGCGGGGATGCGCACGGAAAAAACGGTGCCGGGCGGGCCGGTCGAATCGAGGGCGAGTCGCCCCCCGTGCTGGCTGACGATGCTCGCGGAGACGGCCAGCCCGAGGCCCGTCCCGTGCGGCTTCGTGGTCACGAACGGCTCGAACAGGCGCTCGCGGATCTCCTCGGCGATTCCCGGCCCGTCGTCCTGGACCCGAATGACGACCTCGGCCCGGCCATCGGGGCCGGTCTCGCTCGTCTCGATGACGCGCACCTCTCCCCCGCCGCGGGTCGCGTCCGCGGCGTTGCCGATCAAGTTCAAGAGCACCTGCCGGAGCTGATTCGCGTCGGCCAAGATCGGCGGCACCACAGCGCCGTTGACCCGCACGAGTTTGATCCCACGCTCGACGAGACGCGGCTGCGCAAGCTCGAGCGTGCGATCCAGGATCGCCGTCATGTCCTCGACGGCCAAGCGCATCTTGGGCGGCTTGGAAAAGCGCAGGAAGCTCGTCGCCAGCTCCTCGAGCCGGCCGACTTCCTCCTCCAGCACCTGGCATCCGTGCTCGACATCGGCGGGACGGCCGGCCGAGCGCCGGATCTCGTAGAGCCAGAGCTTGATCGCCGTGAGCGGGGAGCGGAGCTCGTGAGCGGCGCAGGCCGCGAACTTGCCGACCGCCGCGAGCTTTTCGGCCACCAGCAGCCGGCGCTCGCTCTCCTCGAGGTCGGTCCGGGTCCTGGCGACGTCCGACATGAGCGCTCGGGAATAGAACTCGAGCTCGTGGAACTCGTCCTGGAACGACGCCCTTCCCGCTGGAGATCGATCGTCGGAGAACGCCTTCGCGTCCTGCGCCAGCCGCCTCACCGGCAACAGGAATCGCCGGAACACGATGAGCACCAGGCTCAGGCTCAAGAGAATCGCCAGGCCCACACCGGCAGCCAGGACGAGTGCAAGCGCCGCGACCTGCCGGTGTCCCTGCCGCATGGAGGTGTTGATGTAGAGCTGGTTCGACGCCACGAGCTGACGGCAGAGGTCGTCAGCCTGGTTCGAGAGGAGGCTCACGTCACGCAGGAGAACGCGGCGGGCTTCCAGCGCGTGGCCCTCCTGGTAGAGGGTGATGGCCCGTTCGCGCTCCTCGTCGTAGCTCTTGTAAACCGCCGTGAGCATCGCGAGCGTCTTTCGCTCCTCGTCGGTGCGGGCCGTCCGCTTCGCTTCCGCCAGCCAGTGCGCCAGCGAGGGCTTGGCGCGATCGAGGTCGTTGAGCCAACCGGGCTGGCCACCGTCGAGCATGAACGCGTCCACGAGCCCGCGCTGCCGTTGCAGGGCGGTCTCCAACTCGACCGCTGCGACGACGCTGGGCAGATTGTTGGAGACCATGGTCTCCATGAGCCGCTCCATCTTCCGCGCGGTGAGGAGGGCACCGAGGCTGCAAGCGGCTGTCAGCAACACGACGGTCCCGACGAGCGTCGCGAATCGGGCGCCTTGATTCAATCGCATGGAAGCATCTCGGCGCTCGGGGATGGAACATGCTCGAGCTTCGAACCGCGCGGGCACCGCCCAAGCAACGCATGAATCCACGGACATGCGGCGAGGCCTGGGGGGAGGCTTCGGTCGGAAGACATCACGCGAGGACGCTGCTGCACCGTCTAGGGTCTCCGTCTAGTGGTTCTGGGCATGAAGTCCAGACCGGCCGGCCCGTTCGAGGCGCCACATCTGGCTGTGGTGCGCCATCCAGCGGCAGCCGGGCTCTGACCTTCAACGCAGGATGACGAGCCGCTGCGCCGGCAGATCCTTGCCGTCGCGGCCCACCACGCGAACGAAATGGATGCCGATGGCAACGGTGCGTCCGCCATCGTCTCGCCGGTCCCACAGCGCGGCGCCGCCGGCGTCCAGCGGGAGCCTTCGCAGCCGGCGGCCCGCTGCATCCACGATGTCAACGGACGAGATCCCGGCCGCCAGGGCGCGATCGAGCCGGATCCTCACGGCTTCTCCGCGACTCGGGTTGGGATAGATCGCGAGCGCCGCGCTCGCCGGGAGCCCCCTGCCTTCCACGGCCGCCACCGGTTCCGGCGGCCCGACCGCGTAAAGCAGGGTCACGGCGGTGCCGTTCTGGGAACTGAAGTGGGGCCGCCCGTTCGCGTCCATCGCCATGGACCCGTAACCCCCGAGGTTGTTGAGCGAGTTGTCGATCACCAGCAGTTCCCAGCTCCCCGTATTCTTACGAGCATAGAGCCAGTCGCCAAGGGTGTTGTCGAAGTAGGAGATGTGCGGCGAGCCCCCGGTGTCGAGGCCGATCGAGGTGTCAAGACCCACGTCGTCGGTGGAGGCGTCGACCGTCTCGACGTGCCAAATCCCGCCGGACTTGTTGGCGTACTTGAGGTCGCCGTTGGTCGCATCGTGATAGCTGATGTGGGGCCGGTCCTGGCCGTCGAGCTCGAGCGAGGAGTAACTGCCGGTATTGTCCGCCGAAGCATCCGCGACCTCGGTGCTCCAGGAGCCCCCGACCTTGCGCGCATACATGAGATGCCCGGCAGTCGCGTCGTAGCAGCTGATGCAGGCATTGCCCTGCGAGTCGAAGGCGAGGGACGTGAACTGGCCGACGTCGTTGGCCGAGGCATCCGCCGTCTCGACCCCCCACACGCCCCCCGACCGGCGAGCGTACTTGAGGTGCTTGTTGGTCACGTCGTAGTAGCTGATACAGGCGACGCCCTGTGGATCGATACGAATCGAGGTGTCGAAACCCACATTCGCGACGCCGCCGTCCACGACCTCCCGCGACCAGATCCCACCGACCTTCTTCGCGTACATCAGTCGCCCATGTGTCGCGTCGTAGTAACTGATGTGCGGGTTGTCCTGGGCATCGAGCGCGAGCGAGGTGAAGAAACCGACGATGTCGAGGGAACCGTCGGCGACCTCGCGGGACCAGACACCCGTCCCCGAGCGGCTCGCGTATTTCAGGTTGCCGTTGTCGTCGTCGTAGTAGCTGATGTGGGGGTTGCCCTGGCTGTCGAGCGCCAGCGAAGTGTAGTACCCGACGAAAGCGGGGCCGGGATCCGCCGACTCGATTACGAACGGGGCGTTCGCGTAAGTGATGCCGGGACAGAAGATCGGACAGAACACGCCTACGGCAGTCAACCCCAAATTGAGGGCGACTCGCCAACGGTCAAACACCATGCGGCCAACTCCACCGGGGGATAGGTCTAAAGGATACTCGTGCGAAAGGAGCGCTGGTCTTGGCCATTATAGCCGACACGTGCTCGCCAGCGGCACAGATTGTCGACGAATCACTTCGGGCTGGGGCCACGCTCCCGAATCCACAGTCACTAACGCCAGGGATGACGCCACGGAGTGTTCGGTTCCTGAACCCGAGACAGGAACCTGACGGCCCGGGCCCCGCTTGGACTCCAGGCCTGACGCCGAGATTCAAGTCCAACTTGTTGATCTGCGGCCGATTCGCGGATGCCTCGGAGCTGGCGAACAAGTGGCCTGGAACTTGCGGAGCGCGGCCGGCGTGCCGTGGGGAGATGCGCGGAACCCAACGCTGCGAGTCTCTCGGAGGGCCGCCACGGCAATCGAAGCAGAGCCCCGGCTCTGCCAGAGGCGCTTCACGTCGAGAGTAGGCGCCCCGATCGACTCACCAGGCCCTCGTCCGCAAAGGGCCGTGCCGCGGTCCACGGGAGTACCAGGCTGGATCGCGTTCCAAACTTTCTGGACCGTGGCGGGGCCTCGTTCGAAGCGTTTGATTCAACCAAGTTCCAAGGGGGAGAAATGAGAATCGGCCGCAAAGCATCTCTGGTCACGTTGCTCGTCGCGGGGGGGCTGGTCCTCGGAAGCGTCGCCGCTTTCGCTCAGCTCACTCCATACGATCCGCTGTCGCTCTCTTGTGTCAGTCCCTCGGGCACCAACACCATCACGCTCAAGGTCGAAGCCGGCGCGTCGGGGGCCCCCGCGGGGTTCTCCCTCCAGTGGATCAGCGCGGATGCCTTCGAAGCCAATGGCGGCGACCCGTTCAACCCGAACGCCGATCTGAAAGGCTCGGACGCGGCGTGGCAGGCGGCGTGGGACAGTGGCACCCCGATTTGCAAGATGTCCTTCTCCGGCCAGCCCTCATTCAACGGCAATGTCGATGTCACCCATTGGGAGCTCTCGGGCGGCCAGTTCGTCCAGATCCAGATCGGCGACCTCGCGTTCTTCGACGAGACGGGCAATGTGCTGAGCGGTCCTCCAGCCGTCGGTTTCTCGACGAACGTCGACCCCGAGGACCCGGCTGGCTGCGGTCTCCTCTGCGGCACGTCGTATGTGTTCCGGGCGTTCGCGCACGCCGGCGGACACCAGCGCTCGGGTGGCGGATCCACGATCCGCGGCCGCAGTGATTTTAGCTACGTAACCTGCAGCACCGCTTTCACTTGCGGTGGGTGCGTGCACACGCAGGGCTTCTGGTCGACGCACGGCCCGAACCTGTGCCACAACGGGAACAACGCTGACACGTGGCTCTCGACCTGCTTCCCGATGAGTTTGGGCGGGAATCTCTACTCGGCGACGGAAGTCTGCACGATCCTCAACACGCCGATCAAGGGGAACGGGGCCGTCGCGCTCGCGCGTCAGCTCATCGCGGCCACGTTCAACAAGTGCGTCCTCGGTGCGAAGTGCGAGGATGCGGACATTGCTGCCGCGAATAGCTTCCTCCAGAGCAATCTGGGCTCGATCAGGATTTCGCCGGTCGGGAGTGGTACCTTGAAGCCCAAGGTTACGGGCCCGTACGTTGACGCGCTGAATGCCGATAACACTGCCCAGGCTGGCACGGGCTGCTCCGCCTGCACGAGCCCGGCGCGGCCGTTCGGCACCGCGAACGCCGTTCGGAAGCCGTGGGGCGCTGTGAAGGCCCACTACCGGTAGCGAAAAGCACCGGATCCCGGTCCAGCGACGGGATCCGAGGAAGTCTCGGGCGGGGGCGCGCGGTTGCGCCTCCGCCCGTACTTTTTAGGGAGGCGCGGACTCTTGGGTCATTAGCGATCGGCGACCGGCCTCGAACTGCCCCTAACTTTCCCTCGCAGATTCCGATCCGTTTGACTATTCTATGACCCCACTCTCGACGTGGCGGCACCACCCCCCTTAGTGCCGGAGTCCACTCCAGAAGCCTGTGCACTGAGGTGCGTACTTGCTGATTGGCCGCCCCGCACCATGCCCAGTCGTCCGCCATGCCCGCCAGCGAGTTAGCCTTGATGCACGGGCCGCTTGGCTGGCAGCGCTTCTCACGACGGCGATCTATACCCCCTCCGCCGCTCAGACCCTCAGCGCCACCACCTATCCGTTCACGCCGTCGTCCGGCGCGAACCTGGCGGACCTGACGTCGGGCGCTTCCCAGTTGCTCGGGCCCAACCTCGACGACAGCTCCTCCCCGGTCACCACGATCGGCTTCGACTTCTGGTTCGTCGGCACGCGCTACACGCAGTTCTCCGTCAGCTCGAACGGCCTCATGAAGCTCGGCCCCAACCAGGTCGGGAACACGGCCGTCAACGACCTCACGAGCGGGGTGAACGTCCCCCAGATCACACCCTACTGGGACGACCTGAGAATCGGCACCGACGGTCAGGTCCGGTACAAGGTGGTCGGCTCGGCGCCAAATCGAAAGCTCGTCGTCGAGTGGCAGAACATGCAGGTCCCGCGACAGGTCACGAGCGGCTCCGGCAACGCGACCTTCCAGGTCTGGCTTTCAGAATCGACCGGGGAGATCGATTACGTCTACGGCCCCGGGGTAGGGACGAATTCCGTATTCTCAGGATACTCGGTCGGATTTGGCAGCACGACCTCCGCTTTCGCGAGCGTCACCGTCGCGGGGCCGACGGCGGCCTACGGGACGGCCAACAACGGGAACACCGCTCCGATCGCCGCCGGGACCGAGTACGCGTTCACACCGCCAGTGCCCGCCGCGCCCACGAACTTGACGTTCACGGGCGTGAGCGCCATCGCGATGACGCTCAACTGGACCGACAACGCCACCAACGAGCTCGGCTACGCGGTCTATCGCTCGACCGATGGGGTCACCTACTCGTTCGTCACCGAGACGGCGGCGAATGCCACGTCCCTGGTCCAGAGCGGGCTCCTCCCGTCCACGACGTACTACTGGATCGTGTATGCCGTCAACGAGGGTGCGTTCAGTGCGCCGCTGTCCGGGAACCAGACCACGGCGGGCACGGGGCAGATCACCTCCACGGGCACGGGCAACTGGAGCTCGCACACGCCCAACGCGCCGTGGCCGGGCGGGATCGTTCCGACCGCATCCGACGTGGTCACGATCGCCAACGGCAGTTCGGTGACGATCAATACCGCGGCGAGCTGCTGGAGCCTGACCGTCGGTCAGGGCACATCGGGCGCCCTTCGCTTCCAGTCCTCGAACGCCGAAACGCTCACGGTCGGCAGCGACATGACCATCGCGGCGGGGGGAGCCTTCACGAGCGCCCTCACGGGCACCCAGACGGGCCACCAGCTCTCGGTGGGGGGAAACCTCACCAACAACGGCACCCTCGACTTGAGCACGAACTCCAACCAGGCCGCCGCCGACCTCACGTTCACGGGTGGCTCGAGCGCGACGTTCTCGGGTACGGGCCCGACCACGAACCTCCGGACGCTGACGATCAACAAGGGCACGAGCTCGGCCTCGACCCTGCTCGTGTCGCCCCAGAGCTTGACCGTCCAGAGTTCGACGACCAATGCCCCCTCCTTCCTCAACCTGACCAGTGGGACGCTCCACTTGTCGGGTTCCTTCCCGATGAGCAGCGCGCTCTTCGTGCTGCCCGAGGTCGTGGTGAGCACGGCGGGGCTGTGGCTCGACAATCCCAACTTCACCGTGCTCGCCCAGGCGTCGTCGTTGCTCATCGGGGGTCTGCTCCGGGTCTCCGCCGGAACGTTGAACGTCGGGACGGCTGCCGATGCCAATATCCAGTTAAACACCGGCGCCACCACGGTCATCGAAGGCGGCGCGGTCAACGTGGCCGGGCGGTTCGGGGTGAATCTGAGCATCACCCCGTTCACGTTCACCCAGTCGGGCGGGACCCTCACCGTCAACACGATCGGCCAGACGTCCACCTCGTTCGCGAGCTTCGATATGGGCACGTCACCCTCCGCATCGGTGACTATCAGCGGCGGCACCATCGTGGTCCAGAACGCATCCAGCTCCACGCTGGGTGCCCGCGATTTCCGGAACCAGGCCGGCATCCTCAGCATGAGCGGCGGCAACCTGCAGCTGGGCAATGCTTCCACGCCTTCGGCGCAGACGTTCTTCTTGAGAGGCGCCGCACCCGGCCTGACGATCACCAACACGCCGGCGGGGCACACCGCACAGCTTGCCCTCGCCACGAGCGCCTCCGGGACCACGACCATCGCTCCGACGGCCTCCCTGCTCCTCAACGGCCGCCGTTTCACGCAGGCGGTGGGGAGCCTGACCAACTCGGGCACGATCACGGGAACGACGACGGGGAGCGAGCTCTACTTCAGCGGGTCCTCGACCCCGCAGACCTATTCCGGCTCCGGTACGATCGCGATTCCGCTCCCGACACTGTCGGTGGACAACCCGGCCGGGGTGACGATCGACACCGGGATCCCCCAGGCCATCGTCACCTGGCAAGCGAACCTGATTCGCGGCGTCCTGCACAACAGTCAGATGGTCTCGCTCGGGGACACCACCCACATCGGCATCACCGCGATCGGTGCGGCCGGGCTCACCAGCGCGGGTGGCTCGTACGACACCTATCCGTCCATGACCACCGGGGCGCTGGGACTTTCCGTCTCCTACCTGCAGGAAGGTGCACCGAGGACGACGGGCTTCGAGATCCCGGCCGCGGACACGCTGAGAAACCTCACCCTCAACAATACGAACGGCGTCACCCTGGCGAACGCAGGCGTCATCGTCTCGTCTTCGGTCACGCTCACCGCCGGCGTGCTGCGTTCGTCGGTGTCGAGCGGCATCACGATCGCCAATACGGCGACGCCTCCGGCGGGGTCCGCGAGCAGTTACGTGGAGGGCCCGCTCGGGATCGAGTTCAAGTCCACGAGTGCGGCACAGAAGACGTACGGGATCGGTGCCAACGGTGCGTTCCGCCCCTTGGTTCTGCAGAACGTGATCACCGGCGGCACGTCGCGTGTGTTCACCGCGGAGCTCGTGTCGGGACCCAGCGGGGGCGTTCCGGTCTCCCCGCTCCTTGTGCTCGGGACCACGCGTTATTGGCATATGGGCGGCACGGAGAACTTGAACACCGCCGCGCGCGTGAATCTCACGTTCGGAGGGGACGACGCCGGCGGCCTGATGACCGACCTCCGGGTGGGTGAAGCGACGGACGTCCCGAGCGGAAGCTATTTGAACCGCGGCGGAACGACCACCGGCGACTTGTCGGCCGGCACGGTTCAATCCTCCACGGCGCTGGCAGTGACGCACGACACCTATTTCCTGATCGCCACGGTCGGCACGTTCGCCAAGCTCTGGGACGGCGGTGCGGGCACCAGCAACTGGGGGGACGCGCTGAACTGGTTACCCGACGGGGTGCCCACGAACATCCAGGATGTGGCCCTCACCGCAACCTCGCCGACGACGATCAACGTCAATGGCCCATTTGCGATCCGCAACCTGGCCCTCGGGAAGAACATCGCTCTGGGCGTGGGCGCCAATGCGTTGACGGTCGGGGGCACGTTCGGACAGGACAGCGGCTCCGTCAGCATCTCCACGGGCTCGCTCTCGGTTGCAGGCCGGACCCTGATGACGGGAGGCACGCTGACCTGTAGCGCCGGCCTGTTCTCCACCGGCGCCGACACGCTGGCCCGGGGCACGGTGACGCTCTCCGACGGGGCGAGGATGGTCTGTAACTCGCACCTGGTTCTCTCCGGCGGGAGCTTCGCGCCGGGCGCGGGCACGTTCGAGGTCAAGGGTGACTTCGTCCCCCTGGGAAGCGCATTCGCCGCGGGGACCTCAACGGCCATCTTCTCGGGCACGGGCGCCCAGTACATCGGCAGCGGGGCGAACTTTTACAACCTGGTGTTCCGGAACGGCAGCGCGACCCTGTCGAAGAACCTGCAGGTGAGTGCCATATTCGTGGTCGACAATGACATGACCGTCGAGTCGACCGCCGCGCTGGCTGTTAGCGGAGCCGACAACACCACCGTCTATGTCTTCGGAAATTTCTACTATCTGGGGATCACGGGCGGGCTCAACATTGGCAATCTGGCCATCGTGTTGCGGGGCAGCGGTAAAGTCATCGCCGGAGCGCCTTCCTCGGGAGCTGCCGCTGCACCCAGGCCCGTCGCTGCGGCGTTGCCAGCTCCGCCGGCTCCGAGCCGGGTCATCGAGATCACGCTTAGAACCGATCCGAGCAAGGCGGCGGTGCTCGATTCGACGTATGGCGGTAAGCCTCTGATCGTCCTCGAGAACACGTACAAGAAGCGAAGGGCGACGGTGGACAGCCTCCTGGCGCGGATCGATCCCACCGCGCGACTCGTGATCAATCTCGATGACCGCACGATCGTCCGCGAGCCGCTGCGGGCGAAAGCGGTCGGAATCGGAGCGCCGAACCAGGCAGACGTCCTCGCTCCAGCGGTCTTCCCCATGAATGTGAGCCTGGACCCGGGGTCCGCGTACACGATCGGCGACAACGTCCAGGTTGGATCGGGGCGCCTCCTCAGCATCTCCGGGCGGCTCGACTGTGGGCCGTTCGCCGTCGGAGGGGCCGGGGCGATCACCCTGAATACCGACGCGGTTCTCGCCACCGCGATCAACGCTCCGAGCGGGCTCGCGGCGACGGTAACGACGACGGGGACCAAGACCTACGGCGTTGGCTCGATCATCGAGTACAACGCTGCCGGGCCACAGACGATCAATGCCGCGAACCATCCCGCGGCCGCCATGATCCGTACCGCGGGCAGCGGAACCAAGACGCTCAGCGGGAACATCGTCATGACGGGGGGCACGGGCCCGGTGCCTCCGGACGGCGCGCTCGTGGTGGGAGCTGGCACCACGTTCGCCGACGGCGGGTTCCGGCTGACATTCACGACCTCGTTGTTCGCGAACGTCATCGTCAACGGCTCCTATCTCTCCTCGGGCAGCGGCGCCCTTTCGTATGCCTCGGGCCCGTTCGAGTCCAGGATCGTCGCCAGCGATGGCACCGCATTCGGCGATCTCTTTCTCAATTTCGACACGTCGACCCGGCGCATCAAGATGAGCACGTCGGGCGCACCCGTCACGGTCGGCTTCCGGAACGTGGTATTCGGCGACACGACCGGGTCGGGCGTGGCGGGCGGAACGCTGCAGTTGAGCGAAACGGGCACCACGAACGTCACGGTGAGCGGCAGCACGAGGATCGCGCCGCGGGATACCACGACCAGCGGCGGCGGGTTCGGGGGCACGGCGAGCAAGACCAGCCAGGTGACGCTTCTCGGCAACCTGCTCTCGAGCAGCGACGCGGCGATCCAGCCGATCCTGAACGGGACCGGCACGAACACGCTCGTTCTCGCCGGGAGCGCGCCGGAGAGCCTGACGGTCGGGTCGAGCGCGTCGATGTTCTCCGGCTCGACGCTCAGGCTCGCGAACACGGGCGGGCTCACGCTGGGCGGCAGCGGCCTCACCTACTCGATCGACTCCGGCGGAACGATCGATCTCGGGACGAACCAGGTGGCGACCGGCACGAACACGCTGGCGCTCGCGTCCGGAGCCGCGCTCAGCCGAACGACGGGTCGCGTGGTCGGGAGGCTGAAGAAGTTCGTCGGCCCGGGGCCCACCGCGGCGAGTTTCGAGATCGGAACGCCGACGAACGACACGCCGGTCAGCGTCGCGTTCGGAAGCGTGGGTACGGGCGGGACCATCGCCGCGACCACGACGGGCGGCGAGCATCCGAACCTCGCGACGTCCGGGATCGATTCCACCAGGTCGCTCAACCGCTACTACACGCTCACGAACGAGGGGGTGGCGTTCGACAGCGCGAGCGTGACGCTCAACTTCCCCGCTACCGACCTCGATCCGACCGCGAATCCCGATTCGCTGCTGGTCCGCAAGTTCGACGCGCCGAACTGGACGCCGCTGCGCGCCGGCCCGCGGACCGCGACCAGCATTCAGGCCCAGGGCGTCACGTCGTTCAGCGACTTCGCGCTCGGCGAGCAGAAGTATTTCGCCATCACCCCCTCGACGGGTGCCAACGGGTCGATCGCGCCGCCCGCCGCGATCAATGTGCCCTACGGCAACGCTCAGACGTTCGCGTTCACGCCCATCGTCGGCTACCACATCGCCGACGTGCTCGTGGACGGCGTCTCGGTCGGGGCGGTCACGAGCTACACGTTCACGAACGTGACCGCGACCCACACGATCGCGGTCAGCTTCGCGATCAACATGTACGCGCTCACGCCGTCGGCCGGAGCGCACGGCGCTATTTCGCCGCCCGGTGTCGTGACCGTGCCGCACGGCTCCAACTCCACGTTCACGATGCTCCCGGACTCCGGCTACGTGGTCGCCGACGTGCGCGTGGACTCCGTCTCCGTGGGCGCGGTCACGAGCTACACGTTCACGAACGTGACCGGGCCGCACTCGATCGCGGTGTCGTTCATTCCGAGCAACCAGATCACGTTCGGATCCGCCTCGGGCGTCATCTCGACGGGAACCGCCTGCGTGACCGTTCCCGTGCGAATCGTCCGGGCCCCAGGAGCAGTTACGGCAAGAGGTTACAGCGTCAAGTTCACGCTGTCCCCGAACCTGAGCCTGTGCTCCGGGACGGCGAGCATTACCGAGGGGACGTACCTCAACTCGGGCTGGTCGACGTCGTTCCACGTCACGGATAACGGCGGCGGCACCTACACGGTGGACGATGTGATCGTGAGCACGGCGTGCGGGCCGAACGCGCTCAGCGGGCTGCTCTTCAACGTGAGCGTGAAGAGCACCGCCCTCGTGGGCCCCGGGAGCATCACGGTCACGTCGGTGAAGCTTCGCAACTGCAGCAACATTCCGCTTTTTGCGATCGCCGGCGATCCGGCCGCGGTTCCGATCGACAACACGCCGCCGATCGTGGTCGTGACCGCGCCGAACACCGGCACCGAGGTCTGGGCCAGCGGCTCGACGCACGCGATCACCTGGACCGCGACCGACGCGGCGGGCATCGGCACGATCGATCTTGCCTACTCAGCCGACGGCGGCGTCACGTTCCCGTTCGCGATCGCCTCGGGGATCGCCAACACCGGCACTTACAACTGGCTGGTCCCGAACGGGAGCACGCCGACCGCGCGGGTTCGCGTCACCGCGCGCGACACCTACGCGAACGTCGGCAGCGACATGAGCGACGCGAACTTCGAGGTCCATGGTGCGAACGTGCCGCCGCAGCTCACCGGCGTGCCGGCCCAGGACACGATCCCCGAGCTGGCCGCACGCACGTTCACCGCGGTTGCGAGCGACCCGGACCTCCCGGCACAGCCGCTCAAGTTCTCGCTGGCGACGGCGCCGACGGGCGCCGCGATCGATTCGGTCTCCGGCGTGTTCACCTGGACGCCCACCGAGGCGCAGGGACCGGGCGCCTTCCCGTTCAAAGTGCGCGTCACCGACGGCATCGACACCACCGAGGCCGCGATCACGATCCACGTGACCGAGGTGAACCTCGCCCCGGCGCTGGCCGGCGTGCCGGCGTCCGCCACGATCCCCGAGCTTGCCGCCTACACGTTCACCGCGACCGCGACCGATGCCGATCTGCCCGCGCAGACGCTCATATTCTCGCTCGTGGGTGGGCCGGCCGGGGCCGCGATCGACTCCCTCAGCGGAGCGTTCACGTGGACGCCGAGCGAGGCGCAGGGGCCGGGGAGCTATCCGTTCAGCGTCCGGGTCTCGGACGGCGTGGCGCACACGGACGCGGCGATCACGCTGAGCGTGACCGAGGTGAACGTGGCGCCGGCGCTCGCCGGGGTGCCGGCGACCGCGACCATTCCCGAGATGGCGGCCTACACGTTCACCGCGACCGCGACCGATGCCGACCTGCCCGCGCAGACGCGGACGTTCTCGCTCAAGGACTCGCCGGCCGGGGCGGCGATCGACGCGAGCACGGGCGTCTTCACCTGGACGCCGACCGAGGCGCAGGGACCGGGAACGTACCCGTTCAAAGTGCGCGTCACCGACGGCATCGACACCACCGAGGCCGCGATCACGCTCACGGTGACCGAGGTGAACGCCGCCCCGGGGCTCGCCGGCGTGCCGGGGACGGCGACGATTCCCGAGCTGGCGGCGTATGCGTTCACCGCGACCGCGACGGACTCCGACACTCCGGCGCAGACGCTGGCGTTCTCATTGAAGGATGCGCCGACCGGGGCGAGCATCGATGCGACCACGGGCGTGTTCGCCTGGACGCCCACCGAGGCGCAGGGGCCGGGGAGCTATCCGTTCAAGGTCAGGGTTAACGACGGCGTCGACACGACGGAAGCCGCGATCACGCTCACCGTGGACGAGGTCAACACGGCGCCGGTGCTGGCCGGGGTTCCGGCCTCGGCGACCATCCCCGAGCTGGCCGCCTACACGTTCACCGCGACCGCGACCGACTCCGATCTGCCCACGCAGGCGCTGGCGTTCTCGCTGCTCACGCCCCCGCCCGGCGCGAGCATCGATGTCAGCACGGGTGTATTCAGCTGGACACCGACCGAGGCCCAGGGCCCTGGCGACTACACGTTCACG
>DATDEX010000060.1:0-15142 GCA_036522895.1 Candidatus Eiseniibacteriota bacterium | reverse complement strand
CGCGGGCCGGGGAGGGGGCCGGGGAGCGGGCGGATCATGGCGTACTCCTTGAGGGTACGGGAGGCGTGGCCGATACTCCGATGAGGCGGAAAGCCGGGAGGTTACGCCCCGGGCGCACGCCGGCGTCAAGGGCCAGCCGCTCGGGCCGGCCCGGCGCCCGCCGGGCGACGGCTCGCTCGGTCGGGTCACCAGGGAGGGACGCGTGGGCGCGCACGGGGAGAACGAAGCGCCGGCCTGGACGGGCCCGCCGGAGCAGGATCCGGCGGCGCTCCCGCAGCCCGGGCTCGCGCTGCCCGCCGGCGCCAGCAACTTCCGGTTCCCGACCGGCTTTCTCTGGGGTGCCGCCACATCCGCCCACCAGGTGGAAGGCAACAACATCCACAACGACTGGTGGGCGTGGGAGCAGGCGGGGCGCGTCGCCACGCCGAGCGGGGTCGCCGCCGATCATTACAACCGCTACCGCTCCGACTTCGATCTCGCCCAGTCCATCGGCCACAACGCCCATCGCTTCTCGCTCGAATGGAGCCGCATCGAGCCCGACGAGGGCCGCTGGTCGGACGCCGCGCTCGACCACTACCGCGACGTCCTGGTCGCGCTCCACGAGCGCGGCATGGAACCGATCGTGACGCTCTTCCACTACACGCTGCCGAAGTGGATGGCCGAAAAGGGCGGCTGGGAGAACCCGGCGATCGAAAAGGCGATGGGGCGCTACGTCGACAAGGTCATGGAGGTGCTGGGGCCGCACGCGCGCTGGTGGATCACGCTCAACGAGCCCGTCGTGCAGGTGTTCAAGGGGTGGCTGCTCGGGCAGTGGCCGCCGGGCCGCGTGCGCGCCTGGGCCACGGCGCTCAAGGTGCTCCGGCACATGCTGCGCGCGCACGTGCGGGCGTACCATGCGATCCACACGCGCCGCCCCGACGCCATGGTGAGCATCGCGAAGCACGCATTGGCGCTCTCCCCGGACGATCCGACGCGCTGGCTCGACCGCTGGTCGGTGGGCGTGCGCGGACACCTGTTCAACCACCTGTTCCTCGAGGCGCTGAACACCGGCGTGCTGCGCGTGCCGGGGCTCTTCTGGGAAAACCTGCCCGTGGCCCGGACACTCGACTTCATCGGCGTCAACTACTACACGCGCGACTTCGTCAGGAACTCGGGGTACAACCTCTCCGGCCTGGTCGGGGACTTCGCCACCCACGACCATCGCCAGCAGCGTGGCAAGCTGAACGACCTGGGATGGGAGGTCTACCCGGAGGGGCTCGCGCAATTCCTGCGCGAGTACTCGCGCTACAAGCTGCCGATCCTCATCACCGAGAACGGCATCCCGACCCGGAACGACGACGACCGATGGATCTTCATCTTCATGCACCTGTGGCAGGTCGCGCGCGCCGTCGCGGACGGCGTGAACTGCGTCGGCTACATGCACTGGTCGCTGCTCGACAACTTCGAGTGGGCCGACGGGTACAGCGGGCGCTTCGGGCTGATCGAGGTGGACTTCGCCACGATGGAACGGCGCATCCGGCCGAGCGCCTGGCGATACGCGCAGATCATCCGCCGGAACGAGCTCTAGCACCGCCGGGGGCGCATGTCGCGCGCCCGCGCCCGGGCAGGACGCGCGCGAGGCCCGGCGCGCGGCCGCGCCGGGCCTCGGGATGTCGCGCTCACCGCTGCGGGATCAGCGAATGACGGTCACGCGGCGGGTGGTCTTCGCCGCGCCCTGGCGGGCGCTCACGAGGTAGAGCCCGGGGGCCAGGCCGTCCGTGCGGAACGTCCGCTCGGTGATGCCGCGGGCGGCGCCCTGGAACTCCGTGCGGACGTGGCGGCCCTGCATGTCGAAGAGCTCCACGAGCCCGTCGCCCTCGCCGGGCCATTCGACGGTGAGCGAGGCCTTGCCCTGCACCGGGTTCCGCGACAGCGCCACGTGCGGCTGGCCGTTCGCGCTCCGCCCCGGGGTGACGCCGGCGGTACTCGTCGGGAACAGGGACAGCCGCACGCCACCCTTGTACACCTTCACCTGCGGGATGGTGAGCACGGCGTCCGCATCCGGGGTGGCGTTCCCGGATACGACGAGCGCGCCGTCCGAGATGCGACGCGCCTCGTAGCGGTACTCCACGTGCTCGGCGACGACGAACTGCTGCAGGCGGCGCGGGGTGACGTCCACGAGCAACGACTCCGGCGCTCCGAGCACGCCGTCCAGCGTGGTCAGGCTGCGCGTGCGCAGCGTGACGTCCCAGCGCAGCAGCTCGTCGGTGAGGTTCGTCTCGTCCCAGTCCACCGAGCCGTTGATGTTGCCGATCGGATCGGCCGTCGTCGGATCGCCGCTGCCGAAGTTGCCGTCGGTCGAGCAGTTCGTGAACGCGGGATAACTGCTGTCGGTGCGGTACTTGTACAGCTGGCTCGACGCCATCATCGGGTACCATTCGGTCTGATCGTGCGCCGTGTAGTGGTCGCGCTCGTCCCAGAACCAGGCACCGCCGGCATTGTCGGCCTGCATTGCCTGGAAGTAGGCGACCTTCTCGCTCCAGCCGGTCACGTTGTCGTTGATGCCGCAGAACGCGACGAGCGGCGCCGAGCCGCGGTGGCGTTCGATCCGGGCCTGCTCGCGCCCGTCCATCCACTGGAACACGCGTTCGCCGGCCGTCGAGGGCAGGTTGAGGTCGGGCGAGCCCCACAGCCGATCGAGCGACTCGCGGAGCCCCACGTAGACGTCGGGGCGGTAGCCGAGACACACCTTGGGCACCACGGACAGGGCGCCCGCGATCAGGTCCGGATGGTGCCACGCGAGGAAGAACGCGAACGACCCGCCCATCGAGACCCCCATCGCGTACACGCGGTTCGGATCGTGCGGCATCTCGCGATTGGCCCAGTCGAGCAGGAACAGGACGCGCCGCTCGGTGTAGTCGGCGACCATGCCGTCGACCGGCGGGAAGTTGTACGGCTGATCGAGATCGTAGTTGGTCTCGTAGCCGAAGTAGAACGTCGCGTAGTCGCCGGTCGGGAGGTAGTCGTCGATCGAGAGCACCCATTCGCCCGGATGCCCCGTGCCGATGAAGGAGTTGAAGAAGTTGCCGCCGCGGCCGTGCCCGTGCAGCACGAGCGCGCCGCCCGGCTGGCCGCGGATCACGCCGACGTGGAACGCGCGTCCGGGCTCGTTGCACATGGCGGGAAACGTGCGACTGCCCGTATTCGACGTCCACAGGACGTAGTCCTCGCCGCGTGGGCTCGTGAGCGTGCGCTGCCAGATCGGGCGCGGGAGCTGGACGCGCTCCCAGACCGGCTCGGGGATGCTGTTCTCACCGACCACGACCGTGCGGTCCACGCCGAGGCCCACCTTCTCCGCCATTACCGCGTAGAAGACGAGCGCGCCCGCCGTCGGGGTCGTGACGAACAGCCCCCGCGTGGGATCGAGCGGCGGCTGGGCCTCGTCGATCCGATAGGTGTAGGTCTGTCCGAGCAGGGACGAGATGCGCGGGTCGACGCCGCTCGCATCGCCCACCTGGGCGATCTCGAGCGCGTTGTCGAGGGCCGCCGCGCTCACGAGCGGGCTGGTGCCACGGTAGACGTGGTAAATCCAGCCCGTGCCGGGCAGGTTGTCCCAGGTGAGGAATACCTGCCCGTCGTGGAAGGCTGTCTGGATACCGTGGACCGTGGAGGCGTGGGCGAGGGGGGCAAAGAGGAAGGTGGCGACGAGGCTGGCGAGACGGAGGGGAGTCGTCAGTCGGGATCGCGTCATGGGGGTAGCCCTCTTGGCTAGGGTGGCGGACCGTAACAAAGAATAGCCAAGCCATTGCAAAACGCAATCCTTTTTCCAGCGGCCGAGCGCGGGTGAACCCTTGTGCGAACGAGGGTTCGGCGGTGGTGAACGCGGGAATTCGCTGCCCGCGCCCCAGCCGCCCGGCTTCCGCGTGAACCCGCCAGGTGGTCGTCGAATCAGGCCCGCTCACGGCCGATCATGGTACCGCTAGGTCGCTCCTGCGCGCCCCGCAGACTCCACCCACAGGCCGGGGCATCGGGCGGCTCGCCGGCCAATGGCTCGCCCCCCGGCCGAGAGATCCGGCCGGGGGGCGAGCGACGGGTGGGGCCAGCCTCAGGACGCGATGCGCATCCCGTAGAACGAGCGGTAGATGAAGACGAGCGCGATGAGCATGAACACCCCGGCCGCGACCGGGGCGATCGCGGGGTTCGCGACCCCCATCTCGACCGCGAGCAGGCCGAATAGCGTCGTGAACTTGATGATCGGGTTCAACGCGACCGACGAGGTGTCCTTGTAGGGATCGCCGACCGTGTCGCCCACGACCGAGGCCGCGTGCAGCTCCGTGCCCTTCGCGTGGAGCTCGACCTCCACCACCTTCTTCGCGTTGTCCCAGGCGCCGCCGGCGTTGGCCATGTACACGGCCTGGAACAAGCCGACCACGGCGATGCTCACCAGGTACGCGATGAAGAACACCGGGTGGAAGAACGCGTAAGCGATCGTGAGGCAGAAGATCACCATGAAGATGTTGAACATGCCCGCCTGCGCGTACTCGGTGCAGATGCGCACCACCGTGCGCGAGGTCTCTATGCTCGCCGCCTCCGCCGAATCGAGCTTGATGTTCTTCTTGATGTACTCCACCGCCCGGTAGGCGCCCGTCGTCACGGCCTGGATGGAGGCCCCGGTGAACCAGTACACCGTGCCGCCGCCCATGAGCAGGCCGAGCAGCACGTAGGGGTCGAGCAGGTCGAGCCGGAACACCTGTGCGCCGTTCGCGTCGAGGCCGAAGTGCTTCTGCAGCGTGAGGATGATCGAGAACAGCATGGTCGTGGCGCCGGCGACGGCGGTGGCGATGAGCACCGGCTTGGCCGTGGCCTTGAACGTGTTGCCGGCGCCGTCGTTGTCCTCGAGGTAGTGCTTGCCCAGCTCGTAATTGGGCGTGAAGCCGAACTGCTTCTCGATCTCCTGCGTCACGCCGGGCGTGGTCTCGACCTGCGAGAGCTCGAAGATCGACTGCGCGTTGTCGGTCACGGGGCCGTAGGAATCGACCGCGATCGTCACGGGACCCATGCCGAGCAGGCCGAACGCCACCAGGCCGAACGCGAACACCGAGCCGTACGGCATGCCGGGATTCAGGTAGGCGTTGATGGGTGCCGAGAAGCGGTAGGACAGGTACAGCAGCACCGCCAGCGTGAGCGCCTTCCAGAACACCGAGAAGTTCCCGGCCACGAGCCCGGAGAGGATGTTGAGCGACGCGCCGCCCTCCTTCGAAGCGGAGACGATCTCCTTCACGTGCCGCGAGTGGGAGCTCGTGAACACCTTCGTGAATTCGGGGATCACCGCCGCCGCGACGGTGCCGCACGAGATGATGACGGAGAGCGTGAACCACAGGCTCCCGAACTCGGCCTCGGGCAGGAGGAACTTCGACACCGCGAACGTCACCGCGATCGACAGGACCGAGCACACCCACACGAGGCCGGTGAGCGGCGCCTCGAAGTTGATCTTGTCCTTGCCCGTGTTCTGGGCCCGCGCGACCGCGCCGTTCGCGACGTACGACACGATCGAGGTGAGGATCATGAGTACGCGCATGACGAAGATCCACACGAGGAACGTGGCCTTGTGCTCGGGAACGACGGCCAGCGCGATGAACGAGATCAGCGCGACGCCGGTCACGCCGTAGGTCTCGAACCCGTCGGCGGTGGGGCCCACCGAGTCGCCCGCGTTGTCGCCGGTGCAGTCCGCGATGACGCCCGGATTGCGCGGATCGTCCTCCTTGATCTTGAACACCACCTTCATGAGATCGGAGCCGATGTCCGCGATCTTCGTGAAGATGCCGCCGGCGATGCGCAGCGCCGACGCCCCGAGCGACTCCCCGATCGCGAAGCCCAGGAAGCAGGCGCCGGCCTGCTCCGCCGGAACCCAGAGCAGGATCGCCAGCATCATGAACAGTTCGACGCAGATGAGGAGCACGCCGATGCTCATCCCGGCCTGGAGCGGGATCTCGTAGACCGGCAGCGGCTTCCCCTTGAGCGAGGCGAACGCGGTACGGCTGTTCGCGAACGTGTTCATGCGGATGCCGAACCACGCGACGCCGTACGAGCCGAGGATGCCGAGCACGGAGAATGCGAGGATGGTCGCGACCCGCACGGCGCTCAGGTGCTGGAGGAAGCCGAAGTAATAGATGATGCACGCGCCGATGAAGAGCTCGAGCACCATGAGCAGCTGCCCCTGCTTCAAGAGGTAGGCCTTGCACGTCTCGTAGATGATGTGGGAGACGTCGAGCATGGCCTTGTGCGCCGGCATGGAGCGCACCTGGTTGAACATCACCAGGCCGAAGAGCAGTCCGAACACGCACACGCCGAGCCCGACCACGAGCATCTGGCGCTGTGCCGGGTCGAGGTGGGGGAGCTGCAGCTCCAGCTCGTTCGCGAACGCGGCGGCGGGCAGGAGCGCCGCGGCCAACGCGGCGAAGAGTGCCGGCAGGGTGAGTCTCCGCAGGGCGGCGCCCGCGGTGCGGAACAAGGTCATCGTCGGCTCCTGATCTTGGTGGCGCACCCGCGCGGGAGGCCGGAGGGCCCGACGAACCGTGACGGCGCTCGCGCGGAGATCAATGGAGCGGCCCGGCCGGCGGGGTGCGGACTGACCTCGCCAGGCAGGTGGACCCTGCCCCGTGAGGGCGCGCCAAGATACCCGAAGCGCCGACAGCGCGACAAGGAGCCGTCCCCGCGCCGCATCCCCGCATCGCTGCGCGGGTTAACCGCGCCCCAAAAGCTCGGCGCTCAGCGCAGCAGCATGAGCATCTGCCGGAGCGACTGGCCGTCCGCTTCGAGCCGCGCCCAGTAGGCACCCGGCGCGACGCGCCGGCCGGCGTCGTCGCGTCCGTCCCACATGAGCGCGTGGATCCCCGCCGCCGCGCGCCCGCTTTGCAGCGTGCGCACGAGCCGGCCGCTCGCCCCGAAGATGGCGAGTCGCGCGGGCTGCTCGCGCGGCAGCGTGAACGCGAACACCGTCCGCCCGCTGGCGGGATTCGGCTGCGGCCGCGCCAGCGTCAGCCGGTTCACGCCGCCGGGCACCGACAGGACGCCGCAGCTCAGGTCGACGCGGCAGGTGTCGTAAGCGCCCGGGACCGCGGCGTCCTGGACCCGGAAGCGCACCTGGTCCGAGGCCGGCGTGCAGTTGGCCGGCAGCGAAACCGTGGCCTGCACGCCCATCGAGCCGCCGACGCCCAGCGGCGCGCTGCCCGTGGCGGCCGGCGAGGCCGAGGTGATCCAGCCGGCATCGTCCTCCACCCGCCAGTCGAACGTGGCCGCGAGGTTCCCGGCATTCGACAGCGTGAACGACAGCGTCGGCGACGTTCCGCCGGCGGCGAGCTGGGGCGAGACCGGGCAGGTGAGACCGGTCGCCCTCAAGATGCGCTCGGTGAACACGTCCGCGTCGCCGTTTCGCGCGTCGGCCCAGCAGGGCAGCACGTCGGGGCCCTCGGTGGTGATCCCCTGGTAGTCGCCCTGGTTCGCCGAGCCGCAGGCGTTCACGGACCAGAACGAATTCGCGTCGCTCACGCGCGCGTTGGCTCCCCAGGTGCCGCCGCCGTCGCCGGACGACACCATGTACTCCGCCGACTCGGCGCCGCACGGCCCGCCGTCGCGCCAGTCGTGCCAGTACGCGTGCACGCGCCCGAGCCCGTCCACCGCGACCTCGGGGAAGATGCCGTCGTTCCCCTGCGGACTGTCGACGAGCCGCACCGGCGTGCTCCACGCGAGGCCGTCGTCCGACCAGCACAGGAACTGATCGCGATGGTCGCGCGCACGTACGCCGGGGCTCGGCGTGTCGAACGAGGTGAGGAGCCGGTAGGCCGCCGTCCCCGCGGCGTTCCGGAAGACGCGCAGGTAGTACGTGCCGGTATAGGGCAGCGTGTAGTCGAGGAAGTTCGAGCTGGGGTTGGTGTTGAACGCGAGGAAGCGCATCGCGGTGAACTGCGCCGTGTCCGACGCGCACTGGATGCGGACCTGGAAGTTCGCGTTCGCGGTGCTCGAGTCGGTGCGGAAGTAGATCGTCTGCCCCTTCGTGCCCGTGAATCGCCACAGGTCCAGCGAGTCGGTGCTCGACGTGAGCGCGCCGCGCAGCCTCTGGCCCACGCTGAACGGCGTCGCGTTCGCGAAGTTGCCGTTTGCTTCCACCTCGGACACGTCGCCGAGCGAGGGCGCGGGGGCGTCGTACGCGTTCACGGACTCGTCCCAGGCGAGGTAGATGCGGCCGCGGTGGACGCCGGTGGACTTGTCCACGGCGATGCTCGCGAACGTCGGGGCGAACCCGCGCCGGTAGCCGGCGCCGCCGGTGGTGAAGTTCTCGATGAACGTGGTCGCCACCACGTCGGGCCCGAACGTGACCCCGCCGTCGGTGGAGATTCGCACGTGGTGCTTGCTGAACGGGGAGGCGAACGTGGTGAAGCTCTCGTACCAGTAGACGATCAGCTCGCCGTTCGGACCGATCACCGGGCGCGAGCCCTGCACGAGGCCGTTCTGCGCGGCGGCGTGCATGACGAACGGCGCGCTCCAGCTCGTGCCGCCGTCCGTCGAGCGGATGAGCTCGATCTGCGGCGTGTTCCCGCCCACGAACCGCGAGTACGTGAGGTAGAGATTGTGCGTCGCCGGGTCCACCGCGCCCCACGGCTTGTCGAGGAAGTCGGCGCCGCCGGCGATGGCTTTGCGGTTGCCGTCGATCACGAACGTCCCCCCGGCGAAGTGCCCGTTCAAGAGCGCCAGGTCGAGGTTCGCGTTGAGCGTCTGCTCGTGGAGCCCGAGCACGTAGAACTCGCCGTTGCTCGTATCGACGAAGTGCACCGGATCGCCGCGGTAGCGCCCGCCCCCGGCGAACACCGGAACCTCGCCCATGTCCGTGAACGTCTGGCCCCGGTCGGTGGAGATGCCCCAGCCCTGCACCGCGCCGAAGCCGCAGAAGCCGGCGCTGTCGTTCCAGCCCGCGACCTCGTCGTCGCCCCAGGCCGCGATCGTCGTCTCCGACTGAGAGAGCGGTCGCCCCCCGCACCCCGAGCAGGATGCGGTGTCGCCCGTGCGATCGTTCACCTGGTGGTCGGTCCCGAGGAAGATCGCCCCGGCGCGCGCGGTGCCGAACGGTGCGGCAGGCTCCGGCTCGGGTGTCTCGGCCGGCGCCTCCTCGCGCACGTCGAGCCCGAATCGCTCGACGATGCCGGGAGGGAGCTTCCGCCCCTGCGCGATCTGATCGCGGAGCGCGCGCGCGTAGGCGGCGGAGAGCTGGACGGGCGGCTTCGTGGCCGGGGCCTGCGCGAACGCGGGTCCGGCGAGGAACACGAGCAACGCGAGCGATGCCAAGAGCGGCTGGCCGGGAATGGGTCGGCGGCGCATGAGCTGCCTCTTCGCGAACGGGGTCCGGGACGACAGGGCGGGTGGGAAGCTCCCTCGCGGCCGAGGTTACTCGCGCCGCTCCGCCCGGAGCCACCGGATTCAGTCCGAGGGAGAGAAACTGCCCCCTTCGGGGTAGTAAGGGGGCGGCCGCCCCGCCCCGGGCGCCGCTCCGAGCATCCGCCCCGCGAGCTTCCGCCGGGTCCAACCGTTCGTCAGCCCCCGGAGGTACTGCCTGGCTCCACGCCGAGTGGTCTCGCTGCTCGCATCCGGCACCGAGATCGTGTGCGCGCTCGGGTGCGGCGAATCGCTCGTGGGCCGCTCGCACGAGTGCGACCAGCCGCCCTGGGTCAAGCGCCTGCCCGCCGTGACGGCGCCGCGCTTCGACACCGGGTCGGGCTCCCGCGAGATCGACCGCAGCGTGCGCGGACTCCTCTCGCAGGCGCTCTCGGTGTACCTCGTCGACCACGAGAAGCTCGCCGCGCTCGCCCCGGACCTGCTCGTGACCCAGGTCCAGTGCGAGGTGTGCGCGGTGAGCCTTCGCGACGTCGAGGCGGCGGTACGTGCCGGGCTGCCGTCGAACCCCGCGATCGTCTCGACGCGGCCCGACGCGCTCGCCGACGTGTGGGTCGACATGCGCGCGGTCGCGGGGGCGCTGGGCGTTCCCGAGCGCGGCGTCCAGCTCGTGACCCGGTTGCGCGCGCGGATGCGCGGGATCGCGGAGCGCACGCGCGGTCGCAGCCGCCCGCGCGTCGCATGCATCGAGTGGATCGACCCGCTCATGGCGGCGGGCAACTGGACGCCGGAGCTCCTGGCACTCGCCGGCGCGGACGACGTGCTCGGCGTGGCCGGCCGGCACGCGGGCGGCATCGAGTTCGAACAACTCGCGGCGGCCGATCCGGACGCGATCTGGATCACGCCCTGCGGCTTCGATCTCGCCCGCACGCGCGCCGAGCTGGCCCCGCTCGCCGGGGATCCGCGCTGGCCGGCGCTCAGGGCGGTGCGGGAGGGGCGGGTGTTCTTGGGCGACGGCAACGCGCTCTTCAACCGGCCCGGGCCGCGGGTGGCGGAAACGCTCGAATGCCTGGCCGAGGCGCTCCACCCGGGCGCATTCCGCTACGGGCACGAGGGCACCGGCTGGGCCCGCTGGGAGCCCGGGCCCGCCGATCGTGCCCACCCCGGGCCGCGAGCGGTCCCGGGCACGAGCGCGCCGCCCCCGCGCTAGCGTTTCGCCCGGGTCGGCGCGACCCGCAATGCCGTGCGCTCCACGCGACCGGGCCCTCGGGCCCACCCCCGTCGGAGCGCTGGAGCGCCGGCCGGCTCTGGCCGAAACCTGTGCCGGATCGGGCGAGCCCGCCCGTCCGCCCGTCGCATTGGCGCCGCCGCTCGCGGAGGGCATAGAGTCCGCTTGGCCTCAAGGCCGGGGCCGCGCCGGTCCCATGCGCCGGCACCCACCCGAGGACCCCATGAGCGATTCGAGCAAGCCGCACGTGAGCGAGCACGAGGCGCGCGCCGTCGCCGAGGGCGCGCGCGAGACGACCTGGGAAGCGCCGTCGTTCGTCCGTGAACTCTTCCTCGGGCGGCTGGATCTGCGGCTGATCCACCCGTGGCCCGAGCCCGACGCCGAGGAGCAGCAGCGCGCCGAGCGTTTCCTCGTGGCGCTCGAGCGCTTCGCGCGCGAGAAGGTCGACGCCGAGCGGATCGAGCGCGAGGCGCGGATCCCCGAGGAGACGATTCAGGGCCTGCGCGATCTCGGCGCGTTCGGGATCAAGATCCCGCGCGAGTACGGCGGGCTCGAGCTCTCGCAGTACACCTACTGCCGCGCGATGTCGCTCCTCTCCACGGTCAGCTCGTCGCTCGTGGCGCTGCTCTCCGCGCACCAGTCGATCGGCGTGCCGGGGCCGGTCAAGATGTTCGGCACGCCCGAGCAGAAGAAGCGCTTCCTGCCGCGACTCGCGAAGGGCGCCATCTCGGCGTTCGCGCTGACCGAGATGGAGGTGGGCTCGGACCCCGCCCGGATGACCACCACCGCCATGCCGACGGCGGACGGCAGCGGCTGGCTCCTGAACGGCGAGAAGTTGTGGATCACCAACGGCACCGTCGCCGAGCTCATGGTGGTCATGGCGCGCACGCCCGGAAAGGACGGCAAGCCGGGACCGATCAGCGCGTTCATCGTCGAGACGAGCTGGCCCGGCGTCGAGGTGCCGCACCGGCTCGAGTTCATGGGCATCCGCGGCATCGAGAACGGCGTCATCCGGTTCACGAACGTGCGCGTTCCCAAGGACCATCTGTTGTGGGGCGAGGGAAAGGGCTTGAAGCTCGCGCTCATCACGCTCAACACCGGGCGCCTGACGCTGCCCGCGACCATGGCCGCGCTCGGCAAGTGGTGCCTCGGGGTCTGCCGGCACTGGGCCAACGAGCGCGCGCAGTGGGGCAAGCCGGTGGGCCGTCACGAGGCCGTGGCGCACATGCTCGCCCGGATGGCCGCCGACACCTACGCGATGGAAGCGGTCGCCGACCTGGGCTGCCTGCTCGCCGACCGGGGGAAGAGCGACATCCGGCTCGAGGCCGCGCTCGGCAAGCTGTGGAACACGGACACCGGCTGGGCGCTCTGCGACGACGCGATGCAGATCCGCGGCGGCCGCGGCTACGAGACCGCGCCGAGCCTCGCCTCGCGTGGCGAGCCGGCGATCCCGCTCGAGCGCGCGATGCGCGACCTGCGCATCAATCGCATCTTCGAGGGCTCGAACCAGGTCATGCGGCTGTTCATCGCGCGCGAGGCGCTCGACGTGCACTTGAAGGTCGCCGGCGACGTCGTCATGCCCGGCGTGCCACTGCCGCGCCGCCTCGCGGGGCTCGTGCGCTCCGGGGTCTTCTACGCGGGCTGGTATCCGAGCCGCTGGCTCGGCTGGGGGCACTGGCCGCAGTACGCCGAGTTCGGCCGGCTGGCGGGTCACCTCCAGTGGGTCGAGCGCACGTCGCGCCGGCTCGCACGGCAGCTCTTCCACCTGATGGTCGTGCACGGGCCCGCGCTCGAGCGGAAGCAGGGGCTGCTCTTCCGCGCGGTGGACGTGGGCGCGGAGCTGTTCGCCATGTCGGCGACGATCGTGCGCGCGCAGCGTGACGTGAAGCGCGGCATCGGGAGCGGCTCGCCGCACGAGCTCGCCGACACGTTCTGCCGGGCCTCGCGCCGTCGGGTCGAGGCGCTCTTTCAGGGGCTCGCGTCGAACGACGATGCCTACAACTACGGCGTCGCCCGGGCGATGCTCGACGGGCGTTTCACCTGGCTCGAGGAGGGCGTCGTCGCCGCGCCCACGGAGGCGCCGGGTCAGCCCGAGCCGGCCCGCGAGGCGGTGGGCGCCAAGTAGCGCGGCCCGGAGCGGGGCACGCGTCCGAAGGGTGGGTCCACCCGTCCGTAAGGATGGGTCCGCGCGCCCGCCGCGCCGTCGGGCGGGATCAGCGCACCACCTCCAGCACCGCCACGCCCTCGCCCGGGGCCGGCCGGAGCGCGAACACCAGCCGCACGCGCGGCTCGTGCGCCAGGTCCCGCGCGTCGAGGAGCGGCGCGAGCTGCGGGCGGAGCGAGCGGACGACGTACTCCTCGACGACGAGGTGCGTGGCACCGCTCGCGCGGGCGTAGTCGAGCAGCGTGCCGAGCGGCTCGTCGGGGAGCTGGACGTGGCGGCGATTGGCAAAAAACGGCACGAAGCTCTTGCGGTCCATGATCACCGCGTCCGCGCCCGAGTGCTCCGCGAGCCAGGTGCCCGCGCCGCGCATCGCGGGCATGGGGCCGTCGTCGAACGCGAGGGCGAGGCGACCCGTCGGCCCGGTCCAGAGGAGCACCAGCGCCACGAGCCCGGCGACGGCCGAGAGCGTGAACGCGGCGCGCGGCGAGCGCGTGAGGGGCCCCGCGCCGAAGCCGAACGGCACCACGAGCGCCGGGAGCACGAGCTGGGAGAAGCGGAGATCGGCCGGCGCGGAAAGCAGCGGGTAGACGAGCGGCAGCGCCGCGAAGGCGAGCCAGGGACCGCGACCGGCGGGGCGGACGAGCCCCACCATCGAGAACCCGAGCAGCACGAGCGGCCACGCCGCGAGGCCCTGGCGGAAGTGCTCGTCGAGGCGCGCCGGGTAGGCGCGCAGGATCGCGGGACCGTCGCGCGCGATCCGGGTGGCGAGCCCGACGCTGTCGGCGAACGCGGTGCTGTCGGCGAGCCGCCACTCGGCCGCGCGCCCCCCGGCGTACGGCGCGCGCACGAGCGCCGTCTTGGGGGAGAGCGACCAGTGCCCCTGTTCCACGCGCAGCAGCGCACCGTACGAGAGCGCGACGAGCGCGGCGGCGAGCAGCGCGAGCATGCGCCGCCGCGCGGTGAGCGGCGCGAACAGCACCGCGAGCGGAGCGACGACCGCGGCCTCGGGGCGCACCCACCAGGCCGCCCCGAGCAGCACGCCCCCCGAGAACGGCCGGGCCGCGTCGAGGAGCGCCACGCCACCGAACGCCAGCGCGAGGAACGTCGCCTCGGTCATGGTCGCAGTGCCGTAGACCGCGAGCAGCGGGTGGAGTGCCACGATCAGCGCCGGGACGAGAGCGTTCCGGGGCGGCGAGCGGCGCCTCGCCACCGCCCACACCTCCGCGACCAGCGCGAGCGACGCGACGCACGAGACCACGCGCCCCGGCAACTCGCGACCCGGCACGACCAGGGCGGCGAGCGCCACGAGCAGCGGGTAGCCGTGGTGCGCGGGGGAGGGCCCGAGGCGGCCCGCGAGCACGTCCTCCGCCATGCGCACGTAGAGCGGGGAGTCCATGGTGAGCCCGCTGTTTCCGAGTGCCAGCCCGACGCGCACGGCGAGCGCCACGAGCAGCGCGCCACCGAGCAGCAACAGCTCGCCGCGGCGCGAGGGCCGCTGCACGGGAACCGGGGACGGGCGGGCCATGTCGCGGCAGCCTAACGGCTTCGGTCGCTACTCGCATCTGAACCCTCAACTGGAACGGGCAACCCGGTCTCTCGTATTGCCCCCGGCCGCCCGCTGCGGCACAATGCCGCGCAGCCTGCCAGGGAGGCGGGCCAGCGAGGGCGGTCTCCCCGGCCGGTCTCGCCCCTAGGGAACGGCCGCGGCGCGGCCGCGCCGCCCAAGGAAACGGGGTCGCAGGTCCATCCTCCTCCCGTGCCATCAGCCCGCTCTTCCGCGCTCTCGGCCAAGCGCCAGCGCCAGATCCTCGCCGTGCTGCTGGGCGCGTTCGCGCTGCTCGCCGCCGCGAGCGTCGCCACGTTCCATCGGCCGCTCGCGGGGGACGCGCCGTGGCAGAGCGCGAACGCCTGCGGTCCCGTCGGGGCGGCGCTCGCGTGGGCGCTGGCGTGGACGTTCGGGCACGCGGCCGCGCTGCTCGTGCCCGTGCTGGCCGGGGTCTGGGCGTGGAACCGGCTCCACGACCACGCCGCCGGACCGCTCCTCTTGAAGAGCGCGCTCGCCGCGCTCCTCGTGTTCGAGCTCTGCACGCTGTTCGGCCTCTCCGGCCTCGATCGCTGGACGTGGGCCGGTGGCTGGGGGCTCGCCTCCTCGCTCGCGCTCCAGACCTCGCTCGGCGCCGTGGGCTCGTGGGTCGTGGGCGGCGCGCTCCTCCTCGCCAGCGCGCTCGCGGCGAGCGAGCTCGGGTTCCATTGGATCGGTGCGCTCATGCACGGCGCGGTCGTGAAGCCGGCGCAGGGCGCGGTGGCCGCGTACGGCTCGTGGCAGGAGAGCCGGGCCGAGGCGCAGCGGCTGGGGGCGAAGCAGCGCGCGCGCGACGAGAAGGAGG
>DATDEX010000059.1:0-3884 GCA_036522895.1 Candidatus Eiseniibacteriota bacterium | reverse complement strand
CACACGGCCCGGCGGGCCCCACACCGAGCACGCGCGCCCCCGGCCAGGCCGCGCGCAGCGCGTGGAGCACCGGCCTCGCCATGATCACGTCGCCGAGCCAGTTCGGCAGCCGCACCAGCACGCGCGCCGGCGCCACGGCGGGGCGACTCAGTAGGAGCGCGCGAAGAGCGCGATCCGGTGCCCCGGGCGCTCGAGCTCGGCGAAGCGCGCCGTGTCGAGCGGCATGCAGCGGAGCGTCGCGCCGGTCGCCTCCTTCACCTCGGCCTCGAACGCCGCGGAGCCGTCCCAGGGCACCGCCACGAATCCGCGCCGGTCGGCCGCGAAGTGCGCGAGCACCTCGTCCTTCGACCTGGCCAGCACGGTGTTCGCGGTCCGGAACGCGAGCGCCTGCTGGAAGAGCGACGCCTGCACCTCGGCGAGCAACGCCGGCACGCGCTCGGCGAGCGCGGCGAGCGGGATCGACTCCTTGGCGCGCGTGTCCCGGCGCACGCACATCACCGCCTGGCTCGCCACGTCCCGGGGCCCGATCTCCAGCCGCAGCGGGACCCCGCGCATCTCGTACTCGTTGTACTTCCAGCCCGGCGAGTACTGCTCGCGGTCGTCCACGTGCAGCCGCACTCGCTCGCCCAGGACCTCGCGGACGCGATCCACGAAGCCGCGCACGAGGGCCCGGTCCTCGTCCTTCCGCGAGATGGGGACGATCACCGCCTGCACGGGCGCGACGTTCGGCGGGAGCCGCAGGCCCTGGTCGTCCCCGTGCACCATGACGAGCGCGCCGATCAGGCGGGTGGACACGCCCCACGACGTCTGCCAGACGAACTGGCGCTTGCCCTGCTCGTCCTGGTAGGTGATGTCGAAGACCTTCGCGAAATGCTGGCCGAGATGATGCGACGTGCCGGCCTGGAGCGCCTTGCCGTCCTTCATGAGGCCCTCGACCGTGTAGGTCTCCTGCGCGCCGGCGAAACGCTCCGCGTCGCTCTTTCGCCCGGCGTAGACGGGAATCGCGAGCTCGGTCTCGACGAAGTCGCGGTAGACATCGAGCATGCGCAGCACTTCCTCGCGCGCCTCCGGCTCGCTCGCGTGCGCGGTGTGTCCCTCCTGCCACAGGAACTCGGCCGTGCGCAGGAACAGCCGCGTGACCTTTTCCCAGCGCATGACGTTGCACCACTGGTTCAGGAGCATCGGCAGGTCCCGGTAGCTCTCGATCCAGCGCGAGTACATGTGCCCGATGATCGCCTCGCTCGTCGGGCGGATCGCGTAGCGCTCCTCGAGCTTCTCGCGGCCGCCCTCCGTGACCCACGCGCACTCCGGCGCGAAGCCCTCGACGTGGTCCGCCTCGAGCTGGAGCAGCGACTCGGGGATCAGGAGCGGGAAGTAGGCATTCTGGTGGCCCGTCGCCTTGAGGCGCCGGTCGAGCAGGCGCTGCATGTGCTCCCAGAGCCCATAGCCGTAGGGCCGGATGACCATCGAGCCGCGCACCGGCGTGTAGTCGGCGAGCTGCGCCTTGCGCACGACCTCGTTGTACCAGCGCGAGAAATCGTCCGACTGGTCGGTGAGGTCCTCGACGTACTGCTTGATCGCGTCCTTGTCGCTCACGCGCGTCTCCAGGGGGGCCTCGCCCGGGGCAGCCGTCCCAAGGACGGGCCCGGGCGGCGGCGGACCGGCAGCAGGTAAGGGGAAGCGCGCAGTCTAGGCCCTCGGCGGCGAACCTCTCAAGCGGCCCGGCCGGGCCGTCATCGAACGACGACGAACCGCTCGAGGATCCCGGTGGGTCGGGCGACCAGGCGCAGGAAGTAAACGCCCGGCTCGAGCCCGCTCGCGTCCCAGCGGACGACGTGCGTGCCGCGCTCGGCGGGCCCTCCCCACAGCGTGGCGCGGAGCCGTCCGCGCACGTCGTAGACCGTGAGCTCCAGCGGCGTCGCGTGCGGGAGCTCGATCGTCGTCTCGGCCCGCCGTGCGCGCGCGTCCAGTTGCTGCGACATCCGGAACGCGGTGGGGCCGAGCGGGGGCGGATGGTCCACGAACGTGGCCACCACGAGGTGTCGAGCCGCGGTGCGACCGAGCCCGTCCACGAGCGTGACGTCCAGGTCCATCGCGGTGTCCGCGAAGAGCGAGCAGGTCAGGCCCTCCCCGACGGTTTGCGCGTGCTCGCCGAACCGATGCCACGTGCGCTCCCACGTGACGCTCGCCGGGCCGGTGGCGGTGATGTGCGCGATCCACGTGGCACGCGAGCGCTGCGCCACGCGCTCCGGGCCCTCGACGATGAGCTCCGGCGGGTGCACGTCGACGAAGTGAGCCGCGGTGAGCGTGTCGTTCCACGGCGTGTGCACGGTGAGCTCGAGCTCGGAGTCGTCCTTGAACGCGAGCCGTAACGTCGGCCCCTCGCCGACGTCGCGCCACTCGCTGCACGGAATCCCGCGGCACATGCTGCGGACCCGCCAGCGATCCGCGCCGAACGTACCGCCGCAGCAGGGCTCGGCGTCGAACTCGCCCTCCACTCCGGGCGCGAGCGTGCGGGGACCGCGAAAGTCGGCCGTCGCGATGCCGCGGATGCCGCGCCGCAGCAGCGCGCCGGCGATCGCGCCCGCGAACCGGCCGGCGTGGTGATCCTGGTCGGCCTGAAGCAGCGCGTTCGCGAACTGCGACCAGATCGGCGCGCTCGGCAGGTAGGTGAGCGATTCGAGCACGAGCGAATCGGCCGCGCTCCCGATCGCGCCGCGCAGGTCCCAGAGCGTGGAGGACAGGATCATGCCGTTGCCGTAGACGGTGCCCGCGTCGCCGCCGCCGTAAGCCACCCGGCCGTAGTGGGCGTAGTTCCACGGGTCCACCGGCTGGTCCACGCGCGTCACCCCGGTCGGGTACGTGAGGTAGAGCCACTCCCCGATCGCGGGGTCGCCGGTGAGCGCGGCGGCGAAATAATCCGCCAGCCCTTCGTGAAACGCCCCGGCCTCGCCGCGCGCTCCCGTCGGCTGGATCCCGAAGCCGTAGATCACCGCGTGCGTGAGCTCGTGGTAGATGATGTCGTCCGCCCGCGCCACGTCCTGGACGAAGCCGGCGATCGGGCGGCCCAGGTGGACGAACTGCTGCGTCGTCTGCGCGACGAACGGCTCGAGCGAGACGTTGACCCGCACGACCAGCGACTCCGGCGGGCCGGCGTAGCCGAGCCCTCCGAGAAAATCGTGCAGGTAGTGGTCCGTGTGCCAGTAGACGTTCACCTGGTCGAACAGCGGATCGCTGGGTGGATAGCGGTAGTCGCCGTCCGGACCCCGTGGGGTCACGGGTGGCTCCAGAACGTCCGCGATCCCCGCCTCGTGCGAGACGAGCCCGCTCCCCGGCAGGAGCCGTTCGAGCGGCACCTCGACGAGCGGCCCGCGCGGATCGGTCGGGTAGGCGAGCCCGACGGCGTTGGCGCAGCCGGAGTCGATCGCGAGCAGGTCGCCGCCCACGGCGTCGACCCAGATCGTCGGGACCGATTCGTTCGCGAGCGCGAGCCGCACGCCCCAGGCGAGCCGATCGCCGTCCGCGCGGCGCCGCACCCAGAGCCGGGCGCTCGCCGTGGCCCGGAGGAGCGAGGCGCCCGAGGCGTTCGCCGCGGCCGCGATCGCGGCGGCTCGCGAGACGCGGGGACGCCGCGGTGCGTCGAGACCGACCAGGAACCCGGAGGCCACGTAGCGGAGCGCGCCGGTGGCGTCCACGATGCAGCGGGCGTCCGCGGACTCGACGGGGATGTCGTTCCAGTACTGCTGGAGCAGGATGCGATGCCCGGCGCCCGCGAGCGCCTCGAGGCGTTCGACGCGGACCTCGTCCGCTCCGGCGGCAAGTCCGAATGCCGCGGCGTGCGCCGCGACCCAGGCGCACGCGGCCGCCGCCGGCTCCTCGCGGCC
>DATDEX010000058.1:0-22387 GCA_036522895.1 Candidatus Eiseniibacteriota bacterium | reverse complement strand
GGCCCACCCCCGCGCACGCCGTCGACGGCGTGCGACCACGCCCAGGGCTGCCGTTCGTGCGCGACGCGCAGTCCGGGGACGGGCGGATCCCCTGCCACGGCGGCGGGCCGGAGGGGAGCGCGCATCGCTCCGCACGGGGCGGACGCGTCCGCTCATCGGGCTTCCTCGCGGATTGCGCCGCGCAACCCCGCCGCAGTGCACCGGTAGTAGGGCTCACCGCTGAAGTTCATCGAGAAGTCGACGCTCTGCACGAGCCGCGCGCGGGTCAGCACCGCGAGCGCGTTCGCAGCGCGCGCCTCGGGGATGCCGGTGCCGCGCGCGAGCCGTCGGGGCGTCCACGCGTGCGCCGGCGCGCCGTGGATCAGGCGCGCGCAGCGCAGCACGTCCGGGTAGAGCGGTGTCGCGCTCTCCCCCGCGAACACTCCATTGATGGTCTCGGCGGCGAGCCACGCCGCGAGGGCGCCGGTGTCGGCGTCGTCGCACTCCACGAACACGTCGTTCCGCTCCGGCGGGTCCGCGTAAGCGCACGTCACGCCCGAGAGCCGATCCGACGCGTCGCCCAGCGCGGCCAGCATCTCGAGCGTCAAGTGCTCGAACACGTGCGCCTGGTTCGCGGTCGGGTCGGCGGGAACCAGCAGGATGCGCGTGCCACCGGAGGCCACGCCGCCGTCCGCCGCGGCCGCGCGGCACTGATGGCGGGCGAGCCCCGGGAACGCGGCGGCGAGGCTCCGAAGCAGCAGGTCCTCCGACATGTGCGGTGCGGGCTCGGCGTCCACGGTGACGCGCATCTTGGGATGGCGTTTGCGGAACGCGGGGTTCAACGGCTCGATCTCCGCGAACGTGGCGAACGCCATGGACTGGATGTGGATCACGTCGCGCTCCGGCAGCGGCGGCGGGTGGTGCGCGGGCGTCCGAACGCGACGGCCGCGCGAACGGTCGGCGGGAGGAAGCCTCGATTTCCCCCCGCCGCGGGCTACACTGATCAGGGCTCCTTGCTCGTCGGATCCAGGTCCAGTGTTCCCTGGAGAACGACCCGGTATTCGCCGGTCTCGTAGTTGAAGCCCTCGATTCTGGCCCTGCTCGCGATCGAGTGGCTCAACACGTCCCAGATCCCCGAAGACAGGGCCGATGGTGACGCGGGAGAGCGCTCGATCGCGGTCAGTCTGTCTGAAGCCATTCTCGGCATCTGGATCACCCCCTTGGGGTGTGCCTGCGACTAGCTCTCGTCGAACTTGGTCTCCTCTTTGTCCAACGTCCCCTGGAGCACGATGCGATACTCCCCGGTCTCCGGGTTGATCACCTCCACCTTCGCTCGTGCGTTGACCGAGCTCAGGATCATGTCGCTGAGCTTGTTGCGCAGCGACGCGGGCGACGTGGGCGTCCGCTCGATCTGATTCAGGTCGTGGATGCGGAAGCGCGCCATGTGTCTTGTCACCTCCCTTCCCGGGGACGGCCGACACGGGCCCGTGCGCCTCGAGGCGCGCGCATGGGCCATGCGCCGGTCATCCCTTGCTCGCCCCGGCACGGGCGGTGGATGAGGCCTACGCCTCCTCCGGGGCACCCTGCGCCTGCATGGCGCAGGCAAACACCGCGCGATACGGCGTGGCTACCATCGGGGGCGCGGCGCGGTTCGCGCCCCGTGCAACCTGGCTCGCGGCTGCGGCCGCCGCGGTGGCCGCCCTGGTGGTGGCGAGCGCGACCCGCGTTGGTCGCGTCGGGCCCACCGGGGCCGCCGACGGCTCCAGGGCGGGCGTCGGATCCGCCAGAATCTCGGGCGTCTCCGCCGGTGCCGCCTGGGTTCCATGGGTGCCCGGATTGCTGGTGATCATGTCCGAGGTCCCCCCTGGGATCGCCGCAGGCTCCGCCGCGGCGGCTCCATTGCGCCTACCACTCATACCTTGCCGGGCCAGCTGATCGAGCAGCCAGCGCCGCTCCGTCGTGCTCAGCGGCCGCGACGCGCTCGCGCGTTCGGCCGCGTCCCGACGGATGCTCCGATCATGGCCGGCGTGCGTGCTCCTCACCCACGTCCTCCGCAGCCGAATTCTCGCACGCGAACCCGCACGCGAACCTGCCCATGCATCCGCCCGCGAACCACGCGGGCACGAAAATGCCCGAGACCATGAAATGGCCACGGGCGGCGCAGGCACCACGATTGATTTGGTGAAGGGCGATCACGATGGCCTCCTTGGCACACCGACGTCTGGGCGACACGCTAGGGCCGGTCGAATGGGTCGTCAACGATTCTTTTTGCGTGTCCGCACAGCGGTCGCGCGTGCGCGCCCGCGATGGGTGAACGAGGTGGTGGAAGTCCGGCACGAGGCACCTCTGCGAATCCGAGCCGCCACCTGACGTTTTCGCAACAGCTTGGGTCCCTCGCATCACGCTCATCGTCGGGACGGGCGCGGGGAGCGCCGAGTGAACCTCAAAACGGAAGCGGCCGCCCGAGTGACCTCGGGCGGCCGCGACCAAGCCCTCGTGTCAGTCGAGCAGCGTGACGCGACTCTGCGTCCGGAGACTCCCCACGCGGAGCGTCACGAGATACACGCCGGGCGCAGCACGTCCGCCCGAGTCATTGCTGCCGTCCCACGTCATCTGCCGCGATCCCGCCGGCTGCCAGCCCCGCGACAGCACCCGGACCGTGCGTCCCTGGACGTCGTGCACGGAGATCTCCTGCTCGCCCGAGTGCTCCGATTCCAGCGCGAACGTGACCGCACCGCGAGCCGGATTGGGCGTCGCGCTCAGTCGAAGGCCGGCTTTGGGGGAGCCGGGATCGACCGCCGCGGCGGGCATCCCGATGCCGACTTGCGCGTCGGTGAACGTCAACGGAGCCAGCACGTGCGAGCCGCTGTAGAATGCCAGCTGTCTGAAGTACACCCGCGTCTGCTGCGGAGTGTTCGAGGCTCTGAAGTGCAGCGTGAAAAGCTGTCCCGGTGCCGTGACGAACGTCTGAGCGCAGAGCAGCGCATCGAGTACGTAAACGCTGTCCGATGCTGGCTCGATCTGGAGATAAAGGCTCCCGCAAGAGTTGCTGCAGACGCCGGTCATCAAACAACCCTGCTGCTTGCTCGTCGGGGACTGCGGCACGTAGGTCAGGGCGGCGGGGTCGTAGGCGATCGTCGCCTCCCAGCCGTTGAAACCTTCGCTCGTGTCGGTGACCTGGACGTCGACGGTGAAGTCGGCGCCCGGGGTAACCGTCTGCCCCTGCGGGACCAACGCGGCATTTATCCCGGTCACGGCCGTCGCCGCGTGCGCCACCCCGAGACCGCCAGGGAGCGTGAGCGAAGGTGACAGCATCAGTAGACACGCCAACCGGACGGCGATGAGCGAATGCGCTCTCAGCTCACGGCCCCGGGGCTTCCTTGCCTGGTCAAAGATCATTTCTCACTCCTTGTGGCGGCCCGTCAGGTGTTGGCACGGGGACGCGAACCAGGCCTGGCGGAGTTCGACTCCTCGCCAGACCGGCTTCGGCCAACGTCCCGTCTTCCTTGAGGGGATTCTATCGGATCATCACGAGCGTGCGGTTGAAACGCCCTTGTGGGGTCACGAGCCGTGCGAAGAACAGCCCGGGTTGAACTCGCCGGCCGCTCTCGTCAGTTCCATCCCACCCCAGGCGATACTCTCCCGCGGGTCGGCTTCCCGCGGCCAGGCTCCTCACGCGTCGCCCGTCGACCGAGTATATCGTCAGATCGACACGACCACCAACCGCGAGGCTGAAGCGCAGCTCGGCGGTGCGGGTGAATGGATTCGGCAAGACCGGCGCGAGTCCCGTGGCGGCTGGGGCCACTTGCTGACCTCCCGAAACGAACACACGGCTATTCGTCCGGTCACGCGCGTCGATCTTCCCAATGGCGACGCGGGGTTGACCGTCCGACAGGGCGCGGAACGTGACGGTGGCGAGCACGCCCTCGCCCGCGAACCCCGGCCGATCGGAACCCGGCACCGCGGCGTCCACGATCCCGCCCGCCTCGGAGAGCACGATCGCATTCTGCGAACGGGCCAGCTCATCTGACTCGACCGCGAGGATCTGGGCGATCGACTGGTCCCAGTTCAGGAAGGCGAAGATTCCGTGCAGATCCCCCGCGCCCTTGAGCCGCAGCTTGACGGCGAATGTCTCGTCCTTCCGCACGCGGGCGGGCGCCTCCAGCGTCAACTCGTCGTGATCGCCCGCAAGGGGCAGCGCCGCGAACTGCGGCGCGCTCACTTGCTTGAAGTTGAGTGCCCAGAGCACCAGCTCTTCCCGGTTGATCACGCCGTCACGCGAGGGCCGCTGATCCACGCTGCCCGGGTTCGCCGTGCCGGAAACCGACGGCCCGAAATCCCAGCAATTGCGGCCCTGGGGGTCGGCCTGTCCCAGCGGGATCGGGAGGTTCCAGGCCGTCACGAACGCCAGCAGGTCGGCCGCGGTGACCTCGTTGTCGCCTGAGCAGGTCGCGCCGTCCGGCCTCGCAACATCGCCCAGGTGGTAGTTGAGCGTCCCCGAGTCGAGGGAGAGGGCATCGGAGCTCGGACCCAGGAGCGCGGAGGGGGTCCCGCACTCGTCGACGCGCACGACCAGGTAGTACCAGTAACCCCGCTGCTTCAAAGGGCCAGGACCCAGGAGCGGGAAGCTCTGGTCGATGAAACTGAAGGGCTGATTGATCGCGGCAGGGGGTATCGTCTTCACCCTGACCCACGGCGCCGTGGTGCCCGACCCCCCGGGCAGCACCGAGACGTTCGTCGTGACCCCGCCGTTCATCGTCCCAACGTCCAGCCTGCCATCCCCGTTCACGTCACCGATCGCGACACCCAAGGGATTGCCGGCGGCCGTGAAGTCGACATGGCCGGTCGTGAACACGGGGCTGGCGCCCGCTCCCAGCAGCACCGACACGTTGCCGGCGGCACCATTGTTCGCCGTCACCACGTCGGGCCTGCTGTCGCCGTTCATGTCGCCGATCGCGACCGCAAGCGGACCGCTCGCGACCGTGAAATCCTGCCGGGCGGCGAAGAGTCCGACCGTGCCGGTGCCCGGGAGCAGCGAAACGTTGCTGGTGCCCCCGCCGTTCACCGTCACGACGTCCAGTTTGCCGTCGAGGTCCAGATCGGCGATCGCGATCGCCCGGGGATTGGCCGCGACCGTGAAATCCTGCTTCGGGGCGAACAGCCCCGTCGGTGTCGTCCCCAGGAGGACGGAGATGTTGTTGGTGGCGCTGTTGTTCGCGGTCACCACATCGAGCCGACCGTCGTTGTTGATGTCGCCGAGCGCAACCGCGATGGGATTGGCCCCGGCCGTGAAGTCCTGCTTGGGGGCGAACAGGCTGGGTGTCCCGGTCGCGAGCAGCACCGAAACATTGTTGGTGGTGCCATTGTTGACCGTCACGAGGTCCAGCCGTGCATCGCCGTTGAAGTCACCGATCGCAATCGCCACGGGACTCCCGGCCACGGTGAAATCCTGTTTCGGGTTGAAGAGGCCGACCGTCCCTGTCCCCCTCAGGATCGAAACGTTGTTGGTGGCTCCGACATTCGTCGTCACGATGTCGGGTCGGCCGTCACCGTCCACATCACCGATCGCGACGGCATTCGGCGTGCCATTGACGGTGAAATCCTGCTTGGGAGAGAACAGCCCCGGCGTGCTCGCCCCAAGAAAGACCGAGATGTTGTTCGAGGTGGCGCTGTTCGCCGTGACGAGATCCGACCTGCAGTCCCCGTTCAGATCCCCAATCGCGACCGCCACGGGAGGGCTCGCCGCCGTCACGTCGGTCCTGGCGCCGAATGTCAGGACGCTCGTTGCGGGATAGAGCGTCGTGAGCGATGGGGCCGTCGGCACCTGGCCCTGATAATCGGGATAGCCGTTGACGAGCGAACAGGCGCCGCTGGTGCCCGCGACGAACGGGGCGCGCCAGACGTCGACTCGGGTGGTCGCCGGCGGCGAGTCCGTGTCGTTCGGGGGCGGCGTCCAGCTCACTGTGATCGCCGTCGTTTGGGCCGCAGGAGGAGTGGGGCTCCCGGTCGGGTTGTTCCCCGATTTGTTCTGACGCTCCCGGAGCGCGGTGGCGGCCAGCGGATCGATCCGCTTGATCGTGACCGTGCCCTGCGAGAACGTCGGGCAGGCAAATGCGGTGAGCGGGCCGTTGTTGCAGTCCCGTAAGACGAGCCCGGTGATCGAGACCGTACCGGTCGCGCGAGTGATGGCGGGGGACGCGGCGGCCACGAATACCGTGAAGAGCTTGCCGGCGCCGCTCGTCGGGCCGCAGCTCGCCGGGCCCGGTGTCGGCGGATCGAGGATCACCTCGTCGACCGTGTAGGAACCGTCGGCATTGAGCGTGATGTGCTGCTCGGTATTCCTCGTCCCGAGAAGGCCGGGAAGGAAATCCCCCTTCACGAACGCCGCCGCGGGCAGCGGACCAATCGGGCTCGGCGGCAGGCAGAGCGCGAGATTGGTCGACAATCTGAGGGTCAGGCTGTAGCCACGCACGGCCGCTCCGCCGGGCACGACGTTGCTGATGTTCACGTCCATCCCCAGGCAGGGCGTCCGGGTCGTGATGCAGGTCGGAGGGGTGACCGCGGCCGCGCACGCCGCGGCGCCGGGCAGGTTGTTCGTGAACAACGTCAGCCCCGGGGCCACGGTGTTCGCCACGTACAGATCGGGCCTGCCGTCGCCGTTCATGTCGCCCAATCCCACGCCCCGGGGAAGGGTTCCCGGAACCCAGTTGGTCGGCGCCCAGGTTCCGCAGGGCGAACCCACCGGGGCGGTGTTGCCAAAGCAGCCGAGCCCGTTGCCGAGGAAGATCCGGAGCCCGTCGCCAGTCCCGTGGCTGTCGTCCACGACCGCGAAATCAGGGTAGCTGTCGCCGTTCATATCGCCCACGACCACGCCCTGCGGGCTCGCGCCGACACCCGGAATATCGAGCCGCCTGCCGGCGCCGCAGCCCCCCTGCAGACAGGGAGCCGTCCCGAGGAATCCATCCCCGTTCCCGAAGAGGATCGAAATGACCGGGGTACCGTTGACTCCCCCGTTGTTCGAGACGACAACGTCCGGGCTCAAGTCGCCGTTCATGTCCGCGGCTGCGGCCGCGACCGGGTTCGCGCCGATCGTGTAGGGCATCGGGTTCGCGAACGTGCCGTTGGCGACATAGGGATCGGTGGCAGAACCCGTGTTGACCAGTACAAACAGCTGCGAGCCGTTGTTCGCTCCCACGACGACGTCGGGCTTGCCGTCCCGATTGAGATCGGTGAAGACGATCGAGTTCGGGTTCGTCCCCGAGACCGCCCCCGACAACGAGTAGAGTTTCGTGGGGTGCGCCAGGAAGGTGATGCCCGTGCCGTCGCCAAAGAACACGGCGATCGTGTTGCTCAGGTAGTTCGCGGTGGCGAAATCGAGGTTCCCGTCGCCGTCCACGTCGGCGACCGCGACCTGTGCGGGCTGGCTGCCGGTCGCACCGGCCGGGAGCGGGATCGGGATGCGGGACGTCGTGAAGGTCAACGTGCTGCCGGTGAGTGTGTTCTTGAATACGGTGGCGCTGTTGTCCTGCCGGTTCACCACCACGAGATCCGGCTTCCCATCCTTGTTGAAGTCTCCGACCGCGAGGTAGACGGGCTGCGCCAGGCTGTTTCCCGACACGACCGGGAACGAGAGGACGGTCGAGAACGTGGGCCCGAACAGAATCGACACCGTCCCGGCAACCTGATTCGTCACCGCGATGTCCATCCTGCCGTCCAGATCGAAATCGGCCTGGACCGCCATCGTCGAGCCCGCGCCCGGAAGCAGCGGGAAGGGCGCATCGAACGAAGGTCCCGGACCCGGTGCCGGCACGGCCGCCTCCGTGGGCGTCGCAGCGCCCCCCAGCGCGAGCAGCGTGAGGAGCACGAGCGAGGACGTGAGCTTGAAGAGCGTGTTCATCGATGATTCTCCCTTCGTCCGATTCGCCGCACCGGGCTCGCGCGCGAGAACCGCGCGGCTGCGGCTGCTGCAAGCTGCCATAATGCTGAAGTGCGCAAGGGGCTGGACAGAAGGCGCGCCCGCGTTCGGGAGCATCACTTCACTCTGACGACGGAGCAGGTGAATCGACCCTCCCTCGTGGCCAACCGGGCGAAGAAGAGCCCCGATGGGACTGTCCGGCCGGCGTCATCGGTTCCATCCCAGGCCACGCGATACGCGCCGGCTCCACGAGTACCGGCGAACAGCGTCTTCACCCGGCGCCCGTCGACGGAGAAGATCGCGAGCTCGGCGGGGCCCGACCGGGCGAGGCTGAACCCGAATGTCGAGGCTCGCTTGAACGGATTGGGGGACGCCGGTGCCAGCGCCGTCGCGATCGGGCTCGACGGCGAAGGGCTCAGCAGATCCACTTTCTTATTGGCCTGGTCGCGAGCATCCACACTCGCGATCCCGATGTGGGGATTGCCGGTGGCTTTCGCGCGGAAGCTCACGGTCGCGAGCACGCCCTCCCCCGACAAGCCTGGCCGATCGCGACCCATGACTGCGACGTCCACGTTTCCGGGACCGGCGGAGAGGAGGAGCCCGTCCTGGGACTCGACCATCCCACCGCTCTCGACCGACACGGGGTCGGCGACGGCGGCATCCCAGCCCAGTTGCGCCGAGACTCCCTGCAGGTCGCCAGCCCCCCGGAGGCGAAGGCTCGCGCTGAACGTCTCGCCAGCCCGCACGCTCGCGGGAGCCTCGAGCTCCAGCGCGTCCTCGGGCGTGGCCGCCGGCACTCGAGCGAGTTGCGGTGACGGACCCTTGTTGAAGTTCATCGAATAGATGATCAGATCATCGAATCCGATGAGATCGTCCGGGTGCGGCAGACCGTCCGGCGTGTGAGTCTCCGTCGGGCCGAAATCGAGATAGGCGTTGGCCGCCGTCGGGGTGGCGCCGTAGGCCGCGCCGAGTGCGGACGCGTCCGCCGCGTTGACCGTGTTGTCACCAACGCCGGCCACGCCGTTCATGTCCCCCAGCAGGTAATCGAGCGTGCCCGCGGTCATGTTCGAGACCAGACTCAGGTTGCACGGGTCGGTGAAGATCACGACGTAATACCAGAACCCGCGAGCCGGGGGCTTGTCGGTGAACGTCAGCGCGCTCGCGAGCGGGCTCGTCCCGACCTTCGTCCACCCCAGGATCGCGCTCGGGGCGTGCCCCGTCGGCGTTGCGGGCGGCTGGGCGATGAACAGGTTGTCGTCGTCATACTCCGGATAGGGGTTCACCCACGTGCCGGTCGGCCTCTCGAACCCGAACGGCGCTCGCCAGATATCCATGGTGGCACCCGCGGGCGTACCACCTGGAATCTGCCAATCCAGCCTGATGCCGGCGATGCCGGGGGGCGTGTTCCCGTTTCCGGACTTGACCGGCGTCGCGGTGAGGTTCGTGGGAGGTCCAACCGGACCGCACAGGGCGACCTGGATCGGGACCGTGCAGATACCGCAGCTGATGGCGAGGTTCGTCTGATTGCAATCCCGCAGAATCGGCCCGCCCCCCGCGGCTGGATTGATGGATACCGTCTCGGCGCTGTTCCCGGTGAGAAGCGTGGTTCCCACGACGAGGTTGAAGAGCACATCCGTGGTCGCGGTGGACGGTGAGGGGTACGCCGTGATGCAGGGCGAGACGGTGCAGTCGTACGTCACCTGGGTGCTCGAGATGATCGTCGGAACGATGGTGATATTTCGAACGGGAGACTGGTTGTTCAAGAAGTCGCCCGAGCTGATCGCCACGTTCGCATTCGGCGAGAACTTGAGCCCGGACGACAGCTGCACCGATACCGTGAAGAGCACGACTCCGACCGTCGTCGGATTGTTGAACCCTGTGATCCGGATCGGGACGGTAACGGTGGAACCTGGCCCCGTCGTTGCGGTGATCGAGCCCGGAGTGGTCGCCGGCAGATCGTAGGTTGTAGCTCCCGCGGTGCCTGGAACCCATCCCGCAAGCAGGTACGCCGTCAGCAGCGGAAGCACCAGCACGAACTTCGATCGACGAGCGCTCATCGATGGTTCTCCCTTCGTCTGGATCGCCGCTGCGTGCTCGTTGGCGACCACCGCGCGGCAGCGGCTGGGGCCGTGATCCGATTTGAGCTCAGAGGGTCGCGCTCGGCGGCAGACAGCCGCGTCAGGTGCGGCCAAAGGACGATCGACACTCGACGTTCGCTGCCTCGCCGGGGGGGATCGAGGCGGGCTTAGAAGAACTCCCTCGAGCGATCGGCCATGCAGCGCGCTGCTCGACAGAGCTCCTCCAGCATAGGGAGCGCGAGCGTTGAACTGCTCGAGAGCTCCCAGTTTACGGCACTCTAGGCGCGTGTTGAGGACTTCGCAACGAATAACCGCCTATCGAAACGCAGAAATCGTATTGCGTCGGTGCGTACCCGTGCGGCCATGGCGAGTGCTCCGCGGTGGGCACACGCAAACGCCCTGCCTCGCCGCCGGGCGTGCAGGACGTCTCGAGAGACTGCGGAGTTTGCGCGAATCCCTATCTCACCAGGAGTATGCTGCGCGACGCGTGATACCTGCTGGTTCGCATGCGCATCAGATAGAGACCATTCGGGGCCAATCGACCTCGCTCATCCCGGCCGTCCCAGACCAGGTCAAACCGCCCGGCCGGGTGTACCCCCGTCATCAGGGTGCGGACGATCGCGCCGCGAAGATCGTAAACTTCGACGCGCGCCTCGGAGCGGTCCGCGAGGTCGACGGTCACCGCGAACTCGCCGCGCGAGGGATTAGGATAGGAGGTCCCGAGCTCGGTCTCGAGGCGACGGGTCGTGACGGTCTGGCCGCGGAAGGAATCGTCCCCCCGAGCAGGGTCTCCGGTCGGGGGTGGCACCACCGCGACCGACGCCCCATCACCAAACAGCCCGCTCACCTCGTATGCGCCGCCGCTCCGCGTCCGGAAGTAGAGCATTATGGGGTCGTCGGCGCTCACCACCAGGCTCCGGACGGCGTGAACGAGATCCGTCCCGAGGGCGGCCACGAGATCGTCGTAGCCGTTGGCGTCGGCATCCCCAATCCCGAGTCCGGTCACCGGGATGAGCGCGGTCGAGTTCCCGAGGAAGATCTGGGTCGGGTCGATGTCCGTGCCATCGAAACGAAGCTGTGGAACGGGCGCGTTCTCCCCTTGCGATCGATCCACCTGCTGTTCCGCGCCGCTCGCCTTGAGGGCATCCGAGCGAGGGATCGAGGGGATCACGAGGCTCAGTTCGGGCGTCTGCGCCGCGCCGTAGGGGTTCGGGGGACCGCTGGGACCAACGGTGAGGCTCGCGTGGCCCTTCTTGTCCCCGTGGACGCGCACCGTGGCCGTCGCGGTCACCGAACGGGTGCCGTTGTCCGTAGCGGTATAGGTGATCGTGTAGATGAGGTCCCGGTCCAGCTCGCACCTCTCGTCGCAGGCGCGATCGCACGTGCTTTCGCACTTCTGCCTGCACTCCCGCTCCTGCCTCCGACACTGTTCCCGGAGTCTCGCGTCCTGGATCTGGTCGCAGTGGCGGTCGCACGAGGTGTTGCATTGGGCGTCGCACGCGTCCTCGCAAGCATCTTCGCACTCGTCATCGTCATCGTCGCCGTTCTCGTGATCGCGATCGCATTGGCGCGCGCGCAATTGAAAGTCGAAATCCGGCTGGCCGAAACTGGCCCCGACGACGTCCGGTTTCTTGACGGAGCCTTCCTCCTTCGGGGCGCAGCTCGCCGTGATCGACGTGAGGGTCACGACCGGAGTTCCGCAGGCGCCGGACACGGAGAAATTCACGTGAATGTTGTGGAGTTTCTTATCCGGCGGCCAGATCACCGAGGGCACGGGCGTGATCGTGAGCACGAGAGGCGATCCGCCACCACTGGCGAAAGAGACCGCTGCGGGCGGTCCCGGGGCTGCCGCGATCCCCACATTCGGGCAATCGCGGACGGTCACCTCGTCGATCACGACCGTTCCGCTGCCGCCCGCGACGGTCGTCGCCAGATTCAATGTGAACAGCGTTCCCGCCTGGGCCACCTGGCAGGCGCCGGCGGTGATCGCCTGGTCGACGGTGATCCTTCCGGTGTTGTCGGTGGCAAACACGAGACCGGTCGTCGAACCCCCGGCGAGCTGGAGGTACGTTCCCTGGGTGATGTCCGCGAGGGGGCTCGACGTGCAGAGCCTGAGCGTTCCGGTCAGATGCAGGATCACATGCACCCCACGCACACCCGTGAACCCCGGAGGTGTCGGAACGGCAGTGATGGTGACCGGGACCTGCAGGCAGGCATCCGTGGAGGTGCAGGCCGCGGAAGTCGGCGTCGCCGCGATCACTGCGGCGGCCCGCGCAGTCCCTGGCGGCGCTCCCGCGAACGCGATGCACGCGAGGCAGAATGCAAGCCGCCGAACTGTGGGCTGAGACACCGGATCCCCCATCGGGTCGATCTCAACGACTGGCCAGGGCACCGGCGTCGACCGTACGGGGGGTAGGATCTACGCTCTGCCGGGGCTCTGTGCGGCGCTCTCCATTCGGAGCGATGGCCATCCGGTGGCGTGTAACCGCGAACGTAACGGGCCGGGGGGGTGCGCTTCAAGGGCAATGTTCACCGGGATGCGTTCTGGCCCCCGGGTGGTGTACTTGCGCGAAACGCGACGGGCAGCTTCCTCCCGCCGCACAGCAGCCGCTGGCACGGGAGGCCAGCTGCCGGCGCCCCGGCCGTTGTCGGGCATCCCGCAATGGTATACGGGCAGGTAGTGCAGAAACGAGCCCTCCCTGCACCATTTCATGCATATTGCGGGGCCCGTGCGCTCCGAATTTGCCCGCCCGAGGATTCCGTTTGCACGGTCGTGCGGCCACCCCCCTATACTTGGATTCCCACTTGCCCGTCCGCGGCCCCACTCCCCACCACTTCCGGCCCGGACGCTCCCGGCCACCACCTTGCCCGGCACATGCCGAGTCGGAATCCATGCCATGCGGTCCCTGTTGTCGTCATTTCTCCTGCTTTGCGGCATGACCGCATCCGCGTTCGCCCAGACCCCGGACGCCTATCGGGCGTCCAGGCCCGCGAAGGTCGAGGGGATCGGCACCCCGCTCGCACCCACCTCGTCAGGCGTCACGGGCGATGACTTCTCCAATCCGATCGTCATCGAATCGCTGCCCTACACCGTCACGGGGAACACCTGCTCGTTCCTCAACAATGTAGAGGGAACGTGCGGTGGTACGGGTCCTGAAGTGGTCTACGCATTCACCCCCACGCAGAACATATGCGCGACGATAAGTCTGTGCGATCCGTTCACGAACTTCGACACCGTGCTCGACCTCTATTTGAGCTCCTCGACCAGACTCTTGAAGTGCTCGGACGATATTTGTGGCATTCAGTCCGAAATCGCGGGAGTCACCCTGTTCGCCGGAAATACCTACTACATCGTCGTGGATGGATACGGTGGTTCCTGCGGCGATTATCAGCTGAAGATCACTCTCTGCGATCCGCCATGCAACATCGCATTCCCGCCTGGCGCGAGCCCCGAGGGCGAGCCCATTTGTGCGGACGGTTCGGCCGACACGTTCAATGCCGGGTGCAATTCGAACCCCCCGACCTCGACCGACGTGCCCTGCGGCTACGGGCCCGTGAGTCTCTCCGGCCATTACGGGAACTTCACCACGGGAGGCGTCAACTTCCGCGATACGGATTGGTACCGCGTCGTGTCCAGCCAACCCACCACGCTGGTCGCCACGGTGAGCGGCGAGGTCAACACCGTGCTCGCGATCGTGGACATGACGGACGGGTGCGGCAGCCTGGTCGAACGGTGCCCCCAACAGTTCGCGTCGCCCTGCACGCCCGTTACGTGCAGCGCCCAGGTACCCGCCGGGACCCACTTCGTGTTCGTCGCACCTGCGGACTTCGTGGGGACGCCCTGCAGCGCCAAGTACGTCCTGACAGTCTCGGGGACGTCGTGCACGACCGGCGTGAAGCCAATGAGCTGGGGAGTCCTGAAGGCCAGGTACCGCTGACCCCTGGCCCGCTCCGGGTGCGGCCAGCCACGCCGGCGGACTGGGGACCTCATGGGCGCTGCTGCGCACCAGCTCTCAAGTTGCCGGCGATCCTGCCGAAAACCTTTCCGTCGAGCCCTTTCCCGGCGGAGGTCGGATGGCACGGATTCTGGTGATCGACGACGAGGAGCCGATCCGCGAGCTGCTGCGTCACGTGCTCGAGAAGGAAGGCCACGAGGTGGTCGAGGCGCGGCACGGCAAGGACGCGATCCGACTCGCCAAGGTGAGCCCGCTCGATCTCGTGATCACCGACATCATGATGCCCGAACAGGACGGCCTCGAGGTCATCACGACGCTCCGCCGCGAATCGCCCGATCTCAAGATCCTCGCGATCTCGGGCGGCGGCCTGCTCCACTCCCGGGCCCTCCACGTGGCGGACCTGCTCGGCGCGTTCGACACGCTCCAGAAGCCGTTCGCGCTCGACGTGCTGATCGGCAAGGTGAACGGAGCCTTGGCCGCCTGATTCGGCGCTTCCCGTCGACAGCCGCCCCCGCGCCTACCGGAACACCAGGTGGGCGATGCTTGTCTCGAGGTCCAGGTAAATAATCGCCACCGCGGTCAGATCGAACGCGGCATGGGCAACCATGTTGAAGGGCAGCTTCCCGGTGACGGCCCGGATCGATCCGAACACGAGCCCGGTGACCATGGCCTGCTCGACGCCCGTCCATCCCTGGGACGTGTAGTGCGCGAGCCCGAATAGCACGGAGCTCGAGAGCACCACGAGCACGTTGCCTCGTCTCCCGGAGCCGAACAGTTTTCCGAGTCGTTCGAAGAGATAGCCCCGGAAGACCGTCTCCTCGCCGAAGCCCGCGCTCACGATCATCGCGTAGACCGCACCCGGGAGCGCCGCGCGATTGCCGGCGAGGTAGTGGAACGCGTGGTTCACCGGGTCCGCGCCGAAGAGCGGCATGACGACCGCCTTCATCAGCAGCTTGAACGCGATCCCCGCCACGATGCCGCCGGCGACCGTGAGCGTCCAGCTCCGCGGTCGGACATAGCCGATGTCGCGCCACGGCGTGTGCGTCACGCGGACCCAGGCGAGCACGAGCAGCGCGGCCACGGGAACGACCAGGCCATTCCCCACGAGCAGGATGACGAGCATCGCGAGGATCCCGAGCGGCCCGAAGCCGCCGAGACTTTTCGCGAAGCCGTCCCGCGGGATCTCCGACTCGCGAGCATGCTCGGGCGCGGGATCGCGCATCGGATCAGGCGAAGGATCAACGGGCGGCATCGAGCCTCACGGGGCACGCGTGCTTCACGTGACGAAACGCGCGGACGGGTCCAGCGTTGCGGACGCTTCCCCGAGGGCGACCCGGGGCGTCGGGATCCCGCGGAATGTAGCGCGCCGGGCGAGCGCCCGCAGGTCCTGCCGGGGCGCGGACACGCGACGTCACGTACCGGCCGCGGAATCGCTCGGCGCCGGCCGGCATGCGCTCTAGTATTGAGTATCGGACGTTGTCTTCATAGAGATGCGTGAACTACGCTCCCAGCGCCGCGGCCGGGCGCCACGCTAGGACCTCCCGAGCCGAGATTCGGCATCCATCTGGAGGCACCGTGCGCAACCCTGCCGCCCCGCTCGTCGCCCCGCTGCTGATCGCCGCTTGCGCCGGGATTGCGGCCCCCTCGATCGCCGCGACCGCCTCACCGCCCAAAGGTCCAGCGGCGCCGAACGCCGTCTCGAACATGGACATCTCCCACCCGATGGACGTGAATGCCCTGCACATGGACCTCACGAACTTCGGCGCGTTCGCCTACGACCTGGCCGGGGGCACGAACTTCGGGCTTCGCTTCCCCAAGGACTCGCCCAACGGCGTGGTCTTCGCCTCGGGCCTCTGGCTCGGAGCGCTCGTGCAGAGCGGCGCGCGCGTGACCGTCGCCGAGTACTCCCAGGAGTATCGGCCGGGGAGCGCGTTGTCGGGGGTTCCCGAGTCCCCCGGGCTCGTTCAGCTTCAGACATGGGAGCTCCAGCGCACCTATACTTCGACGATCGATCGCGACGCCGCCCGGGACGACTACGACAACAACGCCGTCTCGCGCGGCGCGCCTGCCGTCGCGATCCTCCCGGATGGCTCGCTCGACATTTCCGGTGACCGGATGAGCTGGTCCGTCTACAACGACTTCACGCCGTCAGCGCACGTCGACGAGGCGGGCTCCACGGCGCCGCTCGGGGTCGAGGTTCAGCAGACCACCTGGGCGTACGACCGGCCGGGACCGTTCGGCAACTCGGTGTTCATGCGCTTCAAGATCATCAACCGCGGCTCGCAGGTCCTGGACGACATGCACGTCGCGTTCTGGGCCGACCCCGATCTCGGCAACTTTTCGGACGATCTCGTCGGCTGCGACAGCACGCGGAGCCTGGGCTACTGCTACAACGGCGCGAACACCGACGCGCTCTACGGCTCGACACCTCCCGCCGTGGGCTACGACATGCTGCAGGGCCCCTACAGCGCCGCGCGGGGCGCACGACTCCCGATGACCGCGTTCATGGGTTACCGCAATGGCGACGATCCGCTCTCGGCGACCGGGAGCTTTCGGAACATGCACGGCCTGGACCGGCTCGGGAACGTCGTCCTCGATCCGCAATCCCAACCCACGCGCTTCATGTTCGCCGGCGATCCCGTGGCCGGCACGGGCTGGGTCGACGGGCTCGCCACCGACAAGCGCATGCTCCTGAGCGCGGGGCCGATCACGATGAGCCCGAACGACGTCCAGGAAGTCGTGCTCGCGATCATCGTGGCGCGTGGCAGCGACCGATTGGACAGCGTCCACCTGCTCGCGGACTACGATCAGACGATCCAGACGGCGTTCGACACCAACACGCTCGGCCTGCTCGACGTGGGTGATCGGACCGGCGCGCGATTGGCGCTTGCCCCCGTCTACCCGAACCCCGCCCGCGGCGAGCTCTCCGTGGCGTTATCGCTTCCGGCCTCGGGGCCCGCAACGCTCGAGCTGCTGGACCTGGCCGGCCGCCGCGTGGCCGTGCGCGCGATCCCCGCCGCCGGGCCTGGCCCGCGGACCGAATCGTTCGCGCGCGAAGCGCGCTCGCTCCCCGCGGGAATGTATTTCGTGCGGCTGTCGCAGTCCGGCGCCTCGGTGGTGCGGCGGGTCGTGCTCTTGCCGTAGCGGGTTTCGCGCCTGTGCGATACTGCGGCCCGTGACGCCGTCTCCCGGACCGCGGAGCCGCGGCTGGACGCTCGCCGCATGGGCCATCGTCATCGCCGTCGCGGCGGTGCTGTCCGCGCGACTGCCATCGGTGTTGCAGGGCGGCGCGGACGCGATTCCCGGAAGCGGCTCGGACCGGGTCACGCGTCTGATCCGCGACCGCTTCGGAGCCGGCACCGTGTACCAGTTCCCGCTCGTCGTCCACGCCGACTCGCTCGATAGCTCCGACCCCGCGTTCGCGGCGGCGATCGAGCGGCTCACGGACTCGCTCTCGGCCCTGGCGCAGGTCGCGCGCGTCGAATCGGCGTGGAACTCCCCCCGCGCCGAGCTGATGGGCGATGACGGCCGGAGCGCGCTGCTCATCGTGACGCCGCGGGTCGAGACGTTCTACGCGACCGAGCTCCTCACCGGCCCGCTCCGCGCCGCGGTGCGCGCGAGCGGGCTGCCGCCGGGGATGCATGCCGAGGTTACCGGCGCCACCGCGATGCTGCACGACCTGGACGAGCGCTCGTCTTCGGACCTCATCACGGCGGAGCGCGTCGCGCTGCCGATCACGGCGGTGATCCTGCTCGTGGTGTTCGGGGCCCCGCTCGCGGCGGTGCTTCCCATCCTGCTCGCGCTCGCCTCGACCTCGATCGGGCTCGCCGGGCTCTACCTCTTGAGCGCGCGGCTGGCGGTGAGCGTGTTCGCCCAGAACGTCGTGTCGATGATCGGGCTCGGCGTGGGCGTCGACTACGCGCTGTTCGTGCTGAGCCGCCACCGCGAGGCGCGCGCCCGTGGCATGGACTCGGCCGCCGCGGCGCGCGAGGCGCGCGATGCCGCGGCCCACTCGGTGCTGCTTTCGGGTACGACGGTGGCGGTGGGCTTCCTCGCGCTCTTCCTCGTGCGCGCGCCATTCCTGCACGCGATCGCGCTCGGGGGCGTGCTGGTGGTGATCGCGGCCGTCGCCGCTACGATGACACTGCTGCCGCTACTGCTCACGCTCTCGGGACGCGCGCTCGACTGGCCGCGGCGTGCGACCCCGGCGGGATCCGGGGCGCCGTCGGCGTTCTGGTCGCGCTGGGCCGGGAGCGTCATGCGCCGGCCGTGGGCGTTCATCGCCGGCTCGCTCGCCGTGCTCGCGGTGTTCCTGGCACCGCTCCCGCGAATGCGGGGCTGGAACATCGGCGCCGGCGACCTGCCGGAATCCACCGAGGCGCGCCGCGGGTACGACGCGATCCGCACCCACTTCTCGCCGGGGTGGATGGGCCCGATCGTGCTCGCGGTCGAGGCCCGCGGCCCGTACACGTTGTCGAGCGACACCTGCTACCGGGCGTTGCTCCCGGTGTTGAGTGAGCTCCAGTCCGATGGCAGGAGCGGCCGCGTGCTCGGACTCCACCGCGTGTTGTCGCTCGCGATGCTGCTCCCGCCCGAGCAGCGGAACGCGCGCGCCGCGCCGGAAGAGCTGCGCGTGCCGCTCTCGCGCGTGCTCTCGAGCGACGGCCGGGTGGGGCTCGTGGCGCTCGTGCCGCCCGGCGCCCCCGAGGCGCCGGCCACGATGCTCTATCTCGCGGAGCTCCGCGCCCGCCGCTGGCCGGCCGCAGAACGGGCCGGGCTCGTGTTCGGCTGGGGCGGCTCGTCCGCGATCATGCAGGACTTCGACCACGAGATGTTCGCGAGCGCGCGGCGCGTGATCCTGACGGTCATTTTGAGCACGTTCCTGCTGCTCGCGTTCATGCTCCGGTCGATTTTCATTGCGCTCAAAGCCACCATTCTGAACGCGGTCTCGGTGCTCGCCGCCTATGGATTCCTGGTGCTCGTGTTCCAGGACGGGCTCGGGGCGCGCCTGATCGGCCTCACGCCGCCAGGCGGCTTGAATTCTTTTATTGTACTCATGTTATTCACGATTCTTTTCGGGCTCTCGATGGACTACGAAGTATTTCTGTTGAGCCGCGTTCGCGAAGAGTATGCGCGCACGGGCGACAACGATCAGGCCGTCGCCGCCGGGCTCGCGCGGACCGGAGGCATCATCACGAGCGCGGCGCTGGTCATGATCTCGATTTTTGCAGCATTCGGCTTCACGCGACTCGTCCCGACGCGCGAGTTCGGGCTCGGGCTCGCGTTTGCCGTCGCGCTGGACGCCACGCTCATCCGGATCGTGCTCGTGCCGGCGCTGATGAAGGTGTCGGGGCGGTGGAACTGGTGGTGGCCGGGTCACAGGTCCTGATGTGCGGCCCGCGCCGCGCTGGACTTCGACTGCGCTCGCTTGCCTTGCATGAACCCGGCGCCGAACGTGCACTCGGCGGTGTACTGGTTGTGCGCGCGGCAACGTAGTCTGATGTTACTCAGGGTCGCGACTCCTCCGCGCGCGACGGCTTCGATATGATCGAACTCCAAGCCTCTGCGCGCTTCGCAGCGTTTCCCGTGCTCGCTCACGAACGTGCATTGGCCGCCGTCGCGCTCCCGCACCTTGCGCTTGACCTCGGCGGGAATGTGCCGGCCTTTCGCGAGGCCTCGCTGCGGTCGCGGCCACCGGCATTTCGCGAACTTGTGCTTTTCGAGTAGCTCCACGTATGCGAGTGCGGCGTTCTTGATCACGGTCGCGAGATCGCCCGACGGCACGGAGTGACCGAGCAACTCCTGCGCCTGGCGCAGCGCGTCGTGCGTTTCCTGGTCGACGGTGGCTTGCAGAGCGAACCGACCGGGCGAGAGCGGTGACAGCTTCCCGCGAGCGGGAGCGACAGTAGTTATCGCAAGTGGCTCCATCGGGACAGCCTGATTCGGCCCATGCGATGGGACAACTGGTTCTGGAACGAGTTGCATCGTGGTAGCTGCCTCTGGTTTGGCGGATGCCACATTCGTGACCACCGCGGTCGCGACGGGTCGGATGACGGTCGGCAGATCCGGCTTTGGGAACTTGCCCGCGAGCAGGAGCTCGATCTTGGCCTTGGTCTTGTGCGAGGCCTCGGCGATGAGCGCGGTGGCCGTCTCCGCGGTCAGGTGCGGCGCCAGCTGGAGCACGGCGGTCAGGTGGAGCCTCCCGTCGGCCACGGCCGCAAAGAGGCCCGGGAACTTCCTTGCCGCCCGTGCCGCCCGGATGCGCATGTAGGCCACGTCTTCCGACATGCGCAGCTCATGCAAGCAGTACAAGTACATCGACTCGTAAGCAGCCGGCCGGTAGAGCTGGCGCTCGTCCACCTCGGCGATCTGGGCCAGCATCGTGGCGGTCGTGGCGCGGTCTTGCTTGACGCTGGTGGCGAGGTCGCGAAGCAACGCGTGGTCCGAAAGATGCGACAGGGAATAGATGTTCATGAAATATCTCCGCGGCTGGGGACAGTCGCGGGGGCAACGTTGCTTCTACCATGAGCGTTGGCGGCTTCCCCGCGCGCCCGGTGGGCGCGCGAAAGGCGGCCCGACCACAAATTTGCGCACCGCGGCGGCACGAGCCCGCCAGTGCCCGAGCGGCGAGCGATGGAGGGGGATCTACAAGCCGATCGCGAGGCGCGACAGACCGAGCCCGGAAAACCGTCAACAAGAATCGTCACGCGCGGCTAACGATTCAGAAGAGTTCCTCGGCGAGCGAGACGATGATGCCCGCGGGGCCTCGCATGTAGCAGAGTCTGTACTTGTCCTCGTACTGGACCACCTCGCCGACGAGTTCGGCGCCGATGGCGCGCAGGCGAGCGACAGTGTCGTCAACGCTTTCCACTGCGAACATGACGCTTCGCAGGCCCAACGTGTTCGGCGGTGCGATCGCCGGCTCGATCTCGACCAGTGCTGGATTGCGAAACTTCGTCAGCTCGAGCCGCCCGTGCCCGTCCGGCGTCCGCATCATGACGATGTCGACCCGGACACCTTCGAGCCCGTTGACGCGGTCCACCCACGAGCCCTCGACCGGCGCCTGGCCTTCGAGCGTCATGCCGAGCGTCGTAAAGAACTCGACGGCGGCTGCAAGGTCGTCGACGACGACGCTGACGTGGTCCAATCGCTTGATCGTCATGTCTCCAGTAGAGCAAAGACCCTGTGCGGCGGTCCAGGCCGGCTGTTCAGGCGCATCTGACGAAAACGAGAGTCCAGCCGTCCCGCCCCGATCACGCGGCGCCACCACCCGCGTTACCCCCACCGCGCGTCGAGACATCGATCAGCGCGGGGTGATCAGCCGCCGAAGCGTCTCGAGATCGGTCTTCGACGCATGTCGCGGGTCGCGGGGGATGTGCGCGAGCACGCGCAGTTCGTCCACGGGCGCGCCGCTGTCGGCGCGGAGCCGCGGCTTGCTCGCGGGTTCGAGTCTCGCGTCCTCGCACTCCACGCAGAGCACCGCGCGCTGGCCGAGCGCGGGATCGGGCATCCCAACGTACGCGGCATGTCGCACGCCGGGAAGCCCGACCGCGAACGTCTCCACCGGTCCCGGCCACCAAGTGACTCCCGCGCGAACGACGCGCTGACTCACCCGCCCCACGAGCCACAGCCGGCCCGACGCGTCCAGGCGGGCGGCGTCACCGGTGCGATGCCAGACGCGCTCGCCGTCGTGGATCTTCTGCGCACGATCGGATTGCGGATCGTCGAGGTAGCCCGCGAGCACGTGCGCGCCGCTCACGCACACCTCCCCCGGCTCGCCCGCGGGTACGCTCCAGTCCGCCCACCCGCCGGCTCCCAGCTCGATCGGCCCGTCATGCACGCGCGCGAGCCGACATGCCACCGACGGCACCGGGGCGCCGACGCACAGGCCCATGCCGGGCGAGCGATCGAGCGCGGCGAGCATCTCGGCGCCCTCGATCCCCGCGATCGGTTCCGCCTCAGTGCTGCCATAGACCACGTGCACTTCGGGAACATGGTCGCGGAGGGCTCGCACGAGCGGCGGCAGGACGGGCGCCCCGCCCGTGTACAACGCACGCAGTGGCAGTCGACGCCCGCTCGCGCGACACGCCTCGGCCAGCCGCTGATAGAACATGGGCGAGCCGCTGCTCGTGGTCACGCCCTCGCGCTGCATCTGCTCCAGCACCACGTCCGCCCGAACGTCACCCGGGCGGCGCGGGTCGAAATCGGGCAGCACGCTCGTCACCCCGCACGCGAGATTGTTGAGCACGAACACCGGCAGCGTCGGCATGTCCACGTCGCCCTCGCGAAGCCGGATGTGCTCGGCGAGCGCCAGGTGCTGGCTCCAGAGGAATCCGTGCGAGCGCTCGGCCGCCTTGGGCCGGCCGGTGCTCCCGGTCGTGAACGTGACGAGCGCGGGCGCCTCGGGCGCGAGCATGGCCGCCTCGGGCGCGGGACGCCGCGCGCGAGGCGGCCATGCT
>DATDEX010000057.1:0-2516 GCA_036522895.1 Candidatus Eiseniibacteriota bacterium | reverse complement strand
CGTCACCACCGCGAGGTAGCCGGCCGGCAGGCCGGGCACCCGCGCCGCCTGAGCGGCGTCGAGCGGGAACGCGAACGGACGCCGCAGCCGCGCGAACCGGTCGCGCGCCTGCGCGGCGTCGTGCCCGTAGAGCGATGGGTCGAGGCTCAGCGTGTTGACGATCGACTCCGCGCCGGGACGCACGCCGTCGCCCGGGTCGGTGGCGGCCGCGAGCACCGGCACGCGCAACCGGCCCGCATCGCGCGCGTCGGCGGGTTCGACGCTCTCGTTGCGGGCCGCCGCGGCCGGGGTGGCGCGTGCGCCGTCGTCGGTCAGCGCGAAGCCCGCGCGCAGCCGCTCCCACGCTCCGAGCATGGACTCGTGGTCGACGCGGCCGTTCCGCCCGCGACTCTTCACCCGAGCCCAGGCCCGATAGAGCTGCTCGTAGGCGCCGTCACCGAGCGCCCGCGCGATGCGCGCGGCCACGTCCTCGCCGGGGACCTTGCGCTCGTGCTCGATGTTGAAGAGGAACGACGTCGCGAGCCCGCCGGCCGCCTCCGAGAGCTTCTTGTAGGACAGCCCCTGCGACATGCGGAGCGTCCGGATTCGCAGAGCGACCGGGTCATCAGCGGCGAGCGGGGCGCCGGGAGCGCGGGAGAGCGTCGGGGTCATGCGCGCACGCTATCGCGTTCTCCCACGGGATGCCAATTGTGCGGGCGCCTTCTCCGGGCGCGGCGCATCCGCCCCCGTCGCCGTCCGGAGCCCTGCCCGGAGTGGCGCGCTTGTCGCGTCCCGGGGACGCGACCTAGTGTCCCGCCTCGGGCGACCCCGCCCCGCCCCCCTGTCCCGAGGAGCCCCCATGCCGAGCCGCCCGACCGCGCCCCTGCCCGCCGGGCCCGTGGGGCCGCCCGGGGAGCCGCCGCCGCGCACGATCGCCGGCTTCCACCCGAACGTCGTGGCGCTCGGGCTCACCTCGTTCTTCACGGACGTCTCGACCGAGATGCTGATCCCGGTGATGCCGCTCTTCATCACCGCCACGCTCGGCGCCTCGGTCGCGAGCCTCGGGCTGATCGAGGGCATCGCCGAGTGCACCGCCTCCGCCCTGCGGCTCGTCTCCGGCCGCGTCTCCGACGCGATCGGGCGGCGGAAGCCGTTCTTGATCGCCGGCTACGGCGTCTCCGGCGTGTGCAAGACGTGCATGGCGCTCGCCGGCTCGTGGCCCGTCATGCTCGGACTGCGCTTCGGCGACCGGGTCGGGAAGGCGCTGCGCAATCCGCCGCGCGACGCGCTCATCGCGGACTCGACCGCGGACGCCGACCTGGGCCGCGCGTTCGGCCTCCACCGTGCCATGGACACGTTCGGCGCGGCGCTCGGGCCGCTCGTGGCGTGGTGGCTCCTCGGCCGCTGGTCCGCGCTCGGCGCCGAGGGCTATCGCCGCATCTTCCTGGTCTCGGCGCTCCCCGCCGCGCTCGCGGTCGCGGTGCTCGTGCTGCTCGTGCGCGCGCCGCGGCCCAGGCTCCGCACCGCGGCGGAGGCACTCGCCGCCCGCGAGCCGCTCGGGCCCCACTTCGCGCGCTTCGTCTCCGCCGACGTGCTCTTCCAGCTCGGCAACTCGAGCACCGCGTTCCTGCTGCTCCGCGCGCAGCGCGTGGGCTGGAGCGCGGGCGGCGTGGCGCTCCTTTACCTCGCGTACAACCTCGTCTCGGCGTCGTTGTCGCTCCCGCTCGGACGGCTCTCCGACCGGGTCGGCCGCCGGCCCCTGCTGCTCGCGGGCTACCTCGCATACGCGGTGAGCTACGGCGCGGCCGCGTTCTCGCCGACGCGGACCGGCGCCGCGGTCGCGTTCCTGGTGCTCGCCGCCCACAGCGCGCTCATCGAGGGCCAGGCGCGCAGCCTCATTACCGATCTCGTGCCGCGCGCCCGGCGGGCCACCGCGTTCGGCACCTACCACGCCGCCGTGGGCGCGGCGCTCCTGCCCGCGAGCCTCGTCGCCGGCGTGCTCTGGGAGCGCGTCGGCCCGCAGGCGCCGTTCGCGTTCGGGGCCACGCTCGCGCTCGCGGCCGCGATCGCGTTCGCGACGCTCCTGCCCGGGCATCGCGAACGAACCGAGCGCCATGCCTGAGCCGGGCGAGTTCGCTCGCATCGCGGCGATCGTCGCCGGGCTGCCGGGAGGCGAGGGCGTCGTGGTGGGGCCCGGGGACGATGCGGCGGTGCTCCGCCCGCGCCCGGGCCACGACCTCGTGGCGAGCACGGACGCGTTCGTCGAGGGCCGGCACTTCCGCCGCGAGCTCCTCTCGCCCGTGGAGATCGGCGTGCGGCTCGCCGCCGCGAACCTCTCGGACCTGGCGGCGATGGCGGCCGAGCCGCGCTGGGCACTGCTGTCGATCGTGGTGGGTGCGGGCTGGAGCGCCGCGGAGTGCGAGGCGCTCGAGCTCGCATGCGCGCGCGCGCTCGCCGCGGAGGGCGCCGCGGTGGTGGGCGGGAACCTCGCCTCCGCTGACGGCCCGCTCGTCGCCACGGTCACGCTTCTCGGCGAG
>DATDEX010000056.1:0-3628 GCA_036522895.1 Candidatus Eiseniibacteriota bacterium | reverse complement strand
GGTCCCGCGTCGGCTCCCCGGCCTGCTCCGGCATCCGGCTCACCCGGGAGGGCGGGATCGGGTCGGCCTGCGCCTCGCGGAGCGAGAGTGAGATGCGCCGCCGCTCGGGCTCGACCGCGAGCACGACCGCCTCCACGGCCTGTCCGGGCGAGAGCACCTCGCGCACGTGCTGGATGCGCCGCTCGCTCACCTGCGAGACGTGGACGAGACCGTCGACCCCGGGGGCCAGGTTCACGAACGCGCCGAAATCCGCGAGCCGCACGACCACACCCGGGACCCGCATCCCGGGGGTGAACCGCTGCGCGGCCGTCGTCCACGGGTCGGGCGCCGCCGCCTTGAGAGAGAGCGCGACGCGCGGCCGGCCGTCGCGGCCCGGCTCCACACGCAACACCTTCACGTGCACCTTCTCGCCCAGCGCGATCACTTCGCGGGGGTGAGCGACGCGAGCGTGGGAGAGCTCCGAAACGTGTGCGAGCCCTTCGACGCCGCCCAGGTCCACGAACGCTCCGAACGGCTCCATGCGCGTGACCGTGCCTTCCAGCTCCTGGCCGGGTGCGAGCGCGGCGAGCCGCTCGCGGGCGCGCTCGGCCTGTTCGCGCTGGAGCAGCCGGCGGCGCGACACCACGACGCGGTGGCGTGACTCGTCGACCTCGGTGACGAGGAACTCGAGCACGCGCCCCACGAGCGGCGCGGGGTCTTCGACGTGCGCGACGTCGATCTGCGACAGCGGACAGAATGCGCGCACACCGTTCACCTCGACCTCGAGCCCGCCGGTGTTCACACCTGTCACCTTCCCGCGCACCGGCAGCTCCGCGGCGCGCGCCTGCCGCACGCTCTCGAGCGAGCCGCGCGAGCGGCTGCGCGCCGCACGCGCGAGCACGACCTGTTCGCCGGCCTCGACCACGAACAGCTCCACGGTCTCCCCCGCGGTCACGGTGAGCGTACCGTCCTCGGCGCGGAACTCGCGCGCGTCCGCCACCGCCTCACTGCGCGCTCCGATGTCGAGCAGCAGCGCGTCGCCGCTCACGGACACGATGCGGCAGGCGATGCGCTGCCCGACGCGTGGCGCGGGCGGAGCCTTGCGAGGGGGTCTCGACGCGGGCGTTGCGGCCGCCGGCCGGGTGCCCTCGAAGGCCTCGAGCGCGGCGCCGAACTCGGCAGCCGCGGCCGCGGCACGGGCGTCGTCTTCGTCGTCGGGAGGGACGGGGGGGAGGCGGGGAGCGTCGGTCATGCGTCCATCCTGCGCGAAGCGAGCCGGGGTGGGAAGTGGTCCGGATGTCTCGAAAGGGCTTCAGGTATTTGCCTGCAGCGAACTTCGGTCAGCAGGACGGGTCAGGAATGCGCGCTGACTCGACCCTGCCTCATTGGTACCACATCGGCAGTCACTTGCCCCGGCGTTCCGCGCCTGGCTCGCCCGAAAGTCGTGACGCCACAGGCGTCAGCGCCGGGCACCTGGCCGCCCGGGCGTCCCGGCCGGGGGCCGCTATCGGGCGTTTTGCCTTTCTTTTGCCACGCGACCCGGCTAATGTCCCCTGCGTGGGATAGCACATGAGCTTGGCGTCGGGATTGCCGCGTCCCGCCCCCCAGCCAGCGAGTGTGCCCGGTCCGAGCGAATCATGTCTCTCCCGGGAGACGTGGCGCGCGCATACATCCAGGGATGACTCCGTTCCGGGACATCGCAGGTGATCACCTGAGGAGGGCTGCACATGAAGCGTGTCGCTACGATTATCGCCGGGTTGATCGCGCTGGCCGCGGTCGCGGGCACGGCCTCGGCCGCGCTCCGTTCCCCGCAGGTGCCCGTCGCCGGTGGGACCCTGCAGGGCTACCTGAACAGTGTCGGTGAGAGCATCAACGTGCTCACGGATCAGCAGGCCATCTTCGAATGGGCTTCGACCGTGTCCAGCAACTCGACGTTCACGATCCAGGTCGAGCTGTCCGGCAACGCCGGCGCCAACACGATCGGGCTCTACAACGCCAGCGCCGTCGCGCCGCCGCTGTACCTGGTGTTCCCGGGTGTGGCCACGAATGGGTGGTTCGCGGTGGCGTCGTTCCGGACCTCCCCGACCCGCGTGGTCGTGAACCTGTTCGACAACAACGCCAACCTCGTCGGCAACGTCACGTACCTCGGTGCCGACAGGAACGATTTCGGCTTCTACCTTCAGGGCCCGGGCGGCCTGTTCTTCACGCAGGATCCGCGCAACCCGGGCGGCGACCCGCAGGCACTGACCTACGCCGGCACGGGCCAGAACAGCGGCTCGTGGTGGCTCTGCTGGGAGGACGCGCCGTTCGTACCCGGACAGTCTGACTTCGACGACGCCGTGCTGTTCCTGGAGTCGGTGAACCCGACGCCCGTGAACCACGCGTCGTGGGGCAGCCTCAAGGCGCGCTTCCGCTAGTCGTCGTTCGCGATCTCGACCCGGCGCCGATCCCCTGGCGCCGGGTCGTTTTGTTTCAGCGCTCCTGCCGCTCCGCCTCGCGCAGCGCCCGCTCCTCGGCGGGAATGCGCACCGCCATCGCGCCCGCGTTGAAGATCGAGGCCGCGAGCGCCGTGCGCCAGGCGCCGAAGGCGAGTGGCGCGGCCACGAACTCGAGCGCCACGGCCAGGTAGTTGGGGTGCGCGAGCCAGCGGTAGACACCGCGCCGCACCGGGGGCTCCCCGGGCAGCACCACGATGCGCACGTTCCAGCGCTCGCCGAGGGCGTGGATGGCGGCGAGCCGCAGCCCCTGCGCGGCGAGCCAGACGCCGAGCCAGAGCGGCCACGCCGGGCCGGGCCGCGCGCCGCGGAGCACCTCGGACATAAGCGCGACGGGAAAGAGCGCGTGCAGCAGCACGAACAGCGGGAAGTGTCCCGCGCCCACCTCGCGCGCCCCGCGCGCGAGGAGCCGCCGGAGATTTCGGCGAGAAAGCGCGAGCTCTCCCCCGCGCTGGAGCGCGAGCACGGCGAGATAGGCGGCGAGCGGCCGCCAGGGAACGCCCGCGCTCACTCCCCCGCCCCGCGGGCCAGCACGTACTCGGCGGAGAAGCCGGGCCCGAGCGCCGAGACCAGCGCGTGCTCGCCGGCCGCGATGCCGTTCGATTCGAGCAGGCGCTCGAGCACGAAGAGACAGGTGGGCGACGACATGTTCCCGTGCGTGCGCAGGATCTCGTAGGCGTGCGCGAACGACGCCTGCGGCCGGCCGAGTGCCTCGGCGTAGGCCGCGAGCACCTTGGCGCCGCCCGGGTGCGCGACCAGGTGATCGATGTCGGCGAGCGAGAGCGCGTGCCGCTCGAGAAACGCGTCGATGCCGGGCCGGACGCGCTCGCGGACGATCGCCGGGATGTCGCGCGAAAACACGACGTGGAGCCCGCGCCCGCTCACGGTCCAGCCCATGACGCCGAGCGTCTCCGGCCAGAGCGTGCTTGACGAACCGAGCAATGCGAGCGGGCGGTAGAGCGCGCGCGGCGGTGGCGCGGCCTCGGCGCCCTGCACCACGACCGCCGCCGCGCCGTCCGCGAACAGCGAGGCCGCGACCAGGTTCCGCTTGTCGAGGTCCTCGCGCCGGAACGTGAGGCTGCAGAGCTCCGCCGCCACCATGAGCACGCGCGCGCGCGGCTCGGCGAGTGCCAGGTCGCGCGCGCGTGCGAGCC
>DATDEX010000055.1:0-8166 GCA_036522895.1 Candidatus Eiseniibacteriota bacterium | reverse complement strand
GGCGCTCGCGGGCCGCGCGGACGAGGCGCGCGCCGAGCTCGATCTGCTGGCGGCGATCGCCCGCGATCGCCACGTGCCGCCCTACGCCGTGGCCGGTCCGCTCGCGTTGCTCGGCGAGCGGGATCTCGCGTTCGCGAAGCTCGAGGAGGCGTTCGCGACGCGCGACCGGGCGATGGTCTGGCTGCGCGTCAACCCGCGACTCGATCCCTTGCGCGGGGATCCGCGGTTCGACGGGCTCGTGGCGCGGATGAAGTTTCCTTCGTAGTCGCTTGGTCCGTCCATCCATATCGCGCCGGCGCCGGGCCCGACGCCTACGGTTAATTTGGCGAGCGCAGGCTCCTACTGCGGTTCCGAGAAGAGTTCTCTTGACGATCTTCCCGGCCTCATCTTCCTCGACGCGCGACCCGCTCCGGAGTCGTGCGCGAGCGCGCGCAGGGTGAGCGTGGTCGACGCGGAGCCGATGAGTTGACGAAAGTTCTCGCCGTGGTGCTCGCCGTGCGCCTACTGCGCACGCATGGAGGCCGCGAACGCCCGTGGTAGAAACAGTGCTGCCCCCGCGACTGTCCCTAGCCGCGGAGATATTTCATGAACTTCTATTCCCTGTCGCATGTCTCGAACGCAGCCCTCCTGCGCGACCTCGCCACCAGCGTCAAACAGGACCGCGCCACCACTGCCACGATGCTGGCGCAGATCGCCGAGGTGGACGAGCGCCAGCTTTACCGGGCCGCGGCGTACGAGTCGATGTACTTGTACTGCCTGCATGAGCTGCACATGTCCGAGGACGTGGCCTACATGCGCATCCGGGCGGCGCGGGCGGCAAGGAAGTTCCCGGCGATCTTCCCCGCGGTGGCGGACGGGCGACTTCACCTGACCGCCGTGGTCCTGCTGGCGCCGCACCTGACGACCGGGACGGCCGACGCGCTCCTGGCCGAGGCCTCGCACAAGACCAAGGCCAAGATCGAGCTCCTGCTCGCTCGCCACTTCCCAAAGCCGGATCTGCCGACCGTTATGCGACCGGTCGCGACCGCGGTTGTCGAGACTTTGTCGTCCACCGAATCGGCGGCAGCGCCCACGATGCAACTGGTTCCAGAACCAGTTGTCCCATCGCATGCGCCGAATCAGGCCGTCCCGATGGAGCCACTTGCGACAGCTACTGCCGCGCCCGCTCGCGGGAAGCTGTCACCGCTCTCACCTGGTCGGTTCGCTCTACAAGCCACGATCGACCAGGAGACGCATGACGCGCTATGCCAGGCGCAGGAGCTGCTGGGCCACTCCCTGCCGTCGGGGGATCTCGCGACGGTACTCAAGAACGCCGCGCTCGCATATGTGCAGTTGCTCGAAAGGCAAAAGTTCGCGAAGTGCCGCCGGCCGCGACCGCAGCGAGTCACCGCGAAGGGCCGTCACATTCCGGCCGAGGTCAAGCGCACGGTCTGGGAGCGCGACGGCGGCCAGTGCACGTTCGTGAGCGAGCACGGGAAGCGCTGCGAAGCGCGCAGAGGCTTGGAGTTCGACCATATCGAAGCCGTCGCACGGGGCGGGCAGTCGACGGCAAGCAACATCAGACTACGCTGCCGCGCGCACAACCAGTACACGGCCGAGTGCACCTACGGCGCCGGGTTCATGGCGGGAAAACGCGAGCAGGCCAGGAGCCGGGCGATGCGGGCGAAGCTGAACGACTCGGCTCGAGAGCTCCCTACAGACTCCGCCGCTCCGTCCCCTGCCAGCCGAGCTTGGCCTGGAGGGTCCTGAGGAACGGCCGCTCCGGGTTCTCGAAGATGCGCACGCGGTCGTGCGCGAGCTGGAGCTCGACCTCGTCGTCCTTCGCCAGGTCCTCGGTCTCCTGGCCGTCCATCACGAGCAGCGCCGGGCCGGGGCTCATGACGCGCACGGAGACGAGCGAGCCGGGTGCCAGCACGAGCGAGCGGCTGCCCAATGCGTGCGCGCAGGCCGGGGTCACGACCAGGGAATCGAGATTGGGTGCGACCAGCGGTCCGCCGGCCGAGAGCGAATACGCCGTGGAGCCGCTCGAGCTCGCGGCGATCAAGCCGTCTGCCACCAGGTGCCCGAGGTCGTGCCCCAGCGCCGTTACCCGCATGTGCATCGCGGAGTAGCTCGTGGCGCTTCGGATCACGGCGTCGTTGAGCGCGAATCCCATGGGCTTCACGCGTCCGCCGCGCGCCCGCCGGATGCGCGTCTCGACGCCGGTGCGCGTGGCGGTGCGCCACTTGCCGCCGAGCGCGGCGTCCACGGCGGCATCCACCTCGCGCCCCTCCGCGGCGGCGAGGAACCCCAGCCCGCCCATGTTCACCGCGAGCAGCACGCCCTTCTGCCCCGCGAGCGAGCGGCCGGCCGAGAGCACGGTGCCGTCGCCGCCGAGCGAGATCATCACCTGGCACCAGCGCCCGAGCACCGCGAGCGACTCGCCGGTCGACTCCACGGAGCCGGCGAGCTCGCGTTCGAGCCGCACGACCGCACCCTTTCGCGCGAGCGCGTCGCGCAGTCGTACCGCCTCGCGCCGGACCTGCGGGCGGCCCAGGTGGCCGATGATGGCGATGCGGCGGCCGCGGACGCTCACAGGTACTGGTGGTGGCTCTGGCGCACGAACTCGAGCGTGCGGCGCGCGATCCCCTCGGCATCGAGACCCACCTGCTTCAGGAGCTCGTCGCGCTTGCCGTGGAGCACGAACTCGTTCGGCACGCCGAGGCGCAATTGCGCGACCGCGATGCCGCTCGCGTCGAGCATCTCGCTCACCGCGCTCCCGAACCCGCCAGCGAGCACGTTTTCCTCCACCGTCACGATCCGCCCGGTCGAGCGTGCGAGCCCGCCGATCATGGTGGCATCCACCGGCGCGGCGAAGCGGGCGTTGACGACCGTCGCCGACACGCCCTGCGCCGCGAGCAGCTCGGCCGCGGCCAGGCTCGGCGCCACCATGGTGCCGAGCGCCACGATCGCCACATCGCCGCCGGCGCGCAGCTGCTCCGCCTTCCCGATCTCGAGCAGGCGAAGCTCGCGCTCGGCGAGCTGGTCCTCGGGGATCGGCGAGCGCGGATAACGCACCGCGATCGGGGCCTTGCCGGGCCAGGCGGCGGCGGTCCACAACATGTCGCGAAGCTCTTCACCGTTCATCGGCTGCATGACCACCGCGCCCGGGATCATGCGCAGGTAGCCGACGTCGAACACCCCGTGCTGGGGCGCGCCGTCGTCACCCACGAGGCCGGCGCGATCCAGGCAGAGGACGATCTTCAGCTCCTGCACGGCGACGTCATGGATGATCTGATCGAACGCTCGTTGCAGGAACGTGCTGTAGATCGTCGTGAGCGGCGTCAGCCCTTCGCAGGCGAGCCCCGCGGAAAAAGTCACCGCGTGCTCCTCGGCCATGCCGACGTCGAAGAAGCGTTCCGGGAACGCCTTCGCGAACGCGGTGAGCCCGGTGTTGTCGGTCATCGCCGCGGTGATCGCGACGGCCTTGGGATTCCGCTCGCCGATCAGGAGCGCCGTCTCGCCGAAGACGTGCGAATAGGTCTTCTTCGAGCCCTTGCTCGCCGTGCCGGTCTCGGGATCGAACACGCCCACGCCGTGGAACGTGGTCGCGTCGCCCTCGGCCGGGCCGTAGCCGCGGCCCTTCCGGGTCACCACGTGCAGCAGGACGGGGGTCTGGAAGCGGCGCAGGTCGGACAACGTCTCTTCGAGCAGCGGCAGGTCGTGCCCGTCGATGGGTCCGAAGTACTTGATGCCGAACTCCTCGAACAGCACGCCCGGCGCCACCATGTTCTGCAACCCTTCCTTCAAACGGTGCGCGGCGCGCTGCGCGCGCTTGCCGCCGCGCGGCAGCTTGCCCAGGAGCTCCCACACGTCGCGCTCGAACGCGCGGTACAGGCGGCTCGTGGTGAGCTTCGTGAGGTAGCGGTGGATCGCGCCGATGTTCGGCGAAATGCTCATCTCGTTGTCGTTCAAGACCAGGATGAGCGGCTTCCCCAGCTCGCCGGCGTTGTTCAAGCCCTCGAACGCCATCCCGCCGGTGAGCGCGCCGTCGCCGATCACGGCCACGACGTGGTGGTGCTCGCCTTTAAGGTCCCGCGCCGCGGCGAACCCCAGCGCGGCCGAGATGCTCGTGCTGCCGTGGCTCGTGCCGAACGGGTCGTGCGGGCTCTCGCAGCGGCGCGGATAGCCGGCGATGCCGCCCGCCTTCCGCAGCGTGTGGAACTGCTCGTAGCGGCCGGTGAGGAGCTTGTGCGGGTAGGACTGGTGCCCGACGTCCCAGATGATCTTGTCCGTCGGCGAGTCGAACACGCGGTGGAGCGCGAGCGTCAACTCTACGACGCCCAGGTTCGGCGCCAGGTGGCCGGCGTTCCGGGCCACGGTCTGGATGATCACGTGGCGCATCTCGGCCGCGAGCTTCTGGAGCTCGGCGCGGTCCAGCCCCTTCACGTCCGCCGGCGAGTGGATCTTCTCGAGCATGCTCATGGATGGTGGACCCGGTACCAGAGGATGGCGCTGCCCACGCCGAGAATGGCGCCCACCAGGACCTCGAATGGGGTGTGGCCGAGGAGCTCCATCAGCTTCTGGGTCTCCCGCTCCGGGTGCTGGAACTGCGTCTCGATCAGGCGGTTCAGGACCATCGCCTGGCGGCCCGCGGCGCGCCGCAAGCCGGCGGCATCGTACATGACGATCAGGCTGAAGTAGAGCGTGACGGCGAAGAGGCCGTTCGTGAAGCCATGCCAGAGCCCGACCGCCGAGGTGAGAGCCGCTACGGATGCCGAGTGCGAGCTGGGCATGCCGCCGGTCTCGACGAAACGGCGCAGATTCCAGCGCCGGGTGTGGAAGAACGAGCTGAACCCCTTGTACCCCTGCACGATGAGGCCGACGAACAGGGCGATCCAGAACGGTTCCGTGGCGTCCTCCTTGGAGACGGCCCGGGCATCCCTGGCGGCCCCGGGCGAGCGGTCGGCGGGCGATGGTGGGGAGTGGTGCGCGGGGTGTCAAGGAGGCGGCGCGACCCCAACGGGGTGTGCCGGCCGCTGCGTCGAGCGCGGGATTCAGATCGGATCGCGCGTGGGCCGTCGTCTGACGGCAGCCCACGCGCGTCCCAACGACCGGCTCGAACGACGATTCAACGCACGTAGAGCGTCTTCGTCGTGAGCTCCACCCCCGGAGACGTGAGGTGGGCGAAATAGAGACCGGCCCGCGCCGCCGATCCACTCGTGGTCGACCCGTCCCACGTGCGCACGTGACGACCGGGTGCGAGCGGCCCATCCTGGACGACCCGGATCAGCCTGCCGTGGACGTCGTAGATCGCGAGTCGGACGAGGGCGGACCTGGGGATCGAGAGCTCGAACGTGGCGATCGAGCGGAACGGATTCGGACGCGGCGCCGCGAGCTCGAACCGTGTGCGCATCGGGGACGTTTCGACGGACACGGTCGCGTGGTTGTTGAGCAGCACCGAGACCGAGTTCGAGCCGTAATTCGCCACGACCAGGTCGGGGTTGCCGTCGGCGTCCACGTCTCCCAGCGCCACGCAGTACGGATTGCTGCCCGTCCCGAAGTCGATCGGCGCGCCGAAGCTCCCGTCGCCGTGGCCGAGCAGCACCGAGACCGTGTTGGAAAAGTAGTTCGTGACGGCGAGATCCGGATTGCCGTCGGCATTCAGGTCGCCGATCGCCACGGATTCTGGCGGGCCCCCTTGCCCGCTCCCGAAATCGGACCTCGCCCCGAAACTGCCGTCGCCGTTGCCGAGCAGCACGGCGAGCGAGGTGGTCGGAGCGAACGTCGACGCCGCGAGATCGGGCCTGCCGTCGGCGTTCAGGTCGGCGATCGCGACGCCGAGCGGACTGCTCCCCGTGGGGTAGTCGGTCCTCGCGCCAAAGCTGCCGTCGCCGTTCCCGAGCAGCACCGAGACCGTCTTCGAGCTGTGGTTCGTCACGGCCAGGTCCGGCCTCCCGTCGGCGTTCAAGTCGCCGATCGCCACCGACTGGGGATACGACCCCGTCCCAAAGTCGGTCTTCGCGCCGAAGCTCCCGTCACCGTTCCCGAGCAGTACCGAGACCGTATTGGAGACACCGTTCGCCACCGCGACGTCGGGCTTGCCGTCGGCATCGAGGTCGCCGATCGCCAGGCGGATCGGATCGGCCCCCGTCGCGAAATCGGTCCTGGCCCCGAAGCCTCCGCTGCCATTTCCGAGCAGCACCGAGATCGAGTTGGAGTTGCCGTTCGCCGCCACCAGGTCGGGCTTGCCATCGGCGTTGAGGTCACCGATCGCCACGGAGTAGGAGCGCATCCCCGTTCCAAACCCGCTGCTCTCCCCGAAGCCTCCGCGGCCGTTGCCCAACAGCACGGACACCGAGCTGGGCACCACGGTCGAGTTGATATCGTTCGCCACCGCGAGGTCGGGCTTGCCATCGCCGTTCAGGTCGCCGACCGCCACGGAGATGGGAGATCCACCCGCCCCAACGTCCGGCCTCCCCCCGAAGCTCCCGTCGCCGTTGCCGAGCAGCACCGAGACCGAGCTGCCACCGGAGTTCGTCACCGCGAGGTCGGGCTTGCCATCGCCGTTCAGGTCGCCAATCGTCACCGAGCAGGGGTTCGGCCCGGTGTCGAAATCGGTCTTCGCCGCGAAGCCCCCGAAGCCGTTGCCACGGAACACCGAGACGGTGTTGGCGGTGCGGTTCGCCACCACCAGGTCGAGCTTGCCGTCGGCATCGAGGTCGCCGATCGCCACGGGGACTGGATCACCTCCGGTCGCAAGGTCCGTCTTGGCTCCGAAGCTGCCGTCGCCGCTCCCGAACAATATCGAGATCGTGTCATAGTGATGGGGCACGGCAAGGTCGGGCTTGCCGTCACCGTTGAGATCGCCGATCGCCACCCAGTTGTTGTATTCCCCCGTCGCGAAGAATGTCGACACGCCGAAGCTCCCGTCGCCGTTCCCGAGCAACACGTTGACCCCGCCCGAATTGGCGGTCGCCACGACCAGGTCGGGCTTGCCGTCGACGTTGAGATCACCGATCGCCACCCCGCGGGGATACTGCCCCGTCGCCCGGTCGGTCTTCGGCCCGAAGCTCCCATCGCCGTTGCCGAGAAGCACCGAAACCGTGTGGGAGGTATTGTTCGCAACCGCGAGGTCGGGATGGCCGTCGAGATTGAAGTCGCCGATCGCCACGGCGTAGGGCTCGTCGCCGGTTCCAAAGTCCGTCCGCGGCGCGAAGCTCCCGTCGCCGTCGCCGAGCAGCACGGAGACCGTGTTGGCGCCACTGTTCGCGACCGCCAGGTCGGGCCTGCCGTCGGCGTTCAAGTCGCCGATCGCCACGGCGATGGGACTGCCACCCGTCGCGTAGCCGGTCTGCGGCGCGTAGGTTCCGTCGCCGTTCCCGAGCAGCACCGAGACCGAGTTGGAGGAGTAATTCGCGACGGCCAGGTCGAGCTTGCCGTCGCCGTTCAGGTCGCCGGCCGCGACGGAGAATGGCGAGCGTCCCGTGTCGAACGAGAGGAACGGCGCCGCGAACAGGGGGGTCGCGTCCGCGCGGGGGGCGACGAAGGCGAGGCCCATCGCGAGCAGGAGTTCAGGAACACATCGAAACGCGAGGGCGTGCTTGGGCTTTCGCATGGCAGACCTCCACGAGCTAGTACCAGGAAGTCCAACGCTGTCGCGAATCGCGGCCAGGACCGCAACGCCCGAATTCTACACCCGGCATTTCGGCGGCTGTATAGTCCGAATTGGACCGCGAGATCCGCGGGCTACCTCTCCCGCTTCCCCACCGCCTCGATCAGTCGGAGCAGCCTCTCGGGCTTCGCACATCGCCGCGCGAGCGCGCCGCGCACGGTCTTCAAGAGCGTTGCCACCTCGCGCCGCGCGCGCGCCTCGCCCACGGCGGCGGGGAACGTCGCCTTGCCGCGAGCGGCGTCGGTGCCCGGGGGCTTCCCGAGCGCGCGGAGCGACGAGCTCGCGTTCAGGAGGTCGTCCTGGATCTGGAACGCCAGCCCCACCATCCGACCCGCCTGGTCCAGCGACTCCACGGTGTGCGCGTCGGCATCGCCGGCGAGCGCCCCGAGCGCGAGCGCGGCGCCCATGAGCGCGCCGGTCTTCCGCTCGTGGATGTCGCGCACGAGGCGCGCCGTGGGCTTGCGGCCCTCGGCGGCGATGTCGAGCGCCTGCCCGCCCACGAGCTGCTCGGC
>DATDEX010000054.1:0-17887 GCA_036522895.1 Candidatus Eiseniibacteriota bacterium | reverse complement strand
CGGCGCGCTTGCCGCGCGGGGCGGACTGCGCCCGCGCCGCGCGCGGCTTCGCCGTGCCGCGTTTCACGCGCGACTTCGCGGCGCGCGACTTGGCCGCGCTCCGCATCTTGCCGCCCTTCTTAGCCTGGCGTTTCCCTGCCGCGCGTGCCACGCGGATCCCCATTCGGTCGGCCGACCCCGCGGAGTCCGGCGCCGTTTGATGCTTCACCCGAGCCACTGCCCGGGGGTGGCCCGCGTTCGCGACGATCGCCAACGCGGGCACGGCTGCGTTATGTCGCGACGGTACTCTCCGCCGCGGCGTACTCGTACACCCCGCGACCGCTCTTCCGGCCCAGCCGGCCGGCGGACACGTACTGCTCCATGAGCGGGCACGGGCGGAACTTCTCGCCCAGTGTGCGGTGCAGGAAGCGGAGGATCGAGAGCCGCGTGTCGAGGCCCACGAGATCCACCAGCTCGAACGGTCCCATCGGGTGGTTCAAGCCGAGCTTCAAGGCCTTGTCGATGTCGGCCGCGCTCGCCACGCCCTCCTGCAGCATGTAGAACGCCTCGTTCCCGATCATGGCGTTGATCCGGCTCGTCACGAACCCGGGCGATTCGCGCACCGTCACGCATTCCTTGCCCATCCGGCGGCCCACCTCTTCGCAGATCTGGAGCGTCATCGCGCTCGTCTCGAGCGCGCGCACGATCTCGAGCAGCTTCATGCGGTGGACCGGATTGAAGAAATGGAGCCCCACCACCTGCGGCGCGCGCCGCGTCGCGGCAGCCATCTCGGTGACGCTCAACGACGACGTGTTCGTGGCCAGGATCGCGTGCGGCGGCGCCACCCGGTCGAGCTGCGCGAACAGCTCGACCTTGAGCTCGATCCGCTCCGGCACCGCCTCGATCACCAGGTCGGCGCCGCGGGCCGCCTCCTCGAGCGAGATCACCGCGCGCAGCCGCTTCCGCGCCTCGAGCGCTTCGCCGTCCGTCATCCGCCCGACGGCGATGCCCTTCTCGAGGATCGCGCTCACCTCGTTGATGCCGTGCTCGAGCTGCTCGCGGTTCGCGTCGTGGAGCAGCGTCTGGTAGCCGCCGACCGCCGCCACGTAGGCGATGCCGCGGCCCATGATGCCGCCGCCCACGACGGCGATGGTCTGGATGCTCACGCCGTTCCCCCGGACCGCGAGACGAACTTCCACGCGAGCGGGAAGACGCCCGCGGCGAGCAGCGACTTGACGACGTCGCCCGGGATGAACGGCAGGAGCCCCGAGCCGAGGAGCGCCCCGGCAGGTACGAATCGGGAGAGCTGGGCCAGACCGAGCGCGAAGATCACGATGCTGCCCGCGAGCATGGCGAGGAACATGGTCAGGGGCCTGCGGTCCCAGGCGCGCTCGGCGAGCGCCCCGGTGACGGCGGCGGCGATCGGGAACGCGATGAGATAGCCGCCCGAGGGGCCGAGGACCTTCACCAGGCCGGCGGCGCCGCCCGCGAAGAACGGCAGCCCGAGCGAGCCTTCGAGCAGGTAGAGGCACTGCGCGACAAACGCCCGGCGCGCTCCGAGCACGGCGCCGCAGAGGAGCACCGCGAACGTCTGCCCGGTGATCGGTACCGGCGTCCACGGGAGCCGGAGCTCGAGCTGCGCGGCCGCCGCGGTGAGGAGCGACGCCGCGGCGACAAGCAACACGTTCATGAGGGCGCCGGAACGCGGGTAGGCGACGTCGGCAAGCGTGAGCGGGCGGGCGACGGACATGGGGGGGATTCCTCGCGGGTCCTCGTGATGGGCAATGCGCGGCCGTGCGCGATCCCCGGCCGCGAGATCGTGGGGACGGGCAGAGCAAGTTGCGCCGGAGGATACCGGAGTCCGCGCGCGGGCGGCAATGGCGCACGTGGGGCAGACCGGGGGAGCCCGGGGGTGGGGCTAAGTGATTGCCTCGCACGGTCGGGAACCGTGTCTGGCGAGGCCGGCTGCCCCGCCCTGGTTCCGCTTCAGCCCTGCGGCGGCGCTTCGAGCACGACCTCCACCCACTTGAGCAGCGCGCCGCGGCCGTCTCCCGTCTTGTTCGAAAGCCCGAGCACGGGCTGGGTCGGGGGCAGCTCCAGCTCGGTGGCCAGCCGGCGCACCGCGGCGTCGCGCTTGCTCGAACCGAGCTCGTCCAGCTTGTTCGCCACCACGATGAATGGCATCTGCTCGTCGCGGAGCCACTGCACCATTTCGCGGTCCTCCCTGGACGGCGGGTGGCGGCAGTCGACGAGCTGCATGACCCCCACGAGTTGCCGGCGCGTGCGCAGGTAGCTCTGCATCATGCGGCCCCATGCCGAGCGCGCGGCGCCCGACGCCTCGGCATGGCCGTAGCCGGGCAGGTCCACGAGATGGAACGCGCCATTCACCACGAAGTAGTTGAGACGCTGCGTCTTCCCGGGCGTGCCCGACACCTTCGCCAGCGCCCTGCGCCCGGCGAGCGCGTTGACGAGCGACGACTTGCCCACGTTCGAGCGCCCCGACAGGGCGATCTCCGGTCTCGCCTCCGGCGGACACTCCCTCACGCTGCCGGCACTCAGCACGAACTCCAGCGAATCGATCTTCACGCGCACCCTCCGCCGCGCAGCCTACCGGAATGCGGTCCAGGCCGGACGGTGCGCGGCGCGCGGCGACTCACTTACCGCCGGATGCGGCTCAGGATTTCCAGCGCGCGGAGCGCGTTGGGATTGACCGCGAGCGCGCGGGTGGCGCTCTCGATCGCGCGAGTGCTGTCGCCCATCGAGGCGTACGTCTGGGTGAGCCCGGTGAGCGGGAACTCGGAGTGCGGGTAGGCTTCGGCTTCGAGCTGGAACGCGTTCAAGGCATTCTCCGGCTGCTCGCGCTCGAGGTAGGCGTAGCCGAGGGTGTTGAGTACCCCCTCGTCCACCACCATGAGCGAATCGGGCGTGTGTGCCTTGAGGTCGCGATACTGGCGCGCGACGGCCGCGAAGCCCGCCAGGCTCACGCGGCGCGCCAGCGAGTCCGCCGCGTGGTCGAACAGCGTATCGCGCGCGCCCGCACGCCAACCTTCGATGGCGAGCGGCAGATCCACCTCGTCGCCGATCATGGCCTTTCCCATCTCGGTCAAGGCGTTGAAGCGCGCCGGGCCGCCGAGCCCGTATTCCTGCCGGTGCACGGCAAGGTCTCCCTCGAATCCCACGCGGATCTCGTGATTGGGTTGCACGAGCCGGCCCATGAACGAGAACGGGAATACGACTTCCCGGGTCACCCCGTGAATCGTCAGCGAGCCGTGCATCCGGTACGCGTCGCCCTCGTGATCGATGGAGGTGCTCCGGAAGAGAGCCGTGGGGAACTTCTTGACGTCGAACCAGTCCGCGCCCTTGAGGTCGGCGTCGCGGCGCGCATTCCCCGTGTGCAGGCTCGGCGTGCGCACCAGGATGCTGACCGACGAGCGGGTCACGTCCTTCGGGTCGAACACGATCGTGCCGACGCAGTCATCGAAGCTGCCGCGCACCTTGGAGAGTCCCATCCAGGTCACGCTGAACCCGATCGGGGAATGCGGGCCATCGAGCTGATAGAGCTCGAGGCCCTCCAGCAGCGAGTGCGGCGGCGTGGCGGTGGCGGCGCGCGATGGACTTGGCGTGCGGCGCGAGGCCGCCGGCGCGAATCGCGGCGCGAGGCTCGCGCCGATCACGAGGGTGACGGCGACGAGCACGGGAATCGCAGCGGGTCTCTTCATGCTTGGATCCTCCCCTCACTGCCGTCCTGCCGGCGGAGTCCGGTCATTGCGACGAGCCTGACGCGCGCGGCCCGACGGCGGCGATGGCTCCCGCACGGGCGCGGCGAACACGGCGCCCATCGCCACGGCTGACGCGCGGAGCGCGGTGCGGCGTCGACCCGGCGGCGCGACTTCGAGCTCGCCCTTCACCCACTCCAACAGCGCGCCGCAAGGGCCGCCTTGAGGAGCGCTCCATTCGGATGCCCCCGGAGCCTTGCGGGCTGGAACGGCAATTGCGACCCAGGCGACGCGGTGGACCCCCCGAGGAGGTGGGCACCCATGTTCTCTCCCGGAGAACGTCGTCGATTCCGTGAGGGCTCGCTCGGCCGCACGGTGCCGCATAGCGTCATCGCGCTTCTCGCCGCGACCTGCTTCGCCACAGGCTCCCGCGCCGGGGTGCCGGACACGGCGGCACTCCGGCTTCCGCCGGACGCGATCTACGAGCGCACGGTGGGCCCGGATAGCGCCGTGGTCTTTCGCCACGCCACGCACGTCGCGCTCGCGAGCCAGCGCTGCACCGCCTGCCACCCCAGGCTCTTCCGGATCCTCACGCCGACGCTGCGGATCTCGCACGCCGAGATGAACGCCGGCCGCTCGTGCGGTGGCTGCCACGATGGGCAGCATGCCTTCGGCGTAAGCGCGAAGGAGACCTGCCCGCGCTGTCATCTTGGCAGGCCAAGTGCCGCCACGGCAGACGCGGGCGCGCGGGCGAGTGGCACGCGAACGCTCGCGTTCCGCGGGCCGAAGCCGATCCGCTTCCAGCCGAGCGACGTCTCGCCCGGCCCGGTGACGTTCGCGCACGCGACGCACGTGAAGGGCGAGTGTGCGCAGTGCCACCCGCGGCTCTTCCCGATGAAGTCCTCCGCCGCGAATCTGCGCGAGGGAATGCACGAAGCGGGAGCGTGCGGCGCCTGCCACGACGGCAAGCAGGCGTTCGGGGTGGAAGACGAGCGAGCGTGCGCGCGCTGCCACCGGGAGGGCGCGAAATGAGCTACGGCCTGCTGCTCGACACGACGCGCTGCATTGGCTGCGGCGCCTGCTCGGCCGCCTGCAAGGAGCAGAACGGCCTGCCGCCCGAGATCGAGGCGCGGACCACGGCCTACACCTGGACCACGGTGGAGTCGCGGGGCGGCGCGAACGTGCGCCGCATGTGCATGCACTGCTTGACGCCGACGTGCGTGTCCGTCTGCCCGGTCGGCGCGATGAGGAAGACCCCCGAGGGTCCGGTCGTCTACGACGCGGATCGTTGCATCGGCTGCCGCTACTGCGTCCAGGCCTGCCCGTTCGACGTGCCCAAGTACCAGTGGGACCGCGCCGTCCCGGTGGTGGGCAAGTGCGTCATGTGCGCCGCCCGGCTCGAGCAGGGTCAGCCGACCGCGTGCGCCAGCGTCTGCCCGACCGGGGCAACGCTGTTCGGCGAGCGCGACGCGATGATCGCCGAGGCGCGCCGGCGGCTCGCGGCGGAGCCCGAGCGTTACGTCGATCACATCTACGGGCTCGCGGAGGCCGGCGGCACGTCCGTGCTCGTGCTCTCGAGCGTCCCGTTCGCATCGCTCGGCCTTCCCGGGAACCTGCCGAACGCGCCGCTCCCCGGGCTCACGTGGAACGTGCTCTCCAGGGTGCCCGACATCGTGCTGCTCGGCGGCACGCTCCTCTACGGCATCTACTGGATCACGCGGCGGCGCGAGCTGGTGCGCCGGCTCGAGGGCCCGGGCGCGCCGCACGATCCGGACGCCCCCGGGGACGGGGGCGCGTCTTGACGTCGGTTCCGCTCTCGCCCGTCCGGCCAGCCCGGCCCTTCCGGCCCACGTTCTGGGGGACCGTGCTCGTGCTGCTGGTCATCGCGTTCATCGGCGTCACGGTGGTGCGCTTCACGCGCGGGCTCGGGGCGAGCACCCACCTGAGCGACGCGTTCCCCTGGGGCCTCTGGATCGGCTTCGACATCCTGTGCGGCGTCGGGCTCGCCGCCGGCGCGTTCACGATCATGGCCACCGTGCACTTGTTCCACCTGCGGCGGTTCGAACCCATCGTGCGGCCCACGGTGCTCACCGGGTTCCTCGGCTACCTGTTCGTGGTGTTCGCGCTGATGTTCGACCTCGGGCAGCCGTGGCGCATCTGGCACGCGATGGTGTTCTGGAACGAGCACTCGGTGATGTTCGAGGTGGCGTGGTGCGTGATGCTCTACACCACCGTCCTCTCGCTCGAGTTCGCGCCGATCGTGTTCGAGCGGCTGCGCCTGGTGCGCATGCGCAACTTGCTGCGCGCGGTCAACACGCCGCTCGTGATCCTCGGCGTGCTGCTCTCGACCCTGCACCAGTCCTCGCTCGGCACGCTCTACCTGATCGTGCCCGAGAAGCTCCACCCGCTGTGGTACTCGCCGTGGCTGCCGCTCCAGTTCTACCTGTCGGCGATCGGGGCCGGCATCGGCATGATCATCTTCGAGTCCCACCTGAGCGGCCGGGCGTTCGGGCGCGAGCTCGAGATCGAGCTGCTCGAGCCGCTGGCCCGGGTCATGGTGGTCGTGCTCGCGGTGTACGGCGTGCTGCGCCTCGACCTGCTCGGCCACGCGGGTGTGCTCGGCACGATTTTCCAGCCCGCCTACGAGAGCCGGATGTTCCTGATCGAGTTTGCCCTCGGCGTGGTCGTACCGGTCGGGCTCCTGGCGTGGTCGCGCATCCGGCACTCCCCCACCGGGCTCGTGGTGGGAGCCACCTCGGCGGTGCTCGGGTTCGTGATGCACCGGCTCAACGTGAGCATCACCGGGCTCGAGCGCGCGAGCGGCACCCACTACGTGCCGAGCTGGATGGAGCTCACGGTGTCGTTCGCGCTGGTGGCGCTCGGCTTCGCGGCGTTCGCGCTGGCGGTCCGCCACCTGCCGATTTTCCCCGAGCCCGTTCGCACCCGGGGCCACGGGCGCGAAGCCGAGGGGCGGGCGGGCGAGCCCGCTCGCGACTGAGCCCATGAAATCGCGCATCGGTGTGCTCGCCATCCTAGGCGTGTCGCTCGTCACCGCGCTCGTGATCGGCGCGATGTCGGTGGTGCTGGTGGGTGCCCACCGCAGGGCGCTGCTCGCGCAGCTCACCCGCGGCGCCGACCAGCTGAGCGAAACCATTCGGAGCAGCACGTACTGGGACATGCTCGAGAACCGCCGCGAGTCGCTCCACCGCGAGATCGTCACGCTCGGCCGGCAGCGGGGCATCGAGAAGGTGCGGCTCTTCAACGCGACCGGCACGATCATGTTCTCCTCGGACGAGATCGAGATCGGCCACTCCCTCGACAAGAACGCCGAGGCCTGTTACGCGTGCCACGCGGCGGGTCGCCCGCTCCAGAAGCTGTCCACGAGGGAGCGCGCGCGCATCTACCGCGCCCCCGACGGCCATCGCGTGCTCGGCATGATCCGCTCGATCGACAACGAGCCGGGCTGCTGGAACGCGGCCTGTCACGCGCACGCGCGCGGCGAAAGCGTGCTCGGCGTGCTCGACGTGAACGTGTCGCTCGCCGAGGCGGACCTCCAGGTCGCTCGCGACCAGCGCCAGCTCGCGTTGCTCGCGGGGCTCGCGATCCTCGCGAGCAGCCTGCTGCTCGCGTGGTTCAGCGACCGGCTCGTGTTCCGGCCCGTGGCGGCGCTGATCGCCGGCACCCGCAAGGTGGCCGAGGGGGATCTCCACACCACGCTGCCGGTGACCGCGCGGAACGAGCTCGGCGACCTGGCCGAGTCGTTCAACGCGATGATCAAGCGGCTCGCGGAGGCGCGCCGCCAGCTCACCCAGGCCGACAAGCTCGCGTCGGTGGGGCGGCTGGCCGCGGGCGTGGCGCACGAGATCAACAACCCGCTCACCGGCGTGCTGACCTACGCGTCATTTCTACAGAAGCGGCTGCACGACCGCCCCGAGGTGGCCCAGGACCTCGACGTGATCGTGCGCGAGACGAAGCGCTGCCGCGAGATCGTGCGCGGGCTGCTCGACTTCGCGCGCCAGACGCCGCCCCAGCGCCGGCCCGCCGATCTCAACGACGTCGTGCGGCGGGGTGTGGCGGTGGTCCTCAACCAGCTCACGCTGGACCGCGTGCAGCTCGACTTCGAGCTGGCCTCCGACCTGCCCGAGATCCCCGCGGACGCGAACCAGCTCCAGCAGGTGGCCGTGAACCTGCTCCTGAACGCCGCGGACGCGATCGGCGGCGAGGGCGGGACGATCCACGTGCGCACCGCGGTGGTCGAGCTGCCGCCGCGCGGGTCCGCCGTCGTGCGCGGCGCCAGGTGCCCGCGCGGCTGCGACCTCGTGGATCCGTCCGTGCGCATCGGGCGGCATGCCGGCATCCGGGTGGCACGCCGTCACCACGAGCACGACGCGGTCGTGCACCTGGACCCGGTCTACGGGCGCGCCGGGCACCGCGCGAGCGAATCCTGCGAGGCGGGGACGCTCTCGACCTGGTCCTGCCCGCGCTGCCAGACCCGCCTCGAGCTGCCCGACGTGCGCTGCGAAAGCTGCGGCGCGCCGGTGTTCGGCGTGCTCACCGCGGACGGCGAGCGCGTGGAGTGGTGCGCGCGCCAGGGCTGCCACTGGACGCGCTGGAAGGCGGCCGACGAGCGCGGGCCGCAGCGCCACCTCGAGCTCGCGATCGAGGACACGGGTCACGGCATCGCCGAGGAGGATCGGGATCACCTGTTCGAGCCGTTCTTCACCACCAAGGGCAACCGCGGCCTCGGGCTCGGGCTGGCCGTGACCTGGGGCATCGTCGAGGGACACGGCGGCACGATCGAGGTGGCGAGCGAACCCGGCCACGGCGCCCGGTTCACGGTGCGTCTGCCGCTCCTGCCCCGGGTGGCCGCGGCCGGCGACGAACGGAGCGCGGCATGAGCGCGCGCTGGGACGTGCTGGTCGTGGACGACGAGCCGGTCGTCCGCGATGCGGTCGCCCGGGTACTCGGGGCGGAAGGGCTGCGCGTGACCTGCGTGGCCGGCGCCGCGGAGGCGCTCGCGCACCCCGGCCTCGCCGACTGCCGGCTCGTGATCTGCGACCTCATGCTGCCCGGCCTGCCGGGGCTCGAGCTGATGCGCGCGATCCGCGGGCGACGCCCCGGGCTGCCGATCCTCGCGATCACCGGGTACGCGACCGGCGAGGTGGCGGCGCGCGCGGCGACGGCGGGCGCGACGCTGTTCCTGGCGAAACCATTCGATCACGACGAGCTGTTGGAGAAGGTGCGGCACGTTCTCGGGCAGACGGACGTGGCCGGCAAGAAGGAGGAACGACCATGACCGCCCTGCTGGTGGTGCTGCTGTTCGCGGGATTCATCGGTGTGGACCTGGTGGTGCGGGCGATCTCCCGGCGCCTCGATGCCGCGCGCGCGCGGCGCGAGCGCGAGGCGGTGCTGCGCACGGCCGTGCAGCTCGATTTCGCGCGCGAGACGAAGAGCCTCAAGCGGGCCCAGGTTCCCGACGCGCGCGCCCGCATCCTCGCGGTGGACGACGAGGCGGTGGTGCTCGACGGCTTCCGGAAGATCCTCGTGCTCCAGGGCTTCAGCGTGGACACCGTGGAGAGCGGGCCCGAGGCGCTCACGCTGCTGCGCGAGCAGTCGTACGAGATCCTCTTCACCGACTTGAAGATGCCGGGGATGGACGGCGTCGAGGTGGTCAAGGCGGCGAAGCACCTGCGGCCCGACGTGGACGTGGCGGTCATCACCGGGTTCGGCACGATCGAGACGGCGGTGGAGACCATGGCGTTCGGCGCCGTGGACTACGTGCAGAAGCCGTTCACGGAGGACGAGCTCGTGGCGTTCGCGAACCGGCTGCTCGTCAAGCGCCAGGCGCGACTCGAGGCGCAGCGACTTCCGACCGTGCGCGTGGTCGCCCCCGAGGTCGCCGAGACCGTCGCGAGCCGCGAGTACTGCGTGCCGGGCGGCGCGTTCGTGGCCCCCGGCCACGCGTGGGCCCAGATCGAGCCGAGCGGCGAGGCGCTCGTGGGCCTCGACGATTTCGGGCGCAAGCTGATCGACCGCGTCGACCGCATCGAGCTGCCGGCGCCGGGCACGCGGGTGAAGCGCGGCGACGTGCTGTTTCTGCTGCGCCGGGGTGCCGATCGGCTGCGCGTGCGCGCGCCGCTCGGCGGGGTCGTGGAGAGCGTCAACCCGCTGCTCCAGCACGACCCCAAACTGCTGCTCCAGAGTCCCTACGACCGCGGCTGGGTGTGCGTGCTGCGGCCGTCCGACCTGGCCGGCGAGCTGCCCGGGCTCCGCATCGGGAAGCCGGTCGTGTCGTGGTATCGCGAGGAGGTGGCTCGCCTGCGTCGCGAGTTGCCCGCGAGCGAGGGTGCGGCGCCCTCGTGGCTCGAGCTCGAGAAGCGCTTCTTCGGAGCCGGCGTGGCGCCGAGCGAGCGGCTCACGGAGGCGGCGGGGGTGGCGGGGTAGGCCTTGGACGCCCCATGGCGGCCGAGTGGCAAGTTACCTCCGCGCCGGGACACTAGTTCCCCGATGGGTCGAAGAACCTGACCCGCCCCTCGGGCGGTGAAAGGGCACCGAGCGGTACCGCTTGGACAAGTGGATTCACTCCCATCACCCGCCGCCACATGAAACGATCGCTTGTTCTCATCCCCCGCAGGCGAGCATTATTTTGGCCGCGCCGTGAACCGGCAGCGGGCCTCCCGACGTGAGGTTTCCGGTTCTCCTCCGCAGCGCACCGACAACTCGTGAAGTCCCACCCAGACTCGCAACGGTTTGGAGGTGCGATTCATGCGCTGCGCTGCGTCGTTCATACTGCTCCCCGCATTTCTGCTTGCGACCGACGCTGCTTTTGGGGCCTCCCACGCCCTGCCAACGCGTGGTTCGAGCGCGTCCGCGTTCGATGCGCGCTCGGCCGCGGCCGGGGCGAGTGCGGACTGGTGGACCCAGGTGCGCGGGGCGATCGAGCGCGAGGAGTACAACGCCTCGGCGAGCGCGGAAGGCCTGCAGGCGCCCAACCGGGCCCAGAATCTCAGGTCCTGGTTCCGGAGCGAGGGTGTCGAGTTGGTGCCGCGCACGGCCGAGTCCGGCGAGTGGTGCGTGCGCTGGCAGACCGAGGCGTGGGGGCGAAACGGGAGGATGCGACAGGCCGGGGCCGCCGCACCGGTGGCGGACGGGCCGCGGGTGGAATACCGGCGGGCGGGTCTGCTCGAGTGGTACGAGAACGGCAAGGAGGGCGTCGAGCAGGGCTTCACGCTCGCCAACCGGCCGGCGGGAGCGGGACCGCTGCGCATCGAAGGGCGTATCTCGGGGGAGCTGCGCGCGACTGCGAGCGCATGCGGTGACGCGGTGGACTTCCTCGATCGGGCGGGCGTGCTCGTGCTGCGTTACGGGAAGCTGGCGGTCCATGACGCGCGGGGCGCGAGACTGGACGCCCGGCTCGATTTGGGGCAGGGCAGGTTGGCGATCGAGGTGGAGGATCAAGGCGCGACCTACCCGCTCACGGTCGATCCCGTGATGACCAGTCCTGCCTGGACCGCGGAGAGCGATCAGGCGGGTTCCTTTTTCGGCTTTTCGGTGGCAACCGCGGGCGACGTCAACGGTGACGGCTACTCCGACGTGATCGTTGGCGCCGTCGGCTACGACAACGGCGAGAACAACGAGGGGCGAGCATTCGTCTATCACGGCTCCGCCACGGGGCTGGCCGTGAGTCCCGCGTGGACCGGCGAGGGCAACCAGGCAGACGCTAGCTTCGGCATCTCGGTGGCGACGGCCGGGGACGTCAACGGCGACGGCTACTCCGACGTCATCGTCGGCGCCGAATTGTACGACAACGGCGAGACCGATGAGGGGCGGGCGTTCGTCTATTACGGCTCCCCCACGGGGCTTGCGGCCTCCCCCGGGTGGACCGCCGAGGGCAACCAGGCGGACGCCCGCTTCGGCTTCTCGGTGGCGACGGCGGGGGACGTCAACGGCGACGGCTTCTCGGACGTCATCGTTGGTGCCCACTCCTACGACAACGGCGAGACCGACGAAGGGCGGGCGTTCGTCTACCACGGCTCCGCCACGGGGCTCGCCGTGAGCCCCGCTTGGACCGCCGAGAGCAACCAGGCGAATGCACAGTTCGGTATCTCGGTGGCGACCGCGGGGGACGTCAATGGTGACGGTTTCTCGGACGTGATCGTCGGCGCCAATCAGTACACCAACGGCCAACCCATCGAGGGGCGGGCGTTCGTCTATCACGGCTCCGCGAGCGGGCTCGCCGCGAGCGCCGCCTGGACCGCCGAGGGTGACCAGGTGAGTGGCTACTTCGGAACCAGCGTGGCGACGGCGGGCGACGTGAACGGCGACGGCTACTCCGATGTCATCGTCGGTGCTTTCGCGTACGACAACACGCAGCTCGACGGGGGACAGGCGTTTGTCTATCACGGCTCTGCCACGGGCCTCTCCCTCTTCGCCAACTGGACGGCCGAGGGCGGTCAGGTGGGCGCCGGCTTCGGCCAATCGGTGGCGACGGCGGGCGACGTCAACGGCGACGGATATGCCGACGTCATCATCGGGGCCTACACGTACGACAACGGCGAAGCCAACGAAGGGCGGGCGGTCGTCTACCTCGGCTCGGCCTCGGGTCTGTTCTTCTTCCCCGCCGCCTGGACCGCCGAGAGCGATCAGGCGGGTGCTCGCTTCGGCCGCTCCGTGGCGACGGCGGGCGACGTCAACGGCGACGGCTACTCCGACGTCATCGTTGGCGCCGACTCGTACGACAACGGCCAGACCGACGAGGGGCGTGCGTACGTCTATCTCGGCTCAGCCTCCGGCCCCGCCCTCCTCCCCGCCTGGGCGGCCGAGAGCGACCAGGCCAACGCGCTCTTCGGCTACTCGGTGGCGACGGCGGGGGACGTCAACGGCGACGGCTACTCCGATGTCGTCGTCGGTGCCCGCGACTATGACAACGGTCTGGGTGCCGCGGGGCGCGCGTTCGTCTACCACGGTTCCGCCACGGGTCTTGCCGCGAGCCCGGCCTGGACTGCCGATGGCGGCCAGGCGAGCGCCGAGTTTGGTGTCTCGGTGGCGACGGCGGGCGACGTCAATGGCGACGGTTACTCGGACGTCATAGTCGGCGCCGACCTGTTCGACAATGGAGAGCAGAATGAGGGGCGGGCGTTCGTCTATCACGGCTCTCCTTCGGGCCTCGCCGGGATCCCCGCCTGGACCGGCGAGCCCAATCGGGCCGGCGCCCAATTCGGCGTTTCGGTGGCGACGGCCGGGGACGTCAATGGCGACGGCTACTCCGACGTCATCGTCGGTGCCCAGTTCTACTCAAACGTTGAGACCCTGGAGGGGCTGGCGTCGGTCTATCTCGGTTCCGCCACGGGCCTCGCCGGGAGCCCCGCATGGACCGCGGAAGGCAACCAGGTGAACGCTTTCCTCGGCGCCTCGGTGGCCACGGCGGGGGACGTCAACGGCGACGGCTACTCCGATGTCGTCGTCGGCGCGCACGGGTACTCCAATGGCGAGCAGGCCGAGGGGCGCGTGTTCGTCTATCACGGCTCCGCTGCGGGCCTCGCGGGGAGCCCCGCCTGGACGGCCGAGAGCAACCAGGCGCTCGCCGACTTCGGCGTCTCGGTTGCGACGGCGGGGGATGTCAACGGGGACGGTTACTCGGACGTCCTCGTGGGCGCCGATGAGTTCGACACCCCTGCGCTCAACCGGGGGCGCGTGTTCGTCTATCACGGCTCCGCCTCCGGTCTCACGGGGAGCCCCGCCCGGATCCTCGATGGCGACCAAGCGGCGTTCTTCGGCTTCTCGGTGGCGACGGCGGGAGATGTCAACGGCGACGGCTTCTCGGATGTCATCGTCGGCGCGTACGGGTACACGAACGGCCAAGCCAGTGAGGGCCGCGCGTTCGTCTACCACGGCTCCGCCACGGGGCTTCTCGCAAGCCCGGATTGGACCGCAGAGAGCAACCAGGCCACCAGCTTCCTCGGCTACTCGGTGGCGAGTGCTGGGGACGTCAACGGGGACGGCTACGCCGACGTGATCGTCGGTGCCTATAACTACGACAACCCCCAAGCCAACGAGGGGCGGGCGTTCCTCTACTACGGCAACGGGAGCGACGGTCTCGACGCGATCGCGCGCCAGCGGCGGGCGGACGACTCCGTGCCGATCGGCCTGCTCGGCAGGGCCGAGTCCGGCAGTTTCCGCCTGGCGGCGATGGGGCGCTCCCCGGCCGGACGGGGGCGGGTGCGCATGGAGTACGAGGTCAAGCCCCTGGGGACGCCCTTCAACGGCGCGGCGGCCCGGGGAACATTCCTCGACACAGGCGCACCGGCCCCCTCGGTCGGGAGCGCCACGGCGCTCGATGAGCTCGTGAGCGGGCTTCCGCTCAATACTCCCCTCCACTGGCGCCTCAGGGTTCGCACCAACTCGCCGTTCTTCCCGCGCTCGCGCTGGCTCTCGATGGCTTACAACAGTCCCACCGAGACCGATCTTCGCACCGGTAGCACCCCCCCTCCGCCGTTCAGCCTGGCGCCCTCCGGTCTCCCGGCGATGACCCTGGCGTCGAGCGCGTGGGGCGACTACGACAACGATGGTGATCTCGACCTGCTGATCGCGGGAATCCTGAGTCCGAGCGGAACCACCATCACGCGCATCTACCGCAATGATGGCGGGGTGTTCAACGACATCGGGGCGCAGCTCCGAGCGGTGAACTCGGGTGGCCCCCCCTCGTCCACATGGGCGACCTGGGTCGACTACGACAACGACGGAGACCTGGACGCGGCCTACTGCGGGTTCGAAGGCAGCGCCCGTCGCACGTTCCTCTACCGGAACGACGGCGGCACCTTTACCGAGATCCCGTGGGGCCTGCCAGGTGTGGGCACCGGCTCGCTCGCGTGGGGGGACTACGATCTCGACGGCAGGCTGGACGTGGCCATCGCCGGCCAGGATTCGACAGGCACGGCGATCGCGCGGATCTACCGGAATCTGCCGGGCGGGTTCACGGACATCGGGGCCAGCCTGGTGGGATCGCTCTCGGGCGGATTGGCCTGGGGAGACTTCGACAAGGACGGCGATCTCGACCTGGCCCAGATCGGCACGTCGGGGTCGCGCGTCTATCGAAACGATCCCGGTGGCTTCACCGACATCACCGGAAATCTGCTGAGCACGCCGGCGGGAATGGCGCAGTGGGTCGATCGTGACCAGGACGGCGATCTCGATCTCATGCTCGCCGGCGCTGCCGGCCTCGGGTTGTTCGACGATGTGAGCGGAGCATTTTCGAACAGCGGGCTCACCTTCCCGGCGGCCAGTGGACCGAGATCGGCAGTGTTCGGCGACTACGACAATGATGGCGACCCGGATGTCCTGTTTGCGGGCGGCGGAATTACGAGCATCCTGCGGAACGATGGCACCGCCCTGGTTGACATCGGCGCAGGTCTCCCGGGGGCGCTCGGGCCTTCGGCGGTGGGACCCATCTGGGGTGACTACGACAACGACGGTCGGCTCGACTTCCTCTTGAGCTCCACATCGCTGTTCAAGAACAGCGTGCTGACCGCGAACACGCCTCCGAGCCCGCCTGCCAACCTCCAGGTCATGCGGAATGCGAACCGGGTCACGTTCAGCTGGAGCGCCGCGAGCGACGCGCAGACGACCGGCGCGGCGCTCACGTACAACGTGCGAGTGGGCACGAGCCCCGGCGGCAACGAAATCGTCCCGGCCCAGTCCGCGGCGAACGGGTACCGGCGAGTGGTGCAGAACGGCAACGCGCAGGGGCGCACGTTCCTCACACTCGAGCTCCCACCCGGGGTCTACCATTGGAGCGTGCAGGCGGTGGATGCGGCGTTCGCGGGATCCGCGTTCGCGGCGGAGCAGAACATCGATGCCCTGACGGGTGTCCCCGGCGGGGTGACGCCCGCCAGGTTCGCCCTGTCCGCGGCAGCCCCGAATCCCTTGAGCCGTGACGCGACCCTCACGTACGAGCTCGCGCGGAAGGTGGACGTGCGGATCGAGGTCTTCGACGTGGGGGGCCGGCACGTGCGGACGCTCGTCTCGGAGACGCGACCGGCCGGTCGCCACACGGTGCGCTGGGACGCGCTCGACGACACAGGTCGAAGAGTTCCGGCCGGCCTCTACCTCTGTCGGATGCGGGCGGGAGAGTTCGCGGCGAACCGTCGACTGCTCGTGATTCCCTAGAACGGGTCGTCTCGAGTACCGACGACGGCGCGCACGCCTCGGCTGCAGGCGCCCGGCAGGTCGCCCAGCCCGGCGTGCGCGTTGACGTCCCCCCGCCCGCGGGCTAGCGTGCCGACTCGACTCATTTCACGGCAGATAGCCCTCGCGTCCGCGACCGGAGAGCCCCGCATGGCCAAGCCCGAGATGATCCGCATCGCCAACGCCGGCGGCTACTGGGGCGACGACCTGCGGCAGTTCCGCCGCCAGGTGGAGCTGGGGCCGGTGGACTACGTGACGCTCGACTTCCTCGCCGAGATCACCATGTCCATCATGCAGAAGCAGCGCGCGCGCGACCCCGACGCGGGCTACGCGCGCGACTTCATCGCCCAGGTCGAGGCGACGCTCGAGCTGCTGCTCGAGCGCGGCGTGCGGGTGGTCACGAACGCCGGCGGCGTGAACCCCGCCGCGTGCCGCCGGGCGGTGCTCGCGACCGCGGCCCGGAAGGGGCGCGCGATCCACGTCGCGGCGGTGGCGGGTGACGACCTCATGCCGCGGCTCGACGAGCTGATCGCCGCCGGCGCGAGCCTCGACAACATGGAGGACCGCCGCGCGTTCGCGGCCGTGCGCGAGCGCGTCTCCTCGGCGAACGCCTACTTCGGCGCGTGGCCGGTCGCGGAGGCGCTGCGCACCGGCGCCCAGATCGTGGTCACGGGCCGCGTCACGGACACCGGCATCACGCTCGCGCCCATGCTCCACACGTTCGGCTGGGCCGCGGACGACTGGAACCACCTCGCGGCCGGGATCGTGGCCGGGCACATCATCGAGTGCGGCGCGCAGAGCACGGGCGGCAACTTCACCGACTGGCGCGACGTCCCCCGCTTCGGCGACATCGGCTACCCGATCGTCGAGATGCACGCCGACGGCTCGTTCGTGGTCACCAAGCACGCGGGCACCGGCGGCGCGGTCACCGTGCGCACGGTGAAGGAGCAGCTGGTCTACGAGATGGGCGACCCGCGCGCCTACATCACGCCCGACGTGGTGGCCGACTTCGGCAGCATCCAGCTCGAGCAGGCCGGCCCGGATCGCGTGCGGGTGTGGGGAATCGTCGGCCGGCCCGCACCGCCGTCGCTCAAGATCAGCGCCGCGTACGGCGACGGCTGGAAGGCGAGCGGTACGTTGATCATCTCGGGCCCGGACGCGCTCGCGAAGGCGCGAACGTTCGCGGATCTCTTCTGGGAGCGGCTGCGGCTGCGATACGACTCCACGCTCACCGAGTTCGTCGGGGCGTCGTCGTGCTGGGGGCCGCTCGCGCCCAAGCTGGACGTGCCCGAGGTGCTGCTGCGGCTCGGCGTGCGCGACCGCGACAAGGGCAAGCTCGAGGCGTTCGCGCGAATGGTACCGGCCGTGATCCTGTCCGGCCCGCCCGGCGTGGCGGTGACCGGCGGCCGCCCGCAGGCCCAGGAGGTCGTGGCGTACTGGCCGGCGTTGGTGCCGCGCGAGCTCGTGCGGCCGGCGCTCATCACCGCCGCGGGCGAGCGCACGCTCGACTGGCCGACGCCGCTCGTCCCGATGGGCGAGCCGTCGCGGCTCGAACCGCCCGTGTGGCCGAAGGTCGCGAACAGCGACGAGACGGTCACCGTTCCGCTCTCGGAGCTCGCGCACGCGCGGAGCGGCGACAAGGGCGACACCGCGAACATCGGCATCATCGCGCGCGCGCCGGAGATCTACCCCTGGCTCTCGGCGACGCTCTCGGCCAAGCGGGTGAAGCAGTACTTCGCCGGGATCTGCGAGGGCGAGGTCGAGCGCCACGAGGTGCCGAACCTGTGGGCGCTCAACTTCCTGCTCGGGGCATCCCTCGGCGGCGGCGGCACGGTGAGCCTGCGCCTCGACGCGCAGGGGAAGACGCTGTCGCACGCGCTGCTCGCGATGGTCGTGCGCGCGCCGCGGGCACTGCTCGACGCCGCGCAGCGCGAGGACAACGCCCACCGGAAGCTCCTCGGGCTCGCGCCCCGCCCGGTGCGCCCGCCCGCGGTCGAGACCGCCGTCGT
>DATDEX010000053.1:0-3090 GCA_036522895.1 Candidatus Eiseniibacteriota bacterium | reverse complement strand
ATGCGGACCGGGACTGCCGGAGCGCGGCGGTGGCGAGACGCTGCCAGCGCTCGCTCCGCAGCGGGCCCGGCCAGCGTGCGCGTTGCGTCTGCACCGGCGTCAGCTCGCCGACCCCCAGCTCGGCCAGCTTCTCCACCAGCCAGTCACCGCGGTCCCCCTCCGGCGCGCCGCAGAGCAGGCGCGCCCCGGGCCGCGCGGGCGAGAAGCGCCGCTCCACCACGCGCAGCACGACGTCGGGATGCACGCGCTCCACGATGAGCGATGCGGTCAGGCCCGCGCCGTCGCTCGCGCTCACGCGCTCGCCGACCCTCGCCCGCACGACGCGCGCGAGATAGCGCGCCTCGTCTCCGGCGACCGAAAACTCGGGCGCGCTCCCGGCCAGCTCCGGCAGGTAGAGGAAGCTCGGCGCGGCCTCAGCCGCCGAACGCATCGCGCACCCGCTCGAACAGCGATCGCGACGGCGGCGGCGCTTTGAGCCCTTCGCCCTTCTTCAACTCCTCGAGGAGTTTTCGCTCCGCTCCGGTGAGCTTGGCCGGCACCCAGACGCGGAGCCGCACGTGGAGGTCGCCGCGGCCGCCGCGGAGGCCGGGCAGCCCCTTCCCCTTCAGGCGCACGACGGATTCGCTCGCCGTGCCGGCGGCGACGTCCACCGAGGCGAGACCACCCGCGAGCAGGGGCACCTCCACCTTGCCGCCGAGCGCCAGCACCGCGAAGTTGACCGGCAGATCGATGGCGAGGTGATCGCCGTGCCGCTCGAAGAGGTCGTGCTCCTTCTCCTCGATCAGCACGACGAGGTCGCCGGGGGGCCCGCCCCGTGCGCCCGCGTCCCCGAGCCCGCGCAGCGGGATGTAGTTGCCCGCGGCCACGCCGGCGGGAACCTTGACGTTCACCGTGTCGCTCTCGCTCACGCGCCCGTCCCCGCCGCAGGTCTTGCACTTCTGCGCCACGACGCTGCCCTCGCCGTCGCAGCGCGGGCACGCGGAGACGTTCACGAACTGCCCGAACATCGTCTGCTGCACGCGGCGCACCTGGCCCCGTCCCTGGCACTGCGGGCACACGCTCTCGCCCGAGCCGCCGCGGCCGGCGCACGTCTCGCAGCGTTTCAAGTGCTTGACCCGGATCTTCTTCTCGACCCCGTGCGCGATCTCCTCGAGCGTCAGCGCGAGCCGGACCTGGAGGTCGTCGCCGCGCGACGGTCCGCGCCCGCGGCCGCCGCCGCCCGCGCCGCCGCCGAACAGGTCCTCGAACGCGCCGTCGCCGCCGAAGTCGCGCATGAACGCCCGCAGCGCATCGGACAGATCGAACCCGCCGAACGAGCTCGCCCCGCCGCCGCCCGCGCCCCCGGCCGACGTGGCGGCGTGGCCGTACTGGTCGTAGCGCGCCCGCTGCTGGGGATCGCGCAGCACCTCGTAGGCCTCGGTGGCCTCCTTGAACTTCCCCTCGGCCTCGGCGTTGCCCGGGTTCCTGTCGGGATGCCACTGCATCGCCACCTTGCGGTACGCCTTCTTGATCTCCTCGTCGCTCGCGCCGCGGGCGAGCCCGAGCACCTCGTAGTAGTCGCGCTTGCTCATGCCGTCAGTCCGCCGAGCGTGCGACGACGACGCGGGCCGGGCGCAGTGCGCGCTCGCCCCGCTGGTAGCCCTTCTGCACCTCCTGCGCGACGCTGCCGGGCGCGATGCCGTCCGGGGGCGGCACCTCGAGCAGCGCCTCGTGGAGTGCGGGGTCGAACGGCCGTCCGACCGCGACGATCGGGGTCACCCCGCGGCGCGCGAGGACCTCGCGCATGCGTTGCGCGGTGAGCGCGACGCCCTGCGCCCACGCCTCGTTCCCCTGGGCGGGCGCGAGCGCCGCGAGCGCCCGCTCGAGATCGTCGAGCAGCTCGATCAACTCGACGAGGATGCGATCCTCGGCCGAGCGCACGGCGTCGCCCAGGTCGCGCGCGGCCCGACGGCGCGAGTTCTGGAGCTCGGCCTCGGCGCGCAGCCAGCGGTCTTTATAGTCGGGGGCCTCCGGCCCCTGCCCCAGGCGCTCAGCATTCATGGTCTCGGCGGCGAACTCGACCGCCTCGGCGCCGCCCTCCTCGGGCGTCACCGCCGCGGCGTCGGCCGGCGTCTCGGCGCCGCGCTTGGGCTCGCGGGCAGCATCGCGGACATCTTCCGTCATGTGGAGATCATCTCGGGTGCGTCCTTCGGGAAATGGCGGGCAACCGGCCGGGCGTCACGCCGTGAGGAGGTCGGAGACGCGGGTTCCGACCAGGTCCACGAGGGCGATCGTGGTGGCGTAGTCCATGCGCATCGGCCCCAGGACCGCCACCGCGCCGGTGACCGCGCCCGGCAGCGGATAGCTGACGAGGCTCAGGCACGCGAGCGCGCGGGCGGGTCCGACGCCGACCTGCACCCCCGCGTGGCCCTGGAGGCCGCTCACCATCAGACGCTCGAACGCGCCGCCGGATTCGAGCGCGCGCAGCAGCGGCCCCAACCGGGCCCCGCCGGCGAACTCCGGCTGCTCGGCCATGTGCGAGACGCCGGCCGTGAGGAGCGGCGTCTCGACCGGGTGCGCCCAGCTCGCGGTCGCGGCGCGCGCCACGATGCGCACCGCGGAGTGACGCGCGAGCTCGGGATCCTCGGCGAGCCGCGTGCGCGCCTCGGCGAGCGAGCCGCCGAGCAGCCGTTCGCGGAGCACCTCCGCCACCTCGGCGAGCGCCGCGCGATCGAGCGGCGTGTCGAGCTCGAGCACGAGCGTGCGCGAGCGCATGCCGGCGAGGCCCAGCCCGAGCAGCGCGCGGCAGTCCCCGAGCGGCTCCAGGTCGAGCGAGGCCAGCGCCTCCCCTTCCAGCGAGGCCGCGACCGCCAGCCCGAGCTGGTGCGAGAACGTCGCGAGCAGTCGGGACGCCTCGTGGAGCAGGCGCTCGACGTCGTGACGCGACTGCGAGAGCCGCTCGGCGATCGCGTCCTCGACCTCGGCCGGCAGCGCCGCCGGCTCCAGCACCGCGCGCACGAAGAACTCCCAGCCCGCGGCACTCGGCACCCGCCCGGCGGCCGAGTGGGCGCGCTCGAGCAGGCCGAGCCCCTCGAGCTCGGCGAGCGTTCC
>DATDEX010000052.1:0-5981 GCA_036522895.1 Candidatus Eiseniibacteriota bacterium | reverse complement strand
CAGCACGCCGACCGGGTCCGCGTCCGGCAGCGCGAGCCGCGCGCGGACCTGCGCCTCCACGGAGGGTCCGAACCCGCGCCGCGGCGTGTTCCACACCCGGAAGAACGACGCGGCATCGAGCGGGTTCACCGCGAGCCGCAGGTAGGCGAGCACGTCCTTCACCTCGCGGCGCTGGAAGAACGACACCCCGCCCACGATCTCGTACGGCATGCCCGCCAGGCGTAGCTCGGTCTCGAGCGCGCGCGACTGGGCGTTCGTCCGGTAGAGCACGGCGCAGTCGGCGAGCCGGCGGCCCTGCGACTGCTGACGCTCGAGCCAGCGCCGCACGCGCCGCGCCTCGAACGTCTCGTCCGGCGTGAGCGCGAACGCGAGGAGCGGCCCCGGCTCGCGGTCGCTCCACAGCGTCTTCCCCTTCCGGGCGACGTTGTGCGCGATCATCGCGTTCGCCGCGGCGAGGATGTTCCCCGTGCTCCGGTAGTTCTGCTCGAGGCGGATCGTCACCGCGCCCGGGAACGCCCGCTCGAAGTCGAGCATGTTCGCGAGGTCGGCGCCGCGCCAGCCGTAGATGCTCTGGTCGTCGTCGCCCACCACGAACACGTTGCCGTGCACGCTGGCGAGCGCCTGCACGAGCCGGAACTGGGCATGGTTCGTGTCCTGGTACTCGTCCACGAGCACGTGCTGGAACCGCCGCGACCACCGCGCCCCCGCCTCGGGGTGATCGAGCCACAGCCGCACCGTCTCGCCGATCAGGTCGTCGAAGTCGAGCGCGCCCGCGCGCCGGAGCGCCGCCTGGTAGCGCACGTAGAGCCGCGCGACGTGGCGGTCGAAGTCGTTCACGGCCGCCCGTTCGGCCTCGGCCGGGCGCACGAGCGCGTTCTTCGCGTCGGAGATCCGCCCGAGCACGACCCCGGTGCGGTAGACCGTGTCGGGGAGCCCGGCCTCGCGCACGAGCTCGCGCACGACCGATTCCTGGTCGTCGCGGTCGTAGATCGTGAAGCCGGGCGGGAGCCCGAGCGTCCCGCCCTCGCGGCGGAGGATGCGGAGCGCGGTCGCGTGGAACGTGCCGATCCACACCCGGGCCGCGGCCGGCCCGATGCCGGACTCGACACGGGCGCGCATCTCGCGCGCGGCGCGGTTCGTGAACGTGAACGCGAGCACCGCCTCGGGCGGCACGCCCCGCTCGAGCAGCTTCGCGACCCGGGCGGTGAGCACACGGGTCTTGCCCGAGCCGGCGCCGGCGATCACGAGCGCGGGCCCGCGCGCGTGCTCGACGGCTTCCTGCTGGGCGGGATTGAGGGTCGCGACAGCCAACGGGGCACTCCGGGCGATGGGGCGGACGATCTGTGGGGACCGCGAACGGGCGGGGGCCGGGAACGAGGAGCGGGAGCCGGGAACGCGGGGCGGGATGCCGGCAATCTATCGCAAGCGCGCTCGCGCCCCCAAGCGGGCGCGGGCCGGCGGCATCGCTGCCGTCGGCCCGCGTGTGATCCACGCCGAGATCACTTCACGAACAGCATCTCGCGGTACTTGGGGAGCGGCCAGTGCTCGTCGTCCACGAGCGCCTCCAGGCGGTCCGCCGCATCGCGCACCTCCTGCATGAGCGGGCGCATCTTCGCCCCGAGCACGCGCCCGGCCTCGAGCTCGTCGTGCGTCGCCCGCACGCTCTCGAGCAGCGCCGTGATCCTCGCCACCCCGTCCTGCACCGTCTCGAGTCCCGTGGCCAGCGCGGTCACGCGCTTGCCGTAGGGCGAGCCCTTCGCCGTGCCCGAGGCCTCGGTCACCACGCGCCACGCCGCGCCCGTGGTGGCGAGCTGGCGCTCCACCGCGGGCACCACCCCGGTCGTGAGCAGGTCCACGAGCGTCTCCGCCTCGAGCAGCACGTGCTTCAGGTAGCGCTCCGCCGCGACGTTGAAGCGGGCGTCCAGCTCGACCTGCGACAGCATCCCGGTGCGGATCAGGAACGCGTGGTGCTGCGGCTTCATGACCTCGGCGAGCACCGCGGGGGTGTCCGCGAGGTTCGGGAGCTTCCGTCGCGCCGCCTCGGCCTTCCACTCCTCGCTGTAGCCGTTCCCCTCGAACCGGACCGCGGCCGTCTCGGTGAACACCTCGCGCAGGAGCTCGACGACCGCCTGGTCGCGGTGCGCGGGCTTGGTTTCGAGCTTGGCCTTGAGCCGGTCCGTCATGTCCTGGAGCGCGTCGGCCGCGGCGGCGGTCAGCACCGCCATGGGCACCGAGCAGTTCATCGAACTTCCCACCGCGCGGAACTCGAACTTGTTCCCGGTGAACGCGAACGGCGACGTGCGGTTGCGGTCGGTGTTGTCCTTCGCCACCGCGGGCAGCTTCGCGACGCCCATTTCGAGCAGGAAGTGCTCGGGATCTTTCGCCGCCTCGCCCTTCATGAGGCGCTCGAGGATCTCCGTGAGCTGCTGGCCCACGAACGCGGACAGGATCGCGGGCGGCGCCTCGTTGGCGCCCAGGCGCAGATCGTTGTTGGCGCCGGAGACCGACCAGCGCAGCGCGATGGCGTGGTCGTGCACCGCCTTGAGGCACACGCCGAGGAACGCGAGGAAGCGCAGGTTCTGGTGCGGCGTCTTGCCCGGGTCGAGCAGGTTCTCGCCCCGGTCCGTCATCATGGACCAGTTGCAGTGCTTGCCGCTGCCGTTGATACCCGCGTACGGCTTCTCGTGCAGCGCGCACTCGAAGTCGTGCCGGCGCGCCACGCGGCGCGCCACGTCCATCGCGAGCACGTTGTGATCGTTCGCCAGGTTCACGTCCTCGAAGATCGGCGCCATCTCGAACTGCATCGGCGCGACCTCGTTGTGGCGCGTCCGCACCGGAACCCCGAGCAGGTAGAGCTCGTATTCCATCTCCTCCATGAACGCGAGCACGCGCGCCGGGATGGTGCCGAAGTAGTGGTCCTCGAACTGCTGATGGCGCGCGGATCCGGCCCCGAGCAACGTGCGCTCGCACAGCACCAGGTCCGGGCGGAGCGCGTAGTGCGCGCGGTCGACGAGGAAGTACTCCTGCTCGCAGCCGAGCGTGGCCGTCACGCCCTTCACGTCGACGTCGCCGAGGAGCTTGAGGAACGCCGTCGCGGTCCTGGACAACGCCTCGAGCGAGCGGAGCAGCGGCGTCTTGTGATCGAGCGAATGGCCGTGGTAGCTGATGTAGGCGGACGGGATGCAGAGCGTGTGCCCGTTCGAGCTCTCCACGAGGAACATGGGCGAGCTCGGGTCCCATGCCGTGTAGCCGCGCGCCTCGAACGTGCTCCGCATGCCTCCCGAGGGGAACGAGCTGGCGTCGGGCTCGCTCTGCCAGAGCTGAGAGCCCGAGAACTTCTCGAGCACGCGCAGCTCGCCGCTCATCTGGACGTTCAGGTCCATGAAGCTGTCGTGCTTCTCGGCGGTGAGCCCGGTCATGGGCTGGAACCAGTGCGTGAAGTGCGTGGCGCCGTGCGAGACGGCCCAGTCGCGCGCGACGGAGGCGACGGTTTCCGCGACCTCGCGCGTGAGCGGCGCCCCGTGGCGGAGCGTGGAGAGGAGCGCGTTGTAGACCTCGCGCGGGAGCTTCTCGCGCAGCTTGATGAGGTCCAGGACGTGCCGGCCGAAAAAGCTGCTCACCGGGGCGCGATGGCCGTCGGGCAGACGGGGGGCGTCGAACGTGCGGGGCTGACGGGCGCTCACGTCGAGCCGGGCCGCATTGCGTGGCGAACCCATGGGCAACTCCCTTCTCTTGGACCACGACGAGCCATGAGCCCGCCGGGATCGGTGAGGGACATGGGGCCGACGGGAGTCCGGACGGACCCCCGCGCGATCCCCGTGCGATGCGGTGCAGCCTACTGCAGACCCTATCGGCCGGGCCAGCCCGAGCTGGAGGCCGAAACGCCCCGGGCGGGAAGCCGCGCGGGGCGTTTCGCGAACCTCAGGGGTTCCCGCTCAGAACTCGGGTCCGATGCTGAAGTGCCAGCGCGGGCGGCGCGCGTCCTGGAGGTCGCTCGCCCAGGCCACGTCGAGCTTCATCGGCAGCCCGAGCAGCCACGAGCGGATGCCGGTGCCGAACGCGAAGTGCGGATCGGTGAGATGCCGCCCGCGCGCGTCCACCTGCCAGAAGCGCGGCTGTGTGTCCCCGCTCCACACCGTGCCGAGGTCGGCGAACACCGCGCCGCGGAGGCGCAGATTCCCGATCGGCAGCGGGCCCACGACGCCCAGGTTCTCGATGAACGGGAATCGCAGCTCGAAGTTCGCCATGGCGAGGTGCGTGCCGATCAGGTCGAAGTCCGGGAAGCCGCGGAGCGTCGAGAACCCGCCGACCCGGAACGCCTGCGGGTCACGGCCGCCGCTCGTGCCGCCGATCGTGCGGAACGCGAACGAGTAGCCGTGCGACAGGTCCCAGTAGCGCCGCGCGTCGAGCGTGACCGTCTCGTACGACAGCGCCTTGCCGAACAGCGGGAGCGACGGACTGTAGGTGAGGTTCCAGCGGCCGCCGTTCACCGGACCGAACTCGCCGAACAGCGAGTTGTCGCCCACGAGCGACAGCGACGGGGACGACACCGAACGGTAGACGCGGTTCGTGCGGATGAAGTTACCGCTCCCGGGCGGATCCTCGGCGAAGAACTGTTCGTCCACGAACATCTGCGTGAACTGCGCTTCCATCCGGCGGAACCGGTCGAACGGATAGCTCACGCCGCCCAGCACACCGAACGTCCGCTCCGAGAAGAGCTGCGCGCTCGTGAGCTGCTCTCCGAGCGACGTGACCCGGGACTGGAAGTAGTTCTTGAAGTGAAACGCCCCCAGGCTCCAGTCCAGCCGGTGCGGCAGGACGCTGTAGAGGAGCAGCGCGTTCGCGTCCTGGATCGAGTTCGAGAACACGTCCCCGGCGAAGTAGAGACTGTGGTCGCCGAGGAAATCGCTGAACGCGATCTGGGTCGAGCCCGCGAAGCCGTAGCTGCTCGCGGCGAGCGCGCCGACCTGGAGCGCCTCGGGGGCCAGGTGCCAGCGGTAGGGCGCCGGCTTCTGGCCCAGCACGCTGTCGGAGAGCGCGAACGGTCCGCCGCGGTCCAGGAGCGGCGTGAGCTCGGGCAGCGCCGCCTTCGCGGTGTCGGGATCCGGCGGCCCGGCCAGCGGGGTCGGGAAGCCGCCGCGGTATCGACGTCCACGCCGCGATTGAGCAGGTCGACGAGCGGTAGCACGGCATCCTCGTCACCAATCGCGGCCAGCGTGTCGATGACGGCGGGCCGCAGCAGGTCGTTGTCGAGCAGCGACGTCAGCGCCGGGCCGACACGCGGGTCGTCCGTCTTGGCGAGCGCGGCGATCGCCGGAAAGGACAGGAAGAAATCACCGGCACGCGCGATCTCGGCGAGGCGGTCGACGGCGTCGCCCGCGCCGATCGACCCGAGCGCTTCGATGGCGTGAAACCTGACGTTCGCGTCCTCGTCGTTGAGCGCGGCGATCAGCGCCGGCACGGCAACCGGGTCGCCGACGTTGCCAAGCGCGAGGGCGGCGTGCATCCGCAGGTCGGGCTCGGCGTCGGACAGCAGCTCGATCAACGGCGAGGTGACGTCGCGATTGGCCGCCAGCACCTGCAGCGCGCTGCTGACGATGTTGAGGTCCTGATAGCCGCGGCGCAGCGTGTCGAGCAGGTGCGCGATCTCCGCCGTCGAGGCGCGCTGGCGCAGGTTGCGGACGGCGAGGCCGCGCAGTTGCCAGTGACCGGCGCCGACCGCTTCGATCGCGCCCGGCGCCGGCTGCCCGGGCGCGGCGCGTTCGAGCTGCGCCATCATGTCGCGCTGCCGATCGAGCTGCGGCGTGACGTCCTCGATGGTGATCATCGCGCCGAGGATGTCGTCACCCGAGGTGAGCGGCGCGATGGTCACGAACTGCTGCATCTCGCTGAAGTGCGTCGATGGTTGCCGCGGCGGACAGGCGAACAGGTAGTGATGGAAGGCGGGCGCCAGCACGCGCGACGTGCCGGTGGACAGCACT
>DATDEX010000051.1:0-12346 GCA_036522895.1 Candidatus Eiseniibacteriota bacterium | reverse complement strand
TGTCTCTCCGGCGCTAGTCGCGCCCGCCCGCCCCGCGGTCGCGTCGCTAACGCACGCCCGCGGCGAGCTGCGGCGGCAGCGGCGCCAGCTCGAGCCACACCACGATGAAGCCGTCGGGCGTGGCGTAGCGCCGCTCGTGGGCCACGCCGAGCTCCGACATCGCCTGCGCGGCCCCCGGGTGCGCGACGATCTCCTGCCAGTCGTCCCACGCCCGATCGGCGCTCCGGAACGCGAGCAGGATGTGGCGGAACTCGTGCCGGCGGCGGCACGCGACGACGTCGGCGGGCGAGAACGCAAGATGGATCACCGGGTGGTTCGTCTGCCACGCCAGCGCCGGGCCCAGGTTGCTCATCACCGTTTCGCCGGGCGTGAGCACGCCGTTCAACGTGACGGAGAGCGAGGTGAGCGTGGTCGACGACGGGACGCCGCGCTCCTGGGAGGTCTGGCGGGATTCCTCGTGCACGGCCCGGGTCTGCCAGGTGCCCCACGCGAGCGCCAGCGCCGCCGCCGCGACGCACGCGGCGACGCGCGCGCGCTCGCTCGCCCCGGGCATGCGCTGGAGCAGGGCCCAGAGCGCGAGCAGCCCGGCGCCCTCGGCGATCACCCGGGTCGGGAACACGTAGCGAAGCCACGGGATGCTCGCGCACGCGGCGAGCAGGTTGAGCGACATTCCTATGGCGATCACCAGCGCGGCGGCGGCAAGCGTGCGCCGCGGGCGCGTGCAGAGCCACGCGACGATCGCCCCCCACCAGAGCCCGCGCGGACCCTCGAGGAGCGCGGGCAGCATCCGGCCGAGGTTTCCCCACACCTTCGCGGCGATGAGCCGGGCCGCTTCGCCGCCGTGCGGGAGCGGAGGCAGGGCGGGGTGGTGGTAGAGCTCGAACCAGCTCCGCCCCTCGACCTGGTCCCACACCACGAAGCGAGTCAGGTCCCACGCCGGCGAGCCGAACGCCCGCCACTTGTAGATCCACCACGGCGCGATCGGCAGCGCATAGCCCGCGAGCACCGTGAGCCCGACCCGCACCCGGCGGCCGGGTGGCGCGCACCACGCCGAGGCGAGCGCGCAGGGCGGCGCGAGCCAGAGCATGTTCGCGCGGAAGAGCCCGGCGAGGCCGAGCAGCAGCCCGTAGGCGAGCGGGTACTCGGCGCCCGCGCCGCGCGCGAGCCCGAGCATCGCGCCCAGGTAGAGCACGGTGAACGGCAGCTCGGAGAGCCCGCTCACCGCGAAGTGCTGCGCCTCGGGGTCCAGGAGCAGCATGAGCCCGATGGTCGCGGGCGCCCCCGCCTTGATCCAGCGCGGCGCGTCGGGCATGAACTGCGCGAGCAGGTGACGCATGCCGAGCACGCCCGCGGCTCCGAGCATGAGGTAGCTCATGAACGGCCAGAGGAGCGTGAGCCACGCCCGGGGATCGGAGCCCGCCACGGCGCCGCGCGCGGGCACGAGCTTGAAGACGAGCGCCTCCGCCAGCACGAGGCCCGGCTGGACCGCCGAGAGCGGCCAGGGCGACGCCGCGTGCCACGCGAGATCCACCGGGAGCGCGTAGGGCGTGGCGAGCTTTCCGTGCCACGCCAGCTCGCGCGCGGCAAGCGCGTACTGGGCGCTGTCGTAGGACAGGATCGGCGAGCGACCGCCCAAGTCCCACGCGGTCGCATGCGCGTACCAGAGCACCGCCCCGGCGAGCATGACCAGCACGAGCGGCAGCAGGTGGTCCGACGACCTCCGTGTCGGGAGCATGAGCGCGCACACTACGCGGCCCGCGAGCCCGCCTCAAACGCGGCGGCCCCGCGCCGGTGAGGTGGAACGGCGCGCTGGCCGTTCGCACGCTTGCGCGGCGCGCGCGGGCCCCCGACTGTCTCCCGGTTCCGATTCGACGCGAGTCCATTCGCTCGCGGGCCCGCGCGGCCCCGAGCCTCGAGGAGGTGCCATGTCGGTTCCGGTGCAGGGTTGGGTGCAGCGTTCCATGCCGGCGACCGCCCGCCGTTTCGTGCTTCGCGCGCTCGCCGCCGCCGGAGCCTGCCTGATCACCGTGGTCCCCGCCGCGACGCGCGCCGAGGAAGCCCCCGACGTCCGCCTCGGCCGCGACGTGCTGCCCACGTTCCAGCGCGTGAGCCTGAAGCTCGACCCCGACAAGCGGAGCTTCTCGGGCTCGGTGCACGTCGAGCTCACGGTCGCGCGGAGCACGGACACGCTGCGCTTGCACGCCGATGGCCAGCGCCTGACCCGGGTGAGGCTCGCCCAGGGCGGGGACTCGGTCTCGACGACGCGCTCGACCGGGGACCACGGGCTTCAGACGCTCGCCGCGGCACACGCCTTGAAGGTCGGGCCCGCGACGCTCGACATCGAGTTCACGAACCTCTACGGCACGCGGGCCGTGGGGCTCTACCGCGCCCTCCACGAGAATCGCGGCTACCTCTTCACGCAGTTCGAGTCGGACGACGCGCGCGGGGCGTTCCCGTGCTGGGACGAGCCCGGCTTCAAGTTCCCCTACCAGATGGTGCTCCAGGTGCCCTCGGCGCAGGAGGCCGTCACGAACACGCCGCCCGAGAGCACGAGCGAGCAGGACGGCTGGAAGACCATCACGTTCAAGCGCACGCCGCCGCTCCCGAGCTACCTGCTCGCGCTCGCGGTGGGCCCGTTCGAGTTCACGCCGGTGCCGGGCTCGAAGCTCCCCATCCGCGTCATCACCTGCCAGGGCGAGAAGCATCTCGCGGCGACCACGGTGGAGATCGCGCCCAGGCTCGTGGCGGGGCTCGAGCGCTGGTTCGGGATCCCGTACCCGTACGAAAAGCTCGACCTCGTCGCGGTGCCGGAGTTCGCGTACGGCGCCATGGAGAACGCGGGGCTCATCACGTTCCGCGACGACCTCCTGCTCCTCGACGGCGCCAACGCGAGCGTCGCGCAGCGCCGCTCGAACGCCGCCGTGATCTGCCACGAGCTCGCGCACATGTGGTTCGGCGACCTGGTGACCATGGCGTGGTGGGACGACCTGTGGCTCAACGAGTCGTTCGCCGACTGGATGGCGGCGAAGGTCACCGACGAGGTGGTCCCGCAGTACAAGGACGGCCTCGCCGACCTGCAGCGCGTCCAGACCGTGCGGCAGAGCGACACCCAGCCCTCCACGCAGCCGATCCGCGACAGGACCACCAGCGCGACGGCGGGTCTCGCGAACGTCGGGCTCGTCTACAGCAAGGGCAACGCGGTGCTCTCGATGTTCGAGCGCTACCTCGGGCCGGAGACGTTCCGGAAGGGCGTGCAGAGCTATCTCAAGAGCCACGCGTGGGGCAATGCCACCGCGGCCGACCTGTGGCACGCGCTCGACCAGTCGAGCGGCACGAACGTGTCCGCGGCCATGACCACGTTCCTCGATCAGCCGGGCGTGCCGTACGTGCGCGTCGTGCCCGTCGAGGGCGGCGTGCGGCTCACGCAGTCGCGCGCGACCCCGTACGGCGTGTCGGAGCCGGCCATGAAGTGGAAGGTGCCGGTGACGCTCAAGTGGTCGGACGGCAAGACGGTGCGCTCGCAGCGCGTGCTGCTCGCGGACGAGAGCATGGTGGTGAGGCTGCCGGCCCGGCCCGTGTGGGTCATGCCGAACGGCGAGGGGCGCGGCTACTACGCGTGGAGCGTGCCGGACGAGTGGATGGCGGCGCTGGCGGAGCACGCGGGCGACGTGCTCACGCCGGAGGAGCGGGTCGCGTTTCTCGGCAACCTGTCGCTGCTCATGACCGCGGGCGAGGTGCACGGCGACACGTACCTGAAGGCGCTCTCGTACTTCGGCCGCGATCCCGAGCCGCAGGTCGTGTCGAGCACGCTCGAGGCGCTGCAGGGCGTCCGCGCCGCGCTCGTGCCGGACAGCCTCGCGAGCCTGTTCGCGGTGTACGTGCGGCGCACGCTGTCCCCGGCGCTCGAGCGCGTCGGCTACGACCGGCGGCCGGGCGAGGACGAGACCGTGTCCACGATGCGCGGCGACCTGTTGCGCTGGCTCGCGAGCCGCGGACAGGACGACAAGGTCATGGCGTTCGCCCAGAGCGCCGCGGCGCACTATCTCGCGGACTCGACCAGCGTGGACCCGGGAATCGCCGACGCGGTCGTATCGCTCGCGGCGAAGCACGGCGACGCCGCGATGTTCGCGGACTACCAGCGCCGGCTCGAGTCCACCGACGTGCCGGCGGTCCGCCGCCGCTTCCTCGCCGCGCTCGGCGGGTTCGAGGATCCGGCGCTCGTCACGAAGGCGCTCGACTACATGCTGTCCGACAAGGTCCGGCCGACCGAGACGTTCGTCATCATGCAGGGCCTGGGGGGGCGCGACGAGGCCACGGGCGAGCGCATGTTTCGCTGGATGATCGACCACTACGACCAGCTCGCCACCCGCATCCCGCCGCCCGCGCTGCGGTTCCTGCCCATGATGGGGGCCGGCTGCTCGGCCGAGCGCCTCGCCGCGACCGAGGCGTTCTTCACCGACCCCAAGCACTCGATGCCCGGCGGGGAGAAGACGCTCGAGCGGGTGAGCGACATGGTCCACACGTGCCGGAGCGTGCGCGAGCGCGAGGGGGAGCGGGTGACGACGTTCATGCGGGCGTTCGCGATCAACTGATCGCGAACGCCCCGGCGCTCACGGCAGGACGACGAGCGTGCCGGTCATGCCCTTCTTCGCGTGGGAGTCGACGTGGCACCAGAACTTGAACTCGCCCGCCTCGGTGGGCGTGAACCGCACCCGGCGTGTGCCCGGGCCCCACTTGCTCACGCTCTCCGACACCGATGCCTCGGCGATCGTGAAGTTGTGCGGGACGAGGAGCGAACGGTTGTGGATCACGAGCTCCACCGGCCGCCCGGCGTGGACCACGATGCGATTGGGCTTGAAGTAGAAGCTGTGGAGATCCAGGGACACCACCTGGACGCCGGACGCATCCGTGGCGGCTTCCACCGTGGTCACGGGACGCTTGAGCCCCGAGGCACAGCCACTCGACAGCAGGAACGCGATCGCGGCGACGACGTGAAGCGGTCTCATGGGGCCTCCGTGGCTATTGAGTTCTCGTGGCGGGCGGTGGCCGTCGGACGGCGCGCCCGCAGGGGTCCGGGCATGTTACCCCGAAGCGCGTGCGGGTCGTCTGCCGATCTCGCCGGCACCGCTCAGAGCGCCGGCGTGGCGAGGTGTTCCGAGAGCCCGAGCCCCGGCGCGGCGAAGCGGCCGAAGGGACGGTACGTGAGGCCGAACGTGAGCGCCGACGTGCGCTGAAAATACCGGGGGAAGTAGAAGATCCCGTTTCGCTCCTGCTCCTGCTCGTGCGTGAACTGGAGATCGAGGGTCCAGGAATCCTCGACCAGGTAGCTCAGGTTCGCCCGGCCCACGAGGTCCCACGAGGGGTGCGTGCGTCCATCACCCGCGCGCTCGGTGTGCGCGTTCTCCTCCAGCGAGGCCGCGGCGAACCAACGGTCCGCGATCAGGTACTGGACGCCCGCGAACGGATGGATGTCGAGCCTGCGCCCCGGGCCACCCCCGTACGTGGTTACAAGGGAGCAGTCCGACTGCCAGCGCATGCCCGCGGGCCGATGGTACTCGGCGCTCAAGCCGGCGCCGGAGTCCTTCGCGTCGATCTTGTCGCGGCGGCTGGACGCGCTCGCGTCGGAGAAGGCCGGAACGCCGTCCTCGATCAGGAGGCGCGAGCTGCGCTCATCCAGATCGATGTGTCCACTCGACTCGCTCCCGAAGAAGAACGGGCGTACGAACGAGCCTCTCCGCCGCTGGAACTGCACGCCGCCCAGCGCGGGCTCGAGCACCCGCTCCAGTGAATAGGCATCGAGCGTTCCCCCGTCCAGGGCGCCGTCCTCGCGGAGCACGCGCTCGACCTCCCGCCAGAAGTAGCGCGAGGGACGGTCGTGGGCCGCTGCGAAGTCACTCGACGCGTAATGAAGCTGGGCGAGGCGGAGCAGCGCCGCCGGCGAGAGCGCGCGGGTCAATCGTCCGGTCGCGAGGAGGCGGTGCTCGATCAGTTGCGCCGAGAACACGCCCGTCACGTCGCGCACCCGGCCGAGACCGACGCCGAGCGACAGGAATCCCGCCTGCCGATAGAGCCGGGACTCGATGTCGTCGCCGGAGAACTGCTCGAACGTGCTGAGCGATGGAGAAGTGAAGAAGTAGTGTTCGGCATCGGATCTGCCCTGCTGAGCGAAATCGAGCGCGGCGCTCCCTTGCGATTCAACGGCAAAACTCGAACCGCCGAGGTAGGTCCGTTGGTCGCCCAGCCAGGTGAGCGACTGTGCGTCCGCGCGATCGCGCGCCGATGCGTGATCGAATCCAGCCGGCGGGAGCTGGCGGTCGAACCGGTGGTGGTTGTCGTTCCAGCGCGCATCCGCCACGAGGAAGAGATCGAGCTGCCGGGCCTCGGTCTCGGACGCCCACGCCATCTGGGACAACGCGTGCCCGTTCGCCAGGCGATCGCGGAACGCGCCGCGCTCGTCCTGCCGCGTGGACTGGATCCCGCCGTTGGAAGCGAGGATCCACGAGAACGTCCGATGCTCCGGTACGCGGAAATCCGCATACGGATCGTCGGCACGGGCGAGGGCTGGCAACAGGGACAGCGCGCTCGCGAGCGCAAGCGCAAGCGCGCGATGGATCCGGGCCATGGGCGGCCTCCAGGGGCACGGGTAGGTGGGGGCCGCTCACGTTAGTCGCATTCACATGTCGCGCGTCAGGGAAATCCGTACCGGTCGACCTCCGGTTACCTCGCCGACCTGAGTCGAGGCGCCGGCACCGCCACGCCCGCGACCTGGAGCCCTGCCACGAGCGCCGCGAACATGAGGATCGTCCGGAACGCGGCCTCGATGCCGTTCACGACCTCGCGGTCGAGGAGCAGGGCGAGGCTCCGGAAGCCGACGCTCCCGGGCACGAGCAGCAGGAGCGCCGGCGACAACGTGACGAGCGCCGGAAGTCCTCTCCGGCGCGCGAGCAGGTGGCTCGCGAGCGCCGCCACGAACGCGCCCGCGAACACGCCCAGTTCGGGGCCCAGCGCCCGCGCCCCGAGGCGGCCGCCGAAGAACGCGAGCACGCACACGAGCCAGATGGAGGGAGCGTCGGCGGGGCGCGCTCGCATGAGCACCGTGAATCCGAGTGGCGCCAGCGCCAGCGCGACCCACTCGCTCCACGCGGGCAGCGCTGTCGCGACCGCGTGCGGGGCCACGCCGAACGCCAGTTGCGCCACGCGCGCGCCGAGCGCGACCCCGAACGCGAGTCCCAGGAAGCGCACGATCGCGCCGGTGAGTCGGGCGGTGCCGGAGACGAGATGTTGCGAGCTGAGCTCCGTCATCGCGGCCGAGAGCGTGAGCCCGGGCAGGAGCACGATGAGCCCGCCGAGCGTGGCGAGGTAGGTGGAGAGCGGCACGCGCGCCGCGATCGCCGACGCGGTTCCCGAAACGAGAAACGCCGCGAGCGGCTCGAAGAAGCGCCGGGCCGCTACCGGCAGCACGTTCGCCACCGCGAGCCAGCCGGTGAGCATCGCCATCGCGGCCGCCGTCGCCACCTCGGGGGCGCCACCGCCCAGGAAGCACGCGGCGCTGCCGCCGGCCACCCCGAACGCGAGCGTGGTGACGCCGGCACCCCAGCGCGGCGGCTCGCGATCGAGCGCGTCGAGCGCGGCGAGTCCCTCGCGCGGCGGCATCCGGCCGCCCAACACGTCCTCGGCGATCCGCTGCACGCGTCCCAGGCGCTCGAGGTGGAGGTCGCCGGGCTCCACGCGCACGAGGAACGTGTGTTGCCGATCCTGCTCGCCGAACGCGGCGAAGATCGACGTGGGCGTCGTGAAAAACTGGCCTACGAGCCCCAGGCGTTCCGCGGCGTCGCCCAGCATCTCCTCGATCCGGTGCGACGGATACCCCAGCGCGTGGAACGCGCGTCCCAGCCGCAGTACGAATGCGGTCGCGTCGTCCGCGGGGGCGGGATCGGTGCGGGACCCGTTCATGCGCGCACCGTACCCAACGGCCGCGCGCGGTGCGAGTCCGCCCGCGCGGGCGCGTGCGGCGACGCGTCAGGCGGCCACGATGGCCCGCGCGATGGCCTCGACCACGCGCTGGTCGGCTTCGATCGCGGTCTCGGTGGCGGCCCAGGCGGCCGCGGTCTCCATGCGCGCGGTTTCGTCGCTGCCGGCCGACATCGCGCGCTCGGAGGCGATCCGCGCGCGCCGCGCGGCACTCACCGCCTCGGCCGCGTCGTCCTCGCCGACGCCCGCCTGCTGCGCCCACACCACCGCGCTCTCCGCGGCGTTCGACGCCATCTCCGCCGCCAGCTCGGCGTCCGCTTCGCAATCGCTCCGGGCCATGTCGGGATCCGGTCGCCACAACTTGTTCGCCGTCTTCATCGCGCGTCCCTCGTTCTCGTGCCCTACGGGATCGTACCTCCCGCTTCGATACCAGAGGTGGAGTTCGAGTGGGAAAAAGTGCGCTATTTTGCAACTCGCGCCCGAGGGACGCGCGCTGTTGTGCAGCACGGCACGCCGTTCAGCGGGAGTGAACGAAGGCCCGGCCGTGTGACGCGCGGCGGAGTCTAGAGCAGCGACCGGATCCAGCCGCCGTCCACCGGGATCGAGGTGCCGGTGATGTAGCTCGCGCGCTCCGAGGCGAGGAACGCCGCGAGCGCGGCGAATTCGCGCACGTCGCCGAGCCGGCCCATCGGGATCTCGCGCTCCCAGCGCGCGGTGGCCTCCGCGGGCGTCAGCCCCTCGCGTTTCGCGACCGCCTGCGCCAGCGCCTCCACGCGATCGGTCCGCGTGTAGCCCGGCATCAGGTTGTTCACGGTGACGCCCTCGCGCGCGACCTCGTTCGCGAGCGTACGCGCCCACCCGGTGACGGCGGCGCGCAGACTGTTGGAGAGCATGAGGTTCTCGATCGGCTGTTTCACCGCGATGGACGTCACATTGAGGATCCGTCCCCAGCGGCGCTCGCGCATCCCGGGCAGGACGCGTCGCGCGAACTCGACCGGTGCGAAGAGCGTGAGCTCAGTGGCCTTCTGCCACGCCGCGGCGTCGTGCGCCTCGAATCGCCCCGGCGGCGGGCCGCCGCTGTTCGTCACCAGCACGTCGACGCGCCCGAAACGCTCGAGCGTCGCGTCGACGAACGCGGCAATGGCGTTCGGATCGGACACGTCCGCGGGTCGCGCCAGCACCTCGGCGCCGGTGGTGGCCGCGATCTCGCGCGCGGCGGCCTCGAGCGCGCCCGCGTCGCGAGCGCAGATCGCGAGCCGGGCCCCCTCGGCCGCCAGCTCGTGCGCGACCGCGCGCCCGAGGCCCTTCGACGCGGCCGCGACCAGCGCGACCCTGCCCTTCAGCCCCAGGTCCATCTACTTCTTCCGCAGGTACTCGTCGGTCTTGTTCACCCAGTCGAGACGCGGCGGGCTGAACACGTCGACCGCGAAGACGTCGTCGAGCGCCTCGGCCCGGTGCGGCAGGTTCGAGGGCAGGTGCAGGATCTCGCCCGCCCGGACGTCCACGACCTTTTCCTCGTCGCCGATCCAGAATCGCAGCGTGCCCTTCATGATGTAGCTGAACTGTTCGTGCACGTGGTGGTGCTTGGGCGCGCCGCCACCGGGCTTCAGGTACACCTGGGCGATCGTGACGTTCTCACCGCTCACGAGCCGGCGGTCGAACGTCGCGTTCACGTGATCCAGCGGCTGGTCCTCCCAGCGCGTGAGGGTGGCGGCTTTCACGGTTTCCATGTCGGCACCTCCGGGAGCGGCGTGGCTCACACCACGTCGAAGTTGGGAGCGTTCGCGATCGCCCCGCAGGCGAGCGCGCGGTCGTAGAGGAGCTGCAAGCCGGCGCGCCCACGCGCGCCCATGTCGAGCGTCAGATCGTTCACGTACATGTGCACGAACGTCCTGCCTCGATCGGTGTCGAGCCCGCGGCCGAACTGGAGCGCGTACCGGATCGCCTCGTCCTCGTGCGCGAACGCCGCCTGGATGCTGCGCCGGAATCCCGCGCTGCACGCCCGCATGAGCGGTTCGCCGAGGTCGCGTCGCACCACGTCGAGCCCGAGCGGCACCGGCAGGTCGTCTCGCCGCCGCCACAGCTCGCCGAAGTCGAGCACCTTGGCGAGGCCCTCGTCGCGATACGTCAGCTGGCTCTCGTGGATGATCACCCCGGCATCCACCTCGCCCGCGAGCACCGCGCGCGGAATATCGTCGAACATCATCTCGACGGGCACGGCGTCGGGGCACTCGGTGCGCAGGAGCAGCGCCGCGGTCGTGAGCCGGCCGGGGATCGCGACCCTTCGTCCCGCGAGGCTCGACACGTCGCGCACCTCGCGCGCCACGAGCACGGGGCCGTAGCCCCAGCCGAAGCTCGCCCCGCACGCGAGGACGGCGTAACGGTCGGCGAGGTAGGCGTAGGCGTGAGCGCTGCAGGCGGTGATCTCCAGGTCGCCCTGCTCGATCGCGCGGACGTTCAGGCTCTGGATGTCCTGCAGCACGTGATCGACCCGGCAGCCGTCGATCGCCGCCTCGCCGGTGTGGAATCCATAGAACATGTAGGCGTCGTCGGCGTCGGGACTGTGACCGAACCGGAGCGTGCGGAGCTGGGTGGGGGTGGCGGGCATCGAAGGCCTTGTCGAGGACTTGGGCGTGGTGATGCGGGTGGCGGGACGCGGCCCCGAAGACACTGCGGCCGGCCGCCAACATAGCGTACCGGCCGTGCGCGCGCAGGGCCGGAAACCATTCCGGAGGGCGCTCGTCGCGTGTTAGTCTGCACTCGGCAAGCTCCCGTCCCGCTCGTCTCGCTGCCGCACTCCGACCTCTATCGGGAGGCCCTGGCCTCGATGACTCCCAAGTTATCGCTTGCCCGCCGCAGGCTCGCCGCGCCTGCCGCGGCCCTGGCGCTCGCGACCGCGCTGCTCCTCGCCGGCCCCTCGCCGGCGCGCGCGGCATGGACCACGTACGGCGGCAACGCGCAGCACACCGCGGTCGCGAGCGTGCCGACACAACCGCTCCAGCAGATCCACTGGCAGGCGCCCGTGGATCTTCAGCCCCAGTACGTGGGCAGCGATCTCTTCATCCACTACGGCTCGCCGCTCATCACCGAGGGCAACACGGTGATGTTCCCGGTCAAGCTGGGGGTGGCGGACACGTTTCGGGTCGAGGCGCACGCGGGCCTCGATGGCTCGCTCCGCTGGCAGCTCGACACCGACTACCAGTTGCCGCCGCACAACTGGACACCGAGCGTCGGGCTCGCACTCACGCCGCGCGGGCGACTCTACGTCGCGGGCGCGGGGGGCACGCTCCTCTGGACCGACGCGCTCGACGCCCCCGTCGCGCACGCCGGCACGCGCGTCGCGTTCTACGGGCTCGCGAGCTACACGGCGAACACCGCGGCGATGAACGCCAGCCTGCGCGTGTGCACACCGCTCACGAGCGACGCGAACGGCACCGTCTACTTCGGCGTCCGCGCGGCGACCGCCAACCCGCTCGGGATCGGCAACGCGATCGCCGCCGTCGACGCGAGCGGTAACGGGCGATTCGTCTCGGTCGGCACGGCCACCGGCGGCGCGGCCACGCAGGTCGCGATGAACTGCGCGCCCGCCCTCTCCGCGGACGAGGGCACGCTCTACATCGGCGTGCGCGCGAACAGCAGCACCCCGGGCTACCTGCTCGCCCTCGCCACGGCCGACCTCACCACGCGCGGGTTCGCCCTGCTGCGCGACCCGGTCACGTTATCCACCGCGATCGTCTCGGCCGACGGCACCGCATCCCCGATGGTGGCGCCGGACGGGAAGGTGTATTACGGCGCGCTCGAGAACCCGTTCGGGTCGAACGGGGCCCGCGGCTGGCTGGTGCAGTTCGATGCGGCGCTCAACCCCGGCGGCGCACCCGGCTCGTTCGGGTGGGACGACACGCCATCGCTCGTGCCCGCGTCCGCGGTGCCGGGCTACGCGGGCTCGTCGCCCTACCTGCTCATGGTCAAGTACAACGCCTACGCCGGCGTCGGCACGGGCGACGGCGTGAACCAGATCGCGATCCTCGATCCCGGCGATACGCAGCCCGACGTCCGCACGCCGGCGACGATCATGAAGGAAGTGCTCACCATCGCGGGCGTCACGCCCGACATGGAGCAGCGGCCGACGTACCCCAACGCGGTGCGCGAGTGGTGCATCAACACCGCGGTCGTGGACCCGTTCACGCACTCGGTGCTGGCCGGCTCGGAAGACGGCGTGCTCTATCGCTGGGACCTGGCCACGAACGCGTTCAGCGAGTCGATCACGCTCACGCCGGGAATCGGCGAGGCCTACACGCCGACCGTGTCCGGACCCGACGGGCAGGTGTACGCGATCAACAACGCCACGCTGTTCGCGGTCGGGGCGACGTCGGTC
>DATDEX010000050.1:0-2194 GCA_036522895.1 Candidatus Eiseniibacteriota bacterium | reverse complement strand
GTCGCCGCGCGCGATCCGCTCCACCGTGCGGCCTGGTTCGACCGCGGCGGGGGGCCCTCCAAGCTCCACTCGCTCCACAACGCCTGGGTCGGCTGGCGGGCGCGGCAGGTCGCGGGGCTCGCGAGCACCGTGCCGGCCACGTGGGACCGCGCGGCGAACCTCGAGCTCTTCGCCACGCCGGCATTCCTGCGCGCGTGCGCGGTGCGTTACGTGGCGCTCCCCGATTCCCTCTCGGGCGTGGACCAGGTCTCGGAGTGGACGGACGCGCTGCCGCGGGCCTACGCGGTCCCCGAGGTGCGCGCCGTCGCGGACGAAGCCGCCCTCGCCGGGGCGCTCCGCGCGCCGGACTGGGACCCGCGCGCGCTCGCCTGGGCGATCGGCGGCGCGAGCACTCACTACCCGGGGTCGGGCTCGCTCGAGCTCCGCTGGGAGCGCGACGAGCCGGACGCGCTCGCGTGGCGGCTCCGCGCCGGGGCGAGCGCGTTTCTGATCCTTGCGGATCTCGAGTTTCCCGGCTGGAGCGCCCGGCTCGACGACAAGCCCGTGGAGATCCGGCCCGTGGACCTGCTCTTTCGGGGCGTCGAGATCCCGCCGGGCGAGCATCGGCTCAGCATGCGCTACAGCCCGCCCGGCTGGTGGCTCGGGGCGTGGATCACACGCCTGGGCGCGCTCGCCTGGATCGGGGCGCTGGTACTCGCGGGCTGGCCGGCGCGGCGGGTCGCGGCGGGGACCGACCCGGGCCCGCGCGCGTAGTTCTCAACCGGAGCCTGGGGGCTACGCCTGCGGCGGCGGGTCCAGGGCCAGCATCATGTCGAGCGCCGACAGGTGCCGCTCGATCACCTCCCGGTCGAGCGCCTGCGGGCGCGCGCGCAGGTAGGCCTCGAGCGAGATCCGCGCGTCGCGATAGCGATCCATGCGGTAGAGGAGCAGCCCGCGGTCGCGCAGCTCGGGCGGGTCGTTCGGGTGGAGGAGCAGCAGCCGCTCCACCGCGGACAGCGCCCCGACGTCGTCTCCCGCCTTGAGGCAGGCGACCTTCAGGTTGAACAGGAGCCGGCCGATCATGTCGCGCTTGCCGAGCGAGCGGATCATGCTCGCGTCGTACGGCACGGTGCCGCCGGTCGTGAGCTGGATCATCCGCCGGCAGTCGTCCTCGTGCACCGAGGCGCCGTGATCGTAGGGGTCGAGCAGCAGGTCGCCCGGCTCGCCGGTCAGGCGGACGAGGAAGTGGCCGGGAAATCCCACGCCCTCGAACGGCACGCCGATCCGCCAGCCGATCTCCATGAACACGATGCTCAACGTGAGCGGGATCCCGAGCCGCCGCGACATCACGGAATGGAGGAGCGAGTTGGCGGGGCTGTAGTAGCCGCGCACATCGCCCTTGAACCCGAGGTCCTCGTACATGAAGGTGCGCAATCGGGCGAGCCGCTGGAGGTTGTTCCACGACGGGTCGATGCGGCGGTTGAGCTCGCCGGCCCACCGCTCGAGGCGCTCCATCTCGGCGTCCACGTCGAGCGAGGGGTCGTTCTCGGCGGCCACGAGCAGCGCGGCACGCGCCAGGTCGATCTGCGCGTCCGGGCGCTGCAGCATCTCCAGCAGGTGTTGGCGGATCAGGGCGGGGTCGGACATGGGGCGATTATCCGAAATACGGCCGGCGGGCGTGGTGCGTGACGCGGCGGGGCTGCGGCGCGCGCTGCTCGCGTGGTATCGCCGGCATCGCCGCGCGATGCCGTGGCGCGAGACCCGCGACCCCTACCGCATCTGGGTCTCGGAGATCATGCTCCAGCAGACGCAGGTCGCAACCGCCACACCCTACTACGAGCGCTTCGTGACCCGGTTCCCCGACGTTCGCGCGCTCGCGCGAGCCCGCCCCGAGCACGTGCTGGCCGCGTGGGCCGGGCTCGGTTACTACCGGCGGGCGCGTCACCTGCACGAGGCGGCGGGCATCGTGGTGCGGGAGCATGCGGGGCGCCTTCCCTCCGATCCCCGCGCGTTCGGCGCGCTGCCCGGCGTGGGCCGCTACACCCTGGGCGCGGTGCTCAGCATGGGTTTCGGTTCCCGGCTGCCGGTCCTTGACGGCAACGTGGCGCGGGTGCTGGCGCGGCTCACCGCGCGGCCGCTCTCCGTGAAGCGCGGGGCCGACGCGCGGGTGCTCTGGGCCATGGCGGAGGCGCTGCTGCCGGGGGCGGCGGCGCGG
>DATDEX010000049.1:0-14800 GCA_036522895.1 Candidatus Eiseniibacteriota bacterium | reverse complement strand
AGCCTCACCGCGGCGCTCGAGCATCGCGGCTACGGCCCCACGAGCGTGCGCGAGCGGCTGCCGTTGCCGCTCGTGGGCGTCGCCCCGCCCGGCGTGCTCCTCGACTGCGGCACGCTCTCCAACCCCGAGGAGCGCGCCCGGCTCCTCGCCCCGGGTGGGCTCGCGGGCCTCGCCGCCGCGATCGCGGACGGGCTCCTCGGCTGGCAGAGGAACGATTGAGCCGCGTCCGCCGGCGCTTCATCGTGGTCGGGGTGCTGCTCGTCGCGGCGGCGCTTCTCTGGCGCTCGTGCGCCTCACGGGCGCCGACGCCGGGGGTGGAGCCCGCGGCGAACGATTCCACGGGCGCCGGTCTGCGCGCGGTCACGCTCTGGTTCGCGAGCCCCGAGGGCGACAGCCTCGTTTCGGAGTCGCGCGAGATGCCCGAGCGGCCCGGTCTCCACGAGCGCGTCGCGGCGCTCGTGGCGGCGCTCGAACAGGGCCCGCGCGACGCCGGCGTGCGCACGCTGCCCGAGGGGACGATGCTCCTCCACGCCTTCCTCGACGACGCCGGGCTCCTCACGCTCGACCTTTCGCGCCCGTTCCGGCAAGGTTTCCACGGCGGCCCCCGCGCCGAGGAGATGACGCTGGGCTCGCTGGTGCGCACGATCGCGGCCAACGTGCCCGAGGTGAAACGGATCCGCATCGTGTGCGCGGGGGTCGCCGTGCCCACGCTGGGGGGACATTTCCCGCTCGATCAGCCGCTCGATCCCGACGATTGGCCGTGACGCTCGAGACCGACGTGCGCGCGCGGGCGTTCCGTGTGAGGGTCCCGTTCGTGATTCCCGTTCCACCCCAAGGAGGAGCCCCCGTCCGTGAACGGTGACCCGCGTCCCATCGGCGTGTTCGACTCCGGCATCGGCGGCCTGACCACGGTGCGCGAACTCTTCCAGCGGCTGCCGCGCGAGTCCGTCGTCTACTTCGGCGACACGGCGCGCCTGCCCTGGGGCAACAAGTCCAAGCAGACCGTGACGCGCTTCTCGGTGGAGATCGCCTCGTTCCTGGTCCGCCAGCGCGTCAAGTGCGTGGTCGTGGCGTGCAACACCGCCTCGAGCCACGCCCTCGAGGCGCTGCGCGAGCGCTTCGACCTGCCGGTCATCGGCGTCATCGAGCCGGCGGCGCGGGCCGCCGTGGCCGCGAGCCCGCACGGCCGGATCGGCGTCGTGGGCACGCTCGCGACCGTGGGGAGCAACGCCTACGCCGAGGCGGTGGCGCGCCTGGCGCCGGGCGCCACGGTTCTCCAGCGCGCCTGCCCGCTGTTCGTGCCGCTCGTCGAGGAGGGCTGGCTCGACCACCCGGTCACGCGGCAGGTGGCGGAGGAGTACCTGGCCGAGTTGAAGACCGCGGGGTTGGAAAGCCTGATCCTCGGCTGCACGCATTACCCGATGCTCGCGCCGCTCCTCGAGTCGACCATGGGCGCGGGCGTGCGCCTCGTCGACTCGGGCGCCGAGGCGGCGCGCGCCACGGCCGAGCTGCTCGCGGCGCACGGACTCCTGGCGCCCGCCGCGGCCGCCGAGCCGAGCCACCACTTCTTCCTGAGCGACGAGCCGCGCCGCCGCAGTTTCGCGCGCGTCGCCGAGTCGTTCCTCGGCCGCCCGCTGCCCCCAGTGAGCGTCGTGGACCAGACCGATCTGCCGTGGTTCGAACGCGTCCACGCCAGCGAGAGCGCACCCGTACCGGAGTGACCCCGTGACCCGCAAGCCCGCCGCGATCCGCGAGCACGAAGCGAAGGCCGCCGCGCCCGAGTTCCAGCGCCACGACGGCCGCGACCCGAGGAGTCCGCGCCCGTTCAAGGTCGAGCGCGGTGTGTCGTCGCACGCCGAGGGCTCGGCGCTCGTCTCCATGGGCCGCACGCGCGTGCTGTGCACGGCGAGCGTCGAGGATCGGGTGCCGGGTTGGCTCCGGAACCAGGGCAAGGGCTGGGTCACCGCCGAGTACGCGATGCTGCCGCGCGCGACCGGCGAGCGCACGCCGCGCGCGAGCCAGACCGGCGGGCGGGCGCAGGAGATCCAGCGCTTGATCGGCCGCTCGCTCCGCGCCATCACCGACCTCGCGGCGTTCGGCGAGCGCACGATCACGCTCGACTGCGACGTGCTCGAGGCGGACGGCGGCACGCGCACGGCGGCGATCAACGGCGCCATGGTGGCGCTGCATGACGCGTTCGTGTGGCTCTCGAACCAGAACCAGCTCGCCCGGCCGCCGTTCACCGACTCGGTGGCGGCGATCTCGGTGGGTCTCGTGCAGGGGCACGCCTGCCTCGACCTCGATTACGTCGAGGACTCCGCGGCGGACGTGGACATGAACGTGGTCATGACCGGCAAGGGGCGCTTCATCGAGGTCCAGGGCACCGGCGAGCGCGCGACGTTCGACGACCTCGAAATGCGGCTGCTCATCCGGCTCGCGCGCGCCGGCATCAAGCGGGTGACGAACCACCAGCGGAAGCTGCTCGGCGGCTCGGGACTGCTTCCCGATTGAGGCGCCGGGCGTGAGCCGCTTCGTCGTGGCGACGTTCAATCGCGACAAGGCCTCCGAGCTGGGCGCGCTTCTCGCGCTCGCCGGCGTCACGCTCGTGCCGCTCGCCGACTGGCCGGGCGCCGGTCCGCCCGAGGAAACCGGCTCGACGCTGCTCGAGAACGCACGGCTCAAGGCGCGCGCGGCCGCTGCGCTCACGGGCCTGCCGGCGATCGCGGACGACACGGGGCTCGCCGTGGACGCCCTGGGTGGCGCCCCGGGCGTGCGCGCGGCGCGCTACGCCGGGCCCGTGGCGACCTACGCGGAGAACGTGGCGAAGCTGCTGCGCGATCTCGCGGGCGTGCCGCCGGCGCGGCGCACGGCGCGCTTCCAGACCGTGTGCGTGGCGGCCTGGCCCGACGGGCGCGAGCTTTCCGCCGACGGCGTGCTCGAGGGCGTCATCGTCGAGTCCCCGCGCGGGGCCAACGGCTTCGGGTACGATCCGGTGTTCGCGCCGCTCGGTGAGCTCCGCACCTACGCCGAGATGACGGACGCGGAGAAGAACGCGATGTCCCACCGCGCGCGCGCGGTGCGGGCGCTGGGGGAGAAGCTGGCGGACGTCGGCTGAACGTTTGGACGCGCGCCGCGGGGCACGGCGGGCGCGCGCGGAGTGCTCAGACGGAGCACGGGGCCGGCGGCACGCTCACACGACCGGAACGCGGTAGCGCGCCATGAAGCGGTCCGTCACGTCGCGCAGGTCGGCCGGCAGTCGCGCGAGCACGCGGTCGGCGAGCGCCCGCGGCACCCCGCCATGCATCGCCTCGGCGATCGAGCCCGCGATGCAGCCCAGCGTGTCGGCGTCGCCGCCGAGCGAGACGGCCTTGCGGATCGCGTCCTCCACGCTCGTCGAGCCGATCGCGATCGTGGCCGCGACCGGCACCGTGCCCGGGCAGGTCTCGTCGAACCGGTGCCGCGCGCGCAGCTCCTCGAGCGATCTCGAGCAGTCGTAGCCGAAGCGCGATTCGAAGAGCTCGCGCAGCTCGGCGGCCGAACCGCCCTGGCGCGCGACGAAGATCGCCGCGGCCACCGCCTGCGCACCCTTCACGCCCTCCGGGTGGTCGTGCGAGACCACCGCGCTCCTTTCCGCCCCCGCGAGCACGTCCTCCAGCGTGTCGTACGCCCAGCCGATCGGCGAGACGCGCATCGCGGAGCCGTTTCCGTAGCTCCCGTACGGACCGGCGCGGTCGTCCCGGAGCCACTCGGCGAAGTGACCGCCATATCCCGCGGCCGGATAGCGACGGCCCCAGCGCCGGAGTGCCTCCGCGAAGTCGCCGCCCTCGAGCACGATCTCGGCGACGGCCACGGTGAGCACGCTGTCGTCCGTCGGGCTCGAGAAGCGCTCGAACAACTCGAAGTCCTCGGGGCACGGGCCCTGGAACTCGTGGACCGAGCCGATGACGTCGCCCGCGATCGCTCCCAGCAAGGCTCACCCCCGCACACTTACGGCGACTTCCCGCCGCGCGCGCGCCGCTCCGCGCGAAGGGCCTACTCCCCGCCCAGCTTGTGCACGCGCAGCGTGTTGGTCGAGCCCGCGGTGCCGGGTGGGGTTCCGGCCACGATCACCACGAACTCGCCGGGGCGGCCGCGGCCCAGGTCGAGCAACGCCTTGTCGGCGATCGCCACCATCTCGTCGGTGTGGTGGACCTTGGGCACCACGAACGTCTCCGCGCCCCAGACGAGGGCCAGCCAGCTCCGCACCTCGGGCTGCGAGGTGAACGCGAGGAGCGGGATGCCGTGCCGGTGCACGGCGACGTGGCGCACGGTGGCGCCGGTCTCGGTGAACGCCACGAGTGCCACCGCGTGCAGATCCTCGGCGATCCGCACCGCGTTCAGGGCGATCGCCTCGGGCCGCGTCTCGGGGCGCCGGCGCATGCTCGGCAGCGCCTGGAGCCCCTGCGACTCGGCGGCCACGATGATGCGCGCCATGGTCTCGACCGCGCCGATCGGGTAGGCGCCCACGCTCGTCTCGCCCGAGAGCATGAGCGCGTCGGCGCCGTCCAGCACGGCGTTCGCGACGTCGCTCGCCTCGGCGCGGGTCGGGTGCGAAGCATGGATCATCGATTCGAGCATCTGCGTCGCCACGATGACGGGCTTGCCATGCTCGCGCGCGAGCCGCACCGAGCGCTTCTGGACGAGCGGCACCTCCTCGAGCGGGATCTCCACGCCCAGGTCGCCGCGCGCCACCATGAGGCCGTCGAACGCCCGCACGATCGGCCCCAGCCGGTCCACCGCCTCGGGCTTCTCGATCTTGGCGATGACGGGGAGCCGCGCGCCCGCCTCGTCCATGATCGCCTGCACCTCGGTGATGTCGGAGGCGTCGCGCACGAACGAGAGCGCGATCAGGTCCACGCGGAGCGAGAGCGCGAAGCGCAGGTCCTCGCGATCCTTGTCGCTCAGGGAGGGCGCGCTCACGCGCACGCCGGGCAGGTTGATGCCCTTGTGATCCGAGATCCGCCCGCCCTCGATCACCGTGCAGCGCACGCGCGTGCCGTCGGTCTCCTCGACGCGCAGCCGCACGCGGCCGTCGTCGATCAGCACGCTCGCACCGGCGGTCACGTCCTTCGCCAGCGCGGCGTACGTGGTGCCGGCCAGCTCGGTGTTGCCCTCGACGCCGGGCTCGGTCGTGATCGTGAACGTGGCGCCGGCCTCGAGCGTGGCACCGCCGTCCTCGAACGTGCCGAGCCGGATCTTGGGCCCCTGCAGGTCCACCATGACCGCCACCGCCCGCCCGGCCGCGTCCGAAGCGGCGCGCACCTCGCGGTAGACCGCGGCGTGCTCCTCGCGCGTCCCGTGCGAGAAGTTGAGCCGCGCCACGTCCATGCCCGCCTCGACCAGTGCGCGCACCATCTCCGGGGACGAGGTGGCGGGGCCCAGCGTGCACACGATCTTGGCGCGGCGCTTCATGCTCCTCCTCGTGCCATCGTCCGTGCGGCACCCCGGGTGCGGCTCGCGTCCGGGACAAGGATGGGGTGGATGACGGGGTTCGAACCCGCGACCCTCGGGACCACAACCCGATGCTCTGCCAGCTGAGCTACATCCACCGCCAACTTTGTCCCGGGCGAGCTGCCGTGTGGCACATGGCGCGCCTGGAGGGGATCGAACCCCCGACCTACGGATTAGAAATCCGTTGCTCTATCCAACTGAGCTACAGGCGCAACGCGGAACCCGCCCTGCTCGCGCGCTCGCGCTCGCGTGGCGTGGCGACCCGCCGGCCGCGAAGGTGCCGCGCCGCTCGCAGCCGGGTGGAAGCTGGTCGGGGCGAGAGGATTTGAACCTCCGACACCCTGCTCCCAAAGCAGGTGCGCTACCGGGCTGCGCCACGCCCCGACGAAACTGGGTGGCGAATCGGGCGAGGAGAATAGGCGGCAGTTCGGGCTTGCGTCAAACCCGGACGCGGCTGCACTACGAAGCGTCGGACCGCGAAGGACGCGGTGCCGGCCGGCCTCGCGCCCGCAGCGTTCGACGGTTGCGAGCGTCGTGCCGCAGGCCTTTTCGCCCGCCGCGCGAAGCCCTATGCTGTGCGGGATCCGCCCCTCGAGCCCCCTTCACGGGGCCCCCATTCAAGGAGTCTTCCATGAGTCTCAACAGGGTCATCCTCCTCGGCCGTCTGGGCCGCGATCCCGAGGTGCGCTACGCGCAGAGCGGCACCACGGTCGCGACGTTGAACCTCGCCACGGATGAGCGCCGTCCCGACGGTAACGGCGGCTGGAAGAACGAGACCGAATGGCATCGCGTGGTGCTGTTCGGCAAGCAGGCCGACCTCGCGAAGCAATACCTCACCAAGGGCCGCGAGGTGCTGATCGAGGGCTCGCTCCGCACCCGGCAGTGGCAGGACAAGGAGGGGCAGAAGCGCTACACGACGGAGATCGTGGCGATCAACATGCGCTTCGTGGGTGGTCGCGGCGGCACGGGCGGGCCGGGTGCGCCGGGTGCCGGCGGTGCCCCGGGCGCCGAGCGCGGGGGCGAGGAGATGGCGGCGCCGGTCGGGGCCGACGACTTCAGCGACTTCGCGGGCGGCGGGAGCGACGATAGCGACATCCCGTTCTGACGTTGTCGCCGTTCGAGTTGGCGCGGCGCGGCGACCGGAGCGCGGTGCCGTCCCGAGTCGCGCCGAGACGAGTTGCATCCAAGCTAAAGAGCGCGGCGCACACCGCGCGACCCATCGGGGGCGTCCTGGTCTCGACGGGGGGACTGAAACAGCGAGTGCAGGCCGGGGGCCCGTCGCCTCGTCAAAAAAGCGGGAACATCACATCTGCGAACACGCAGATGGCTCTCGCAGCCTAAAAGGCTGTGACGCCTTCCCGGACCCCGCCTGTGGGGGCTGGAGCGGGCGCCATACAATCGCAGGCTGGTCCAACGCCCCGCCCGCGGGCCGCGGACGAGATGCAGTCAGGGCTGGTGCGCAGAGATCCCGCCGACCGGAGCGACGCGCGCGAGGAGGCAGCAGAGTAGGCCGGATACGCCTGTAGGACTCTCTGTGGATGACCTTTCGGACGCGGGTTCGATTCCCGCCGCCTCCACCATGTCTCCCGCGGCCGGCCGGCGCTTCGGTGCCGAGCCGGCCGCGTGCTCGCCATGACCCAGCGCATCGTGATGACCATTGGGCACTCGACCCACCCGATCGAGCGCTTCGTCGCGCTGCTCGTGCAGCACGGCGTCGCGCTGGTGGCGGACGTGCGCTCGGTGCCGTACAGCCGGCGGAATCCCGCGTACAACCGGGAGTCGCTCGACGCTTCCCTCGAGCGCGCGGGCATTCTCTACGGCTTCCTCGGCCGGGAGCTGGGCGCGAAGGCGACCGACCCCGCGTTCTACGAGGGGGGACGCGTTCAGTACCGCCGGCTGGCCGCGAGCGCGGCCTTCAAGGAGGGGCTGGCCCACGTGCTCGACGCGTCGCGCACCCACCGCCTCGCGCTCATGTGCGCCGAGAAGGAGCCGCTCGCCTGCCACCGCATGCTGCTCGTGGCGCGCGAGCTCGAGGCGCGGGGCGTGCCGATCCTCCACATCCACGCCGACGGCCACCTCGAGAGTCACGCGGACGCGCTGCGACGGCTGCGCGCGCTGGTCGGGGTGCGCGAGAGCGATCTCCTGAAGAGCCAGCGGGAGCTGGACGAGGAGGCCTACGCGCTCCAGGAGCAGCGGATCGCGTACGTCCTGCCGCCGGCCCCCGCCACGCCGGAACCCAGCCCGTAGGCCCCGGGCCGGCGAGGATCCTGATTCCCGCCGAGCCCGCCGGGGCCGGCTCCACGCGCCCCGCGCCCGCTTTTCCGCTTGCCGTTACCGCCCCCCGGCACTACCCTGCCGCGTCCCGTGAACGCCACCCCGGCCGCCCTGGCCTCGAATCTCGCTTCCGTGCGCGACAGGATCGCCGCAGCCGAGCGCCATTCGGGGCGTCCGGTCGGGAGTGTCACGCTCATCGGGGTGGTGAAGACGCTGCCGGCGCAGGTCATCGCCGAGGCGGTGGCGCTGGGTCTTACGGATCTGGGAGAGAACACGGTCCAGGAGACCGAGGGCCATCAGCGCGCGATCGGACGCACGGCCGTGCGGTGGCACATGATCGGCCATCTCCAGCGCAACAAGGCGGGCCGGGCGTTGCAGTTGTTCGACGTGGTCCACGGCGTGGACGACGCGGGGCTCGCCGGGGCGCTGGCGCGCCGCGCGCATGCCGCGGGACGTCGCCAGCCGGTGCTGATCGAAGTGAACGTGAGCGGCGAGGCGAGCAAGTTCGGCGTGGCGCCCGAGAACGCGGCGGCGCTCGCGGACGAGGTGGCGGCGCTCGCGGAGCTGCACTTGCTGGGATTGATGACGGTGGGCGCGCCGGTCGCGGCGCCCGAGGCCGCGCGGCCGGGCTTCGCCCGATTGCGCGAGCTGCGCGATGAGCTCGCGCGGCGGATCGGGGCTCCGCTCGCGGAGCTGTCCATGGGCATGAGCGGCGATTACGAGGTGGCGGTCGAGGAAGGCGCGACGATGGTGCGCGTGGGCACGGCACTGTTCGGCGCGCGCAAGGCGCACGGAGGCGTGTGATGTTCGTGGTGGGAAACCTGCTCGGCGCGCTGGCCACCGTGCTCGACGTGGTCTTGAACGCGCTCGCGATCATCCTGATCGTGAACGCGCTGCTCTCCTGGGTGCGGCCCGATCCGGCGAACCCGATCGTGCGGTTCCTGGACCAGGTCTCGGACGCGGTCTGCGATCCGGTCCGGCGGCTGTTTCCGACCGTCGTGGGCGGGCTCGACCTGGCGCCCATGATCGTGCTGCTGGTGATCATGTTCCTGCGCCAGTTCGCCGTGGGCTCGCTGCACGAGCTGGCGTTCCGGGTGGGGTAGTGAAGCTCGCGCTGCGCGTGCAGCCGGGCGCTTCGCGAAGTGCCCTGCTCGCGCGGCTCGCGAGCGGGGAATGGAAGGTGGCCGTCTCCGCGCCGCCCGTGGAGGGCCGGGCGAACGAGGCGGTGATGGAGTTGGTGAGCGAGCTGCTCGGCGTCAAGCGCCGGCAGGTCACGCTCGCGCGGGGGAGTTCCTCGCGGAGCAAGGTGCTCGAGGTGGAAGGGATGAGCGAGGGGGAGGCCGAAGCCCGGCTCGCGGCCGCCCTCGCCGCCACGGGCGGGAAAGGCGAACGCAGGCGCGATGACGGACTTGAAGACGATGAGTGAACTCCAGCGCCAGATCCGCGAGGCCGCGGCGGCCGTGCGTGCGAAGAGCACGCTCGGGCCCGAGGTGGGCGTCATCCTCGGCACCGGCCTCGGCGATCTCACGCAGGCGCTCGTGGGTGCGACGGTCGTGCCTTATGCCGCCATCCCGCACTTCCCGCAGTCCACGGTCGAGAGCCACGCGGGTGAGCTCCACCTCGGGAAGCTCGCGGGCCGGCCGGTGGCCGTCATGAAGGGGCGGGTCCACTACTACGAGGGCTACACGATGCAGCAGGTCGCGTTCCCGGTGCGGGTGCTCAAGGAGCTGGGCTGCCGCACGCTCGTCGTGACGAACGCCTGCGGCGGCATGAACCCGGACATGCCGCCGGGCACGCTCGTCGTCACGACTGACCACATCAATCTCATGGGCGACAATCCGCTCATCGGCCCCAACGACGACGAGCTCGGGCCGCGCTTCCCCGACATGAGCGAGCCGTACGCGCGAAAGCTCGTCGCGCTCGCCGAGCGCGTCGCGCTGGACTTGAAGCAGCCGCTCCAGCGGGGCGTGTTCGTGGGCGTGGCGGGACCCAACCTCGAGACCGCGGCCGAGTACCGGTTCCTGCGCGGGGTGGGAGCCGACGTCGTCGGCATGTCGCTCGTTCCCGAGACGATCGTGGCGGTACACGGCGGGATGTCCGTGCTGTCTTTCAACGTGGTGACCGACGCGTGCCTGCCGGATGCCCTGCATGCGGTGGACATCGCGGCCGTGCTGGCCGTGGCGGGCCGCACGGCGCCCGCGCTCACGCGCCTCGTGACCGAGGTCGTGCGCCGACTCGACGAGGCGAACTGAGCGAGACATTTCGAGCGGTACGGGCACGACGCACGCTCGGGCCGTGGCAGTGAACACGGAGGTACTTCCCATGGTCATCGTCCGCAAGAGAGTCGCTGCGAAGCCCGCCCCCCGGACCAGAGCCGCCATCGGGCTCAGGGCAGCCGGCAAGGGCAAGCCCGTGGCAAAGAAGCCCGCGGCGAAGCCGACGGGCAAGGAGGCGACGAAGCCCGTGGCGAAGACCGTCGTGAAACCCGTGATCCGCTCGGCCGCGAAGCCGCCGGCGAAACCCGCCGCGAAGCCGGCGGTGAAGCCCGCTCCGGCGCTCAACAAGGGGGCGGCCGCCGCCAAGGCGCTCGCCGAGGCGCGCGCGGCCGCCGCCGCCAAGGCGATCGCCGATGCCAAGCGCCCACCGAAGCTCGTGCCCGCAACCGCGAACGCCATTCGCCCCGGCAGCCAGAAAGCCGCGCCGGCCAAGGGCAAGGCGTCGCCCCGACCTCCGGCGGAGGTGCGCCCGCTCGGCGTGCTGCCGCCCGAATCCATGGCCAAGACCAAGCCGGCGCCCGCGACGTCCCGCGTGGTGATCCCGCCGCGTCCGCCGAGCGCCCCCGTGCGCCCGGCGGCGCCGGCGAAGCCCGGCATCAAGGGAGACGAGCGCTTGAACGACGACGACCTCAAGTACTTCGAGACCCGCCTGCTCAAGGAGCGCGCCCGCATCATGGGCGAGATGGGTCACCTCGAGAGCACGATCCTCAAGGTGAACCCGCGCGATTCCGCGGGCGAGGTGGGTGGCGGCTACTCCTTCCACATGGCCGACGCGGGCACCGACTCGATGGAGCGCGAGATCTCCTTCGACATCGCCTCCAAGGAGGGCCGGCTCCTGCGCGAGATCGACGACGCCCTCCGCCGCATCTACAACGGCGTGTACGGCATCTGCGAGGCGAGCGGGAAACCCATCGCGCGTGCACGCCTCGAGGCGCTCCCGTGGGCGCGCTACACGGTGCAGGAGCAGGAGAACATGGAGCGACAGCTGCGCGCCGGCCGGACGGTGAAGGAAGAAGAGTGAGCCGCTCGCCGGCGATCCTGCTCGGCGTGGCCGGCGGGAGCGTGGCCCTGGACCAGTGGAGCAAGCACTGGGCGAGCACGCACCTGGCGTTTCACGCGCCCGTCCACCTGCTCGGCGAGCTGCTCACGCTCACCTACACGCGCAACTCCGGCATCGCGTTCGGGATGTTCGCGGGCCAGAACTTCCCGTTCTACATCTTCTCGATCGTCGCATCGCTCGCGGTATTCTGGTTGTGGTCGCGGCACCCGAACCTGCCCGCGGCGCGGCAGTGGTCGCTCGCGCTCATCCTGGGTGGTGCGATCGGCAACCTGGTCGACCGCGTGCGCGCGGGCGAGGTCACGGACTTCATCCTGCTCGCCTGGCACGGGCACGAGTTCCCGGTCTTCAACGTCGCCGACGTGTGCGTGACCTGCGGCGTCATCCTGTTCGCGCTGGTCTGGACGCACGACCCCGAGCCCCAGGCGGCGCCCGCCGGTGCACCGGAGGACGCAAGTGGACCGACAGTTGGATCTGGAGGTGCCGGACACGGGGGCGGGAGCCCGCTTGGACCTGTGGCTGGCGAAGGCCCGAATCGCGGGCCTGTCGCGTAACCGGCTCCAGCGGCTGATCGAGCAGGGCCGCGTGCAGGTGAACGGGAAGGCGGGCAAGCCCTCGCTGCGCTTGAAGCCGGGAGACAAGCTGTCGCTCTCCGTGCCCGCGCGCCGCGCCTCGCCGCTCGCGGCGGAGGCGAGCCCGCTCACGGTCGTGTTCGAGGACGAGCACCTGCTCGTGCTCGACAAGCCGGCCGGGATCGTGGTGCATCCGGGCGCCGGCGTGCAGAGCGGAACGCTCGTCAACGCGCTCCTGCATCACGCCCCGGGGATCGCGAAGGTGGGTGGCGAGGGCCGGCCCGGGATCGTCCACCGGCTCGACCGCGACACCTCCGGGCTCCTCGTTGTGGCGAAGACCGAGGAAGCCTACCAGGCGCTCGTCGAGGCGCTGCGGGCCCGCACGGTGACGCGCGTCTACCGCGCGCTCGTCTGGGGCGACCCCGGGCCCGCGGACGGCGTGATCGACCTGCCGATCGGGCGCGATCCCAGGGACCGGAAGCGGATGGCCGTGATCCGGGGGCCGGGGGGGAAGCCCGCCCGGACGCGCTGGAAGGTGCTGGAGCGCTATGGGCTCGCGACCTGGGTCGAGGCGAGGCTCGACACCGGCCGGACGCATCAAATCCGCGTCCACCTGGCCGCGCTCCGGCACCCCGTGATCGGGGATCCCACCTATGGCGGAAGGGTCAAAAAGATGTTGAGCCTCCGGCAATCCGAGCGTAGCCTCGCGGACGCGCTGCTGCGCCTCCTCCGGCGGCAGGCTCTGCATGCCGCCGAACTGGAGTTCCTGCACCCTGCTACGGGGGGACGGCTCAACTTCAGATCCGAACTGCCGGTGGACATCCGCGAGGCGCTCGAGCGCCTGCGGGCGTTCGCGGCCCCGCATTCCTCCTGAGTCCCGCCCGAGCATGCCCGACCCCACCCCACCCGAGACGATAACGCTCCGGCTCCCGAGCCGGCTCGAGCTCTTGGCCGTGCTCGACCGCGTCGCGCTCACCGTCTGCGAGCGCATGGAGTTCGACGAGGACACCAGCTCGCAGGTGAGCATGTCGGTCATCGAGGCCGGCACGAACGCCGTTCAGCACGGGCACAAGCGCGACCCGGCCAAGTTCTTCGAGACCGAGTTCCGGCTCTTCCCGGACCGGCTCGAGATGGACGTGCGCGACCAGGGGGGCGGGTTCGACGTCGCGAAGGTGGTGCCGGACGTCACCACGCCGGAGCATCTGCTCGACATGCGCGGGCGCGGCATCTTCATCATGCGCTCGTGCTGCGACGAGGTGTTCTTCGATTTCACCAGCGAGGGCACGGTCTGCCACCTGGTGAAGTACCGCGCGGCGGCGAGGCGCGCCGCTGACGCCTAGCTCCGGGTTGCCGCGCATCCTCGCGGTGGACTGGGGAGAGCGTCGGATCGGCCTGGCGCTCAGCGATCCCCTGGGAATCCTGGCTACCGGCCTGCCCACGCTGGAGATACGCGGAGAGGCGGAGGCCGTGGCCCGAGTGGCCGATACCATCCGGACCGTGGGTGCGGACTCGGTCGTCGTCGGGCTGCCGCTCACGCTGGCTGGCCGCAAGGGTGATGCTGCACAGGCGGCCGAGCGCTTCGCGCGCCTGCTCGAAGCGGCCAGCGGCGTGAGCGTTTCGCTGTTCGACGAGCGGCTCACGTCCGCGCTGGCGGAGCGCCGGCTTCACGAGACGGGTGCCAGGATTCGGGGCCGCAAGGGTAAGCTGGACCAGGGTGCCGCGGTGGCACTGCTGGAGGGCTGGTTGGCCAAGCTCAGGTACGAGCGCCGAGAGGACGACGCCGAGTGACCGCGGAGCGACGGGACGACAAGCATCTGCGGGGTTCGGGGCGTCGGGGCCCCGACGCTCGCGGCGCGCGGCCGACGGGGCGACCACCCGGTGGCCGGGGCCGCGCGTTCCGGCCGCTGCGCTGGGCGTGGCTGCTGCTCCTGGTGGCGCTCCTCGCCCCGGCCTACGACCTGTTCCTGCCCGCGGGCTATCGCCCGCCGAAAGAGCGCCGCACGGTCGTCATCGAGCGCGGCCAGTCGCTCCACGGCATCGCCCACGAGCTCCAGCGCGTGGGCATCATCCGCAGCCAGGCCGGATTCCTGGTCCTCGCGCGCATGATGCACCTGGATCGGAGCGTCAAGGCGGGCCAGTACTCGTTCAAGCTCGGCACCACGGTGCCCGCGCTCCTGCGCGCGCTCGATCGCGGCATGTTCGGCCTGAACCTGATCACGATCCCCGAGGGCCTCATGGTGAGCGAGACGGCTTCGCTCCTCCAGCGCGAGGTGGGGATCCGGGCCTCCGCGATCGACTCGCTCGCGCACGATCCCATGCTGCTCGACTCGCTCGGCGTGGGGGCGCCGTCGCTCGAGGGCTGGCTCGCGCCCGACTCGTACGAGTGGCTGCCCGGCACGAGCCCCGAGGTGGTGCTCCGGACGATGGTGGCACGCACGCGCGAGCGCGTGCAGCGCGCGACGGCCGGCTACGATTCGCTGCCGCTCGGAATGAACGCGCACGAGGTGCTCACGCTCGCGAGCATCGTGGAGTCGGAGTCGCGGGCGAAGGAGGAGCGGCCGCACATCGCGCGCGTGTACTTGAACCGGCTCGATCGCGGCATGCTGCTCCAGGCCGACCCCACGGTGGGCTACGCCCTGGGCCGCGGCCCGCGCTCCCGCCTCACGTTCAAGGACCTGCGCGTCGTCTCGCCCTACAACACCTATCGCCACGAGGGCCTGCCGCCCGGCCCCATCTGCAGCCCCGGGCTGGCCGCGATCGAGGCGGTGATGAACGCCACGCCGGGCGCGAACGACCTCTACTTCGTCGCGCGCGGCGAGGGCCGCCACCTGTTCGCGCCCACGTACGAGCAGCACCTGGCGAACATCGCCCACGTGCGCGGCAAGAAGGCCGCGCTCGCCGCGCGCACGAACCCCGACGCCGCGAGCGAGGCCGAGCCCGATTCGAGCGGCGGCGGCGACCCCGGCGCCACCGCGCCGGTCGCCGCGAACGCCGGTTCCGCGACCGCTCCCGCCGCGGGCGCGCCGCTCGCCGAGCGGCTGCACTCGATCATCAAGGCCGTCTCCAACCCGCCGCGTTCGGACGTCGCCGTGCCCGCGGGTGCGACGCACGCCGCGCACGCCGACTCGGGC
>DATDEX010000048.1:0-7873 GCA_036522895.1 Candidatus Eiseniibacteriota bacterium | reverse complement strand
GGTCGCGGCGTCCCCGGCCGACCAGACCGCGCCCGACCTCGCCGGCGACGGATCGGGCGGCGCGTTCGTGGCCTGGGAGGATCACCGGCTCGGCACCGCCGACATCCGGGCGCTCCACCTCGCTGCGGATGGCTCGCTCGTTTCGAACTGGCCCGCGGGCGGCGCACTCGTCTCGGGGGCGCCGGGCGATCAGACCGCGCCGCGCGTGGCGGTCTCGGGAGGCGACGGCTACGTGCTCTGGACGGACGCGCGCGCCGGCGGGGCGACCCCGGGGCTCTATGCGCAGCGACTCCCTTCCGGCGGACCGATCACGGTACGCCCGTTCGGACTCACCGCGCTCCATCGCGACGGGCAGACGTTCCTCACCTGGGTCTCGCCGCCCGACACCGGCTGGACCCATCGCATCTACATCCGCGCCTCGCCCATCACCACGGATGCCGACCTCGCCGCGGCCGGCCTGATCGGCACCGTGGGGGACTCGTCGGCCACGGACCGGCGGCTCTCGACGCTGCTCGGTTCGCTCACCACGTTCCGCGTCGACAGCGCCGCCGCGCGGCTGGCGCCGAATCGGGGCCTGTTCGTGACGACGGCACCCACGCACCGGCAGGTCTGGTACGCGGTCACGTCGCAGCTCCACGGCGGACCCGAGGACCGGCACATCGTCCCCGGCGGCAATGCGCTCGTGAACCCGGTGGAGGAGTTTCTCGGGCTTCCCCGGCCGGTCTACCAGCGCCAGATCACCTACCAGGGCACGCCCTCCGACGTCTACACGCTCTGGACCTGGTCTCGCGACACGCCGCTCTTCCCGGCGATGTCGAACCGGCCGAGCTGGCCGTACGACTGCGGCGTGCGGCATGGCGCGCCCGGCGGGCCCGCGTTCATCCGCCCGCACCAGCGCGGCGGGAGCTTCGTCGGGCAGATGGTCACGGGGGCTTCGGACCCGGCGTGGCTCCTCGGTCTCGACGACTACACGCTCAACAGCGACGTGCAGACCTACTGGTACGGATATCACCCCCAGTACAACATGGCGTCGGACGCGAACACACCCCCCACGTCCGGCCGGGTGGTGGATTACACGAACCGCCGCGTGCTCTTCACGATTGCCTGGTGGCGTCGCACGTTCGCGTTCGATACGACGAGCGAGTACGGGTTCGGCTACTCGCTCGGCGGCACCTACAGCATGCGCCTGGGCTTCGAGCACCCCGAGTTGATCGCCGCGGTCCTGTCGTCCTCGGGGAAGGTGGACTTCTCCTTCGAGCGCGATCCGGAGCCGCTGTCGGCGTTCAACGTCGGCATGCCGTATCGCGAGTCGCTCTCGAGCCTCTGGGGCACGACGGCCACGAACCTGCCCACGTCGGAAGGGCTCCCGGTCTACTCGGAGATGAACGACGACTCGCTCGCGGCCCACGCGGGACGGGACGGGGTGGCGTTCATGATCAACTTCGCCGGGCGGCACGACTTCACGGTCGGCTGGGCCGAAAAGCAGGGCTTCTACGCCGCGATGGAGACCTACCGCCTGGGCGGCATCCAGTACTGGGACAACCGCGACCACCCGAGCGAACTCTACCCGGCGGCGCTGGCCCCGATGCTGAGCTTGCCCTGGCTCTACCGGTTCAAGACCAACCTGAGCTGGCCGGCGTTCTCGCACTGCTCCGCGAACGGCGATCCGGGCGCGTTCACGCTCGCCTCCGGCGACAGCCTCGGGACGATCAATGGTTACCTCGACTGGGATCCGGCGGTCGTGGACTCCGCGCTCCGCTGGCAGGTCGTCCTGCGCACGCGCGGGCTCAACACGCTGTGGGGCCCGCTGCCGGCGCCCGAATCGCTCACCGTGGATGTCACGCCGCGGCGCCTCCAGCGCTTCAGGCCCGCGATGGGCCTGACCGTGTCCTGGACCGCGACGCGGCTCTCGGACGGAGCGCAGGTGCAGAGCGGCACGGTGGGCATCGATCCGCAGGGGCTCATCACCGTGCCGGGGGTGAAGACCTTTCGCGGCGGTACCCGGCTCGAGCTCTCACTACCGACCTCGATCCTCGCCGCGCCGCCGCTCACCCCTCCCACGGGCGCACTGTCGTTCGCGCCGTTCCGGAATCCGGTGCACGGCCACGTGGCGCTCGCCGTGGCCTGGCCGCGCGCGGGGCATGCGCGCGTGGCGCTCTACGATCCCGGCGGCCGGCGCGCGCGCACGCTCTGGCAGGGCGAGGTGAGCGGCGGGGCCTGGGCGGCCAGCGCCGATCTCTCGGGGCTCGCGCCGGGGATCTACCTGGCGCGCGCCGAGCAGGCAGGCGAGGCCGCGGTGCGCCGGCTCGTGCTGCTCCGATAAGGACTCGATCGCGGGCCGCTCGCTTCCGGGCAAGCCCCGAGGGATCGCGCGCTTCCGTGCGGGGTGGTGCCCGCGCAGCGCCGGTCGGCCCATGCACCGCACCCGGCGGGCCCGCGTTGCCGCCCGGGGGGCAGGCTTGTAGGCTCGCGCCCCATTCCTCTGCCGCGGCCGGGTGCCGCCTGTGGCGCCGGCGCGATTCCGCGCGGGTCGCCCGCGCCGCACCCGGCCCCGGCGACCCGACCATCCGCCCCGCGAAAGGCCTCCTCGTGTCCGGCACTGCCTCCGACCTCGATTCCGTCCAGCGGTTGAACCAGGCGCGTGAACGTATCGTCGCCGAGCTGCGCAAGGCCATCGTCGGCCAGGATGCCGTGATCGAGCAGCTCCTGACCGCGCTCTTCGCGGGCGGGCACGTGCTCCTCGTGGGCGTGCCGGGGCTCGCCAAGACGCTCCTCATCTCCAGCCTCGCGCGCGTGCTGGACTTGAACTTCAACCGCATCCAGTTCACGCCCGACCTGATGCCCAGCGACATCACCGGCACCGACATCCTGGAAGAGGACGCCACGACCGGCCATCGCGCCATGCGGTTCATCCGGGGCCCGGTGTTCGCGAACGTCGTGCTCGCCGACGAGATCAACCGCACCCCGCCCAAGACCCAGGCGGCGCTGCTCCAGGCGATGCAGGAAAAGGAGGTCACGGCGGGTGGCCAGACGATGAAGCTCGAGCTGCCGTTCTTCGTGCTCGCGACCCAGAATCCGATCGAGCTCGAGGGCACCTATCCCCTGCCCGAGGCGCAGCTCGACCGGTTCATGTTCAACGTGCGCGTGGACTACCCCTCGCAGAACGAGGAGGAGCAGATCGTGTCCACCACGACGTCCTCCTACGTGCCGGCGCTCGAAAAGGTGCTGGACTCCAGGGACATCCTCGAGCTCCAGCAACTCGTGCGTCGCGTGCCGGTCACCGAGCACGTCGTGCGCTACGCCGTCCGGCTCGCGCGCGCGACACGCGGCGGCGACGGCGCCCCCGAGTTCGTGAAGCAGTGGGTGAGCTGGGGGGCGGGGCCGCGCGCCTCGCAGTACCTGGTCCTCGGGGCCAAGACGCGTGCCGTCCTGCACGGCCGGTTCGCGCCGGGGATCGAGGACGTGCGCGCCGTGGCGCCGTCGGTGCTGCGGCACCGCGTGGTCACGAACTTCACGGCCGAGGCCGAGGGCGTGAAGCCCGACCGCATCGTCGCCGACCTGATCGCCGGCATCTCGCCGGAGTAGGGAGAGCTCAGCATGGCCGTCGCTTCGGGCACCGAGCTCAAGCGTCAGATCGGGCTCTACGCCGCCACCGCGATCACCGTCGGCAACATCATCGGCTCGGGCATCTTCCGCTCGCCGCACTCGGTGGCGCAGGAGCTCCCGGGCTTCATGCCCGTGATTCTCGCCTGGATCGTGGGCGGCGTGCTCTCCATATGCGGCTCGCTCGTGCTCACCGAGCTCGCGGTGCGGCACCCGCGCACGGGCGGGCTCTACGTGTTCATCCGCGAGGGCTTCGGCGACGCGTGGGCGTTCACGTTCGGCTGGGCGAACCTGTGGGTCATCAAGCCGACCGTGATCGCCAGCATCGTGAGCGTGTTCGCGCTCTACTTCTGCCAGGTCACGGGCTGGGGGCACGCGAACGAGTTCGCCGTCGGCTGCGCCGCGATCGCGCTGCTCACGTTCGTCAACTGGCTGGGCGTGCGCGAGGGCGCCGGCACGCAGTCGGTGTTCACGACCGCGAAGCTCGTCGGCATCCTCGGGGTGTGCCTCGCGGCGTACACGCTCACCTCGTCCCACCCCGTGACGCCGCTCGAGCACCCGGTGCTCGCGGGCAATGCCGGGCACCCGCTGCTGCTCGCGATGGCGTTGTCGATGATCACGATCCTGTTCGCGTACGACGGCTGGACCGACTCGACCTACGTCGCCGGCGAGGTGATGAACCCGCAGCGCAACATGCCGATCGCGATCCTCGGCGGCACCTGGCTCGTGGTCGCCGTGTACGTGCTCACGAACTTCGCCTACTACCACGTGCTCGGTCCGAACGAGGTCGCGAGCTACGAGGCGGTCGGCTCCGAGACCGTTCACCGGCTGCTCGGCGACGGCGGTGCCCGTGCGCTCGCGGTGCTCGTCGCGGTGTCCACGTTCGGCACCACGAACGGCGCGATCCTCACCGGCCCGCGCGTGACCCAGGCGATGGCCGCGGACGGCCTGCTGTGGAAGCCGCTCGGCGCGCTGCATCCGCGGCGCGGCTCGCCCTCGCTCGCGCTGTGGATCCAGGCGGTCCTTTCGTGTCTGTGGCTCAAGGCGGCGAGCGGGTTCGACGACGTCTCGGGCTGGTTCGTGACCACGTCGTGGCTCTTCTACGGCGTCACCACCGCCACGATCTTCACCCAGCGCGCGCGCGAGAAGCGCGGCGAGCAGGCCGCGATGGCGTACCGCACGCCGCTCTACCCGCTGCCGGCGATCGTGTTCCTCGTCGTCACCGGCGTCATCATCTGGAGCGATTTCTCGAACAGCGGCCCCATTCCGCACACGGTCATCCCGCGCGCCATGGCCGGGGTGCTCATCGCGGCGACCGGCTTCCCGGTCTACTACCTGTGGCGCGCGGGCAAGCGTGCCTGAGACGCGCGTGAGCGACGAGTACTACCTGGATCCCGCGCTCTACGACGCCGTCTACGCCGACGTGGTCGCCGACATCGCGCCGCACGTGGAGCGGATGCGCGGTGCCGGCGGCCCGGCGCTCGAACTCTGCTGCGGGAACGGCCGCCTCCTGCTGCCCACGCTCGAGGCGGGCGTCGCCTGCGACGGGCTCGACCTGGACCCGGACATGCTCGCGAGCCTGCGCGAGAAGCTCGCCGCGTGGGGCCTCCGCACCCACGTGACGCTGGGCGACATGCGCGCGTTCTCGCTGCCGGGCCGTTACGCGCTCATCGCGATCGGCTTCAACTCGTTCCTCCACAACCTCACGCAGGAGGACCAGCTCGCGACGCTCCGCTGCTGCAGGCGCCACCTCCTGCCGGGAGGGCGGCTCGCCATCACCGTGTTCCACCCGAGCGCGAAGGGGCTGCTCGAGTGGTCCGGGGAGGAGAAGCTCCGGAAGGAGCTGCCGCACGAGGGCGGCCGCGTGCGGGTGTACGAGCACGCGGACGACGACCGGGTGGAGCAGATTCGCCGCGTGAGCCGCCGGATCGAGTTCCTGGATGCGGCGGGCACGGTGGTGCGGCACGCGAGCGTGAGCTTCCGTCTCCGCTACATCTACAAGCCCGAGATGGAGCTCCTGCTCCGGGTCGCGGGGTTCACGCGCTGGGAGGCGCGGCCCGCGTTCGCGAGCTACACCGATGCCGCTTCGCTCGCCGGCGAGCGCCCGCTCCGCGAGGGCGACAACGTCGCCTGGACGGCATGGAACGAGTGACGGCATGAGCGAGCGAGTGCCCGGCACGCCGCTCGGGACGGGCGGCACCGCGACCGGTGCGGCGCGCGGCCCGGGGGGCGCGCGTCCCGGCGAGCGCGAGGGGCGGCGCTGGCTCGATCCGGCGATCGTGGCCCGGCTCGCCCACCTCGACGTGCGCGCGCGGCTCGTGGTCGAGGGGTTCATCGCCGGCATGCATCGCTCGCCGTTTCACGGCTTCTCGGTCGAGTTCGCGGAGCACCGGCCGTACATGCCGGGGGACCCGCTCAAGAATCTCGACTGGAAAGTGCTCGCGAAGAGCGACCGCTACCTGGTCAAGCAGTACACGGAAGAGACGAACTTGCGCGCGCACCTGCTGCTCGACCTCTCGGGCTCCATGGGGTTCGGCTCCGCACGCGCCTCGCTCAGCAAGCTCGAGTACGCGCGCTCGCTCGCCGCGGCGCTCGCCTACCTTATGATCGGCCAGCAGGACGCCGTGGGCACGATGCTGTTCGCCGAGCGCCCACTCGAGTACGTGCCGCCGCGCTCGGTGCGATCGCACCTCGACGTCGTGTTGAAGAGCCTGTCCCACGGCGAGCCCGCCGGCCGCACGCGGCTCGGGCCGGCGCTCCACGAGCTCGCCGAGCGGATCAAGCGCCGCGGCCTCGTCGTGCTCCTCTCGGACCTGCTCGACACGCCGGCCGAGGTGCTGTCGGGACTCCAGCATTTCCGGCACCGGCACCACGAGGTGATCGTGTTCCACATCCTGGACCCGGACGAGATCGAGTTCCCGTACACCGACGCGTCCACGTTCGTGGACATGGAAACCGGCGCCCAGCTCACGACGGAGCCGTGGGAGATCGCGGCCCGCTACCGCGAGCAGCTCGAAGCGTGGCGCGGCACCTACGCGCGCGCCTGCCGGGAGCAGCGCGTGGACTACGTGCCGCTCGACACCCGCACGCCGTTCGACCGGGCGCTGCTCGCCTATCTCGAGAAGCGGGCCACGCTGCTGTGATCTTTCGCTCGGTCGCCGTGCTCGGCTTCGCCGCCGGAGCCGCGCTCCTCGTGGGCGGCCTCGCCCTCCTCGGCCGCGCGCCCGGACTCCCGGAGGTGACGCGCCACCTCCGCGCGATGAAGGACCGCAGCGATCCGCCCGCGGACGTGCTTCCCTACACGATGTCCGACTTCGCCGCGCTCCCGCATCACGTCTCGCTCGCCGCGAGGAGCGCGCTCGAGGCGCACGGCGTGCAGATGGCCGGATGGGTGCAGCGCATGGTGCTCTCCGGCGACGGCGATATCCACCTCGAGCTGGTCGAGAAGCAGCGCCACCTGGGCGAGCGCGACACGGCTTACGTCGTGGCGGAGATCACGCCGCCGTGGCGCGAGCGGGCGAAGGGCTGGGCGTACGAATCGCTGCTCGTGGCGTTCCGCCCCAACCGCGGCGGGCGCACGCCCTGGGAGGCCGGCCCGCGCCGCGTGCGGCTCACCGGCTGGCTCACGCTCGATCACACGTACGACAAGCCCGTGAGCACGTGGCTCCAGCTGCACGAGGCGCCGCGGCGCACGGGCTGGGAGATCCACCCGGTCACTCGCATCGAGCTCTGGGACGGTGCCGCGAGTGCATGGCGGGAGCTCCCGCGATGAGGCCGCGTGATCCGCGTGGGCCTCGTCGGGGCGCGCTCAGGCGGGGGGGATGCGCGTGAACTTCTTGAACCCCCTGTTCCTGTTCGGACTCGGCGCCGCGGCGATCCCGGTGCTCATCCACCTCCTGACCCGCCGGAAGCCGCGCGAGGTGCGGTTTCCGTCGCTCGACTTCCTGGCCGAGGTGAACCAGAGCGAGATCCGCCGCCTGCGCCTTAAGCAATGGCTGCTGCTGCTGCTGCGCACGCTCGCGGTCGCGCTCCTGGCGCTCGCGCTCTCGCGGCCCTCGCTCCAGGGCGGCGCACGCGGCGGGAACGCCGCGAGCACGCTCGTGGCGCTCGTGGACGTCTCGGGCAGCATGGGCGCGCCCGACGGCGAGGGCCGCCCGCTCACCGCCACCGCGCGCCGCGTCGTGGAGAGCCTGCTCGCCACGCTCGGGCCCGCGGACGAGCTGCTGCTCGTGCCGTACGATCGGACGCCGCGGCCGCTCTCGGAACAGCC
>DATDEX010000047.1:0-2543 GCA_036522895.1 Candidatus Eiseniibacteriota bacterium | reverse complement strand
CCCACCGCCGCCCGATGCGCCGGGCGCTCGCTCCCCAGGGGGGCGCGCGGGCCGCCGGGTGCCCCGCCTCGGCCACCCTGTTACAGTGCTCGACCGGGCTCCTTCCCCCGACCCCAATCTCGAGCGCGCCATGTCGCACCTGCACATTCCCGACGGCATCCTCCCCCCGGTCCTCTGGATCTGGGGGCTCGTTCTCGCGGGGGTCCTGCTCCTCGTGAGCGCCCCGGCCGCCCGGCGCGCCGGGCCGCGCCAGGTCGCGTTCCAGAGCGCGCTCGGGGCCATCATGCTCGCGGTCATGGCGATCCCCATCCCGATCACCGCGTTCGACTACTGCATGACCCTGGCCGGGCCGGTCGGGGTGCTGCTCGGGGCGGCGCCGGCGTTCCAGGTGAGCTTCGTGGTCACGCTCATCCTGGCGCTGCTCGGGCAGGGGGGCTTCACGGTGATCGGGCTCAACACGCTCGTGCTCGGGCTGGGCGCGATCCTCGCGCGGCCGCTCTACCTGCGCACCGTGCGCCGCCTCGGCCCGCCGCGCGCCATGGCGCTCGCCACCGCGATCTCCCAGCTCTTTTCCACCGTGTGCTGGGGACTCCTCCTCGTGCTGTCCGTGCGGCTCACGCCGGACGCCGCCGGGAACCACGAGGTCGAACACACGGTGATCGAGGTCTGGCATCACGTGGGCGCGGCGGTGGTGATTCCGCTGCTCGTCGCCGCGGTCGCGCTCGAGGCGTTGCTCGGCTACGGCCTCGGCCGCTTCCTCCACCGCGTCCGACCCGACCTGCTTCCGGTCCCTGCGGGTGGCCGGGTGGTCCACCCGATCGGCTCGCCGAGCACGCCATGATCAACACGTTCGCGCAGATCGACTTCCTCGCGAGCGCCGGGCGCTCGCCCTGGCACCGCGCGAGTGCCCTCCCCAAGCTGCTGCTCACGGGCCTCTACGTGACGCTCGCGGTGATCACGCCGTCGTGGGGCGTGCTCGTGGTGCTGCTCGCCACCGTGCTCGGGCTCTGCGCGAGCGCCCAGGTGCCGCGCCGGCTCATGCTGGCCGCGGCCACGACGCCGTTCCTGTTCTCGTTCATCTTCGTGCTCGCCCACTTCCGCACCGACTGGGACGATCCGCTCGTCCTGTTCGCGCGCCCGATGGTCGCGAGCCTCGCCGCGGTCTGGCTCGTGAGCACGACGCCGTACCCGGACCTCTTCGCCCCGCTCTCGCGCGTGCTGCCGCGCGGCGCCGGCGACAGCCTGTTCCTCACCTACCGTGCGGTGTTCGCGTTGCTCGCGCGCGTCGAGCGGATGTGGACGGCGCTCCGGCTCCGCGGCGCGATGGCGCGCCCGGTGAACCAGCGCTTCCCGCTCATGGGCGAGGCCGTCGGGACCGTCGTGCTGTCCGGATTCGACCGCAGCCACCGGCTCTACCAGGCCATGCAGCTCCGCGGCCATTCCGGCCGCGTGTGCGGGTGCCGGCATTACCTGGATCTCACGCGCGACGACTGGTGGGTGCTCGGGGCCGCGGCCTGGGCGTGCACGGCGAGCGTTCTGCTCTGGGGGCTCCGGACATGAGCCGGCACGCCGGACGCGACGAGCGCGATACGAAGCACGCTCGCGACGAGCGCAACGATGGAGTGTCCGGGGGGAGCGGCGGCACGATCGTCCGCGTCTCGTGCGTGCGGCACACGTACCCGGACAAGACGAGCGTCCACCTCTGTGGCCTCGACTTCGTGGTCGCCGCCGGCCAGCGCGTGGTCGTGCTGGGCCCGAACGGCTGCGGCAAGAGCACGCTCCTCTACCACATCCTCGGGCTCCTGGCGCCGGAGGAGGGCGAGGTGCTCGTGTTCGGCGTCGACCCGGCGCGGCAGTTCTCCAAGATCCGCGAGCGGGTCGGCGTGCTGCTCCAGAACGCCGACGAGCAGATCATCGCGCCGACGGTGTGGGACGACGTGTCGTTCAGCCCCCGCAACTACGGCTACACCGATGCCGAGGTCGAGAAGAAGACGAACTACGCGTTGAAGCGCATGGGGATCGAACACCTGCGCCACAAGGTCTGCCATTACCTCTCGGGCGGGGAGAAGCGCAAGGTGGCGCTCGCCGGCGCGCTCGTGCTCGAGCCCGAGTTGCTCGTGCTCGACGAGCCGTTCGAGGGACTCGACCCCGCGTCGCGGAGCGAGATGGTGGACCTCCTGAACACGCTCAATCGCGAGCACGGCGTCTCGCTCGTCGTCGCGACGCACGACGTGCAGATGGTGGCGCCGCTCGCCGACCGCGTCTATGTGCTCAAGAGCGGCGGCGAGATCGTGGCCCAGGGTCCGCCGAGCGACGTGTTCCAGGATCCGGAGCTGCTGCGCGCCACGAACATCGAGCCCCCGGTGCTGGCGGAGCTCTTCCAGCGCCTGGAGGCCGCGGGGCACCCGCTCGGCCGCCCGCAGACGCCCGAGGCGGCCGTCGAGCGACTCGTCCAGTGGATCCGCGTCGAGCGCGATCGGGCCGCCGCGGCGGTGGCGAGCGCATGGACCGACGCGCACGACGGCAGGAGCGCGTCGCCGGTC
>DATDEX010000046.1:0-5409 GCA_036522895.1 Candidatus Eiseniibacteriota bacterium | reverse complement strand
CGTACGGACGCGGGCTCAGCCGGCGGCCTTCGGCGACGCCTCGGCGGACGCCTCGGGCGCGGCCACCGGCGTCGGGGGCTCGTCCTCCGGCCGGATGCGGAAGATGCGCGACAGCTCCGAGCGGAGCTGGCCCTCGTCGAGCCGCGAGTAGAGGACGCCACGGTGCGCGATCGAGATGGCGCCGGTCTGCTCGCTCACGACGATCACGGCGGCGTCCGTCTCCTCGGACAGCCCCAGCCCGGCACGGTGGCGCGTTCCGAGCGAGATGGCCGTGAGCGGATTCGAAGAAAGCGGCAGGATGCACGAGGCGGCCACGACGGTGTCCTCGCGCACGATCACGGCCCCGTCGTGGAGCGGCGAACCGGGGCTGAACAGCGTCACCAGGAGCTCGGCGGACACCTTGGCGTCGATGCGCGTGCCGGTCTCGACGAAGTTCCGCAGGCCCACGTTCCGCTCCATCACGATCAGCCCGCCGTGGCGGCGTTGCGCCAGGCTCTCGGCCGCGCGGATCACCTCGCCCAGCACGCCGTAGTTCTCGCCGCGGAGGAAGTTGCGGAAGTAGCGCGTGCGGCCGAACTGAGCCAGCGCGTGCCGCAGCTCGGGCTGGAACAGGATCACGAACACGATGAGCCACACCGTCTTCAAGCTCGTCACGATCCAGCGCACGGCGAGCAGGTCGAAGTAGTTCGCCACCAGTCCGACCGCCGCGATGAGCAGGAGCCCCACGATCATCTGCGCCGACCGCGTGCCCCGCACCAGCGACAGCAACCGGTAGAAGAGCGCGGCGACGATCAGGATGTCGATGACATCGAGGAGCCAGAAGCGGTGGACGGGAATCATGCGAACGAACGGTAGCAGATGCGCCGCGCGCGGCTCCACGGAAAGCGCATGCGCGCGCTCACGCGCTCGGGACCGATCCGCTCACCGGCCGCGCCGGGCCGCACGCGCCGCCTCCGCCACGCGCGCCACCCGCACCGTGGCGGCCACGTCGTGCACGCGAAGCAGGCTGGCCCCCTCGTACACCGCGAGCGCGGCCGCGGCCAGGCTCGCGGTCACGCGGCCCTGCGGCGGGCCGTCGTCGCCGGTCAACCGCGCGAGGAAACTCTTGCGCGACGCGCCCACGAGCACGGGCCGGCCCAGCGCGACGAGCTCCGCGAGCCGCGCGAGCAGTTCCAACGACCCCTCCGCCGATTTTCCGAAGCCGATCCCGGGGTCGAACGCGACGCACTCGCGCGCGACGCCGCCCGCCTCGGCACGCTCGAGCCGCCCGGCGAGAAACGCCGCGACCTCGGCGGTGACGTCGGCGTACGTCGTCTCCCGCTGCATGGTCTCGGGGGTGCCGCGCATGTGCATGAGCACGAGCCCGGCGCCCGCCCCGGCTACGACGCCCGCCATGGCCGGGTCGGAGAGCGCGCTCACGTCGTTCACGATGCGCGCGCCGAGGGTGAGCGCGCGGGCGGCCACCGAGGCGTCCCGGGTGTCGATTGAGAGAACGGCCTCCGGCCGTTCCCGGATGAGCGTGGACAAGACGGGTTCCAGGCGCCGCCATTGCTCGTCGGCGGGCACGGGGAGCGAGCCGGGGCGCGTGCTCTCGGCGCCCAGGTCGAGGAGGTCGGCGCCCTCCGCGAGCAGCGCGTGGCAGCGGGCGATCGCGGCGGCGGGATCCAGGTAGCGCCCGCCGTCCGAGAACGAGTCGGGCGTCACGTTGACGATGCCCATGACCCGCACCCGGTCCGAGAGGTCGAACGCGGTGTCGCGGCAGCGCCAGATCACTTCGCGAGCGCGGCCTTGAGTCGTGCGATCTGCGCCGCGTGGCCGTGCGCGTGCTCGGCGTAGATCTCGAGCCAGCGCTCGCTGTGATAGCTCCCGGACTCGGAGTGCCAGCCGAGCTTCCGCCAGTCCGCCTCGGTCATGAGGTCTAAGAGCTGCGCGGTGGTCTCGCGCGCGGCACGAAACGCGAGCAGCGCCGGCTCGATCTGGCGCGACTGGTAGTGGAGGCGATTCGTCCACTCCTCCTGGTCGTAGGCCTGGATCACGGGGTGGGGCTCGGCGAGGAGCTTCCGGAGCCGCGTCGCGCTCTGCGTTTCGCTGTCCGCCAGGTGGTGGACGATCTCGGCGGCGGTCCACTTGCCGGGGAACGGCCGTGCGGTGAGCTGGGCGGCGGGAAATCCGTCGAGCGCCTTCACCACCTCGGCATAGCCGGCCTTGTACTTCGCGATGAGCGCGCTGCGCGCGTCGGCGTCCATGTCGGTCTCCGTCATCACACCGGGGCGCCCCCCGCGCCGTTTCGCGAGCCGCCGCACGGGGCCACGCACGAGCCGGGAGCGGCCACTTTCCACACGCCCGAGCACGGGAGCGTGCGCGTTGACCTCGTGCGGGCCGGATGCTACCACTTACCGGCTATCCGCATGCCTTGGGCCGCCTTCTCTCCTCGCGTACGGGCCTTCCGCCCCGCGTCCTGCGCCCTCGGCGCGCCTCGCTTGCGAACGCACCGGGATCCAGGAGGTCCGTGACCCATGTCCGGCTTCAAGCGCCTGCCGTTCCTCGTCCTGCTGGCGGTACTGGCCGTGACCCCCGCCCGCGCCCAGATCGCGGGGCACCCGGTGGAAGCTTCGGTGGGCTCGGGATGGCAGCAGTTCGACGTGCGCGACCACATCAAGAACACGCCGCTCGCGAACTTCTCGCTCGGCTATCGCTGGTCCACCGGGGTCACGTTCGAGGTCGCCTCGGTCCTCACCGGCTCGAAGCGCGCGGCCCCGTATCGCGAAGTCGACCACAAGTTCAACTGGACCGGGTTCGACGTCCGCTGGAACCTGCGCGACCCGTCCGAGATGGTGACGCCGTACCTCCTCACCGGGTTCGGCTTCGGCCGCTCGCAGGACCTGGACCTGAACCTCGTGAGCCGCAGAGGGTCGCCGAGCGCCGGTGCCGGCGTGCTCATGAGCGTGCGGGGGCGCGAGCGGCTCATGCTGCGGCTCCAGGTGCGCGATATCCTGGTTCGCGAGCAGTTCGCGAACGCGTATTCCAACGACATCGCGAGCACGGTGGCGCTCCAATGGTCGTGGCGCGGCAAGTCCAAGGACGCCGACCTAGACGGCGTCCGGAACTGGCTCGACAAGTGCCCCGGGACCCCGATCGGGGCCAAGGTGGACGCCAATGGGTGCCCGATCGACAGCGACAAGGACGGCGTGTTCGATGGGCTCGACAAGTGCCCCGACACTCCGATCGGCGCCAAGGTCGACAAGAACGGCTGCCCGCTCGACAGCGACGGCGACGGCGTCCCGGACGGCATCGACGTCTGCGACAGCACGGCCAAGGGTGCCAGGGTGGACGCGAAGGGCTGCCCCATGGACAGCGACGGCGACGGCGTGCTCGACGGCTTGGACCAGTGCGAGCACACGCCCAAGGGGGCCCAGGTGGACGCGAAGGGCTGCCCGATCGACACGGACGGCGACGGCGTCGCCGACGGCCTGGACCAGTGCCCGAACACGCCCGCCGGCTTGAAGGTGGACGCGAACGGCTGCCCGATCGAGGTGAGCGAGAAGGAGACCCAACTCCTCGACACCGGCATGATCCGGCTCCAGAACATCAACTTCGACGTCAACAAGGCGACCATCAAGCCGGAGAGCTTCCCGCTCCTGGACGAGGTGGCGGCGATCCTTCTCCAGTACCCGACGCTCACGCTCGAGATCGGCGGCCACACGGACAACTCCGGCCTCAAGGCGAAGAACGTGGCGCTGTCGGAGGCGCGGGCCAAGGCCGTGCTCGGCTATATCCTGCAGAAGTACCCGACGCTCGACGCGAGCCACTTCACGACGGTCGGCTACGGCCCGAACGTGCCGGTGGCCTCGAATGGCAGCGCGCTCGGGAAGGCGAAGAATCGCCGCGTCGAGTTCAAGGTCACGAACACGGAAGTCCTGAAGATCGAGCGCGAGAAGCGCCACTTCGTTCCGAAGGACACCCCGGCGCCGGAGCCCGAGAAGAAGAAGTAGGCGGCAGACGCGGGCGCCCGGTCTCCCGGGCGCTGGAGGATCGGTATCGACAGGCGCCCCGGGATTCCGACCAACGGATTCCGGGGCGCGGGCGTTTCGTGGGGCCGCCCGCTCGCTACGTCCGCTGCTTCTTCTTCTCCGCCGCCGGGAAGAGCACGTTGTTCAGGATCAGCCGGTAGCCGGGGGAGTGCGGGAACTGGTCCAGCTTGGTCGCGGGGTCGCCGACCATGTGCTGGTAGTCCTCGGGGTCGTGACCGCCGAGGAACGTGAACGTGCCCTGGCCGAACTGGCCGTGCAGGTACTTCACCTCGTCGCTGCCCTCGACCTCGGCCAGCACGACCACGCCCGACTTGAGCTTGGACCTCCGGAAGCCGGTGCTCTGCCCGAGAAACTCCGGCACGCCGTTCACGTGGTCCTGGACGAGCATCGTGGGCACCGGGTCGTTCTTCGCGCTGAAGTCGAACAGGGTGAAGAGCTGGTTCGGGCCGCGCTGCGAGGCCTCCTGGGTCACGTCGATGTCGCTGAACTTGTAAAGGATCGGGTCCAGCTCGAGCTTGAAGTCCTTGAACGCCAGCGTGCGCGAGAAGTCGAGCTTCCGCTGCGCGTTCGGGTCCGGCGGGTCGCCGTCGTAGATGACATCGGCGATGTCGACCCCCTGCGCCGCGAGCGCGATGTCGTACGTGTCGGTCGCCGAGCACATGCCGAACATGAACCCGCCGCGCGCGACGTAATCCTTGATGGTCACCGCGACCGCGGCCTTCAACTGCGACACCTTGGCGAAGCCGAGCTTCGCGGCCATCGCCTTCTGCACGCGCTCCTCTTCCTGGTACCACGGGAACTGGTGATAGCTCGCCCAGAACTTGCCGTGCTGGCCGGTGAAGTCCTCGTGGTGGAGGTGGAGCCAGTCGTACTTGGCGAGGTCGCCCTTCAACACCTCCTCGTCCCACACCTTGGCGTACGGGATGTCGGCGTAGGCGAGCGCCAGCGTCACGGCGTCGTCCCAGGGGGGCGTGTTCGCGGGGATGTACACCGCGATCTTCGGCGCCTTCTCGAGCACCACCGACTCCATGTTCTCGTCCGCGATGGTGGCGCGGATCTTCGCCTCCTCGGCGCCGGAGATCGGCTGGCTCGTCACCCCGCGGATGTTGGCCTCGCGCACCGTGCCGGCATCGTCCGGGAGCAGGAACGAGCCGCCCCGGTAGTTCAGGAGCCATTCGCACTTGACGCCGCGCTCGAGCACCCAGAACGTGAGCCCGTACGCTTTCAGGTGGTTCGCCTGGGCGTCGTCCATCGGCACGAGCAGCTTGGCCTGCGCCACCGCCGGCAGGAGGAGCGAGGCGGCGAGGAGCAGCGGCCACGCCTCGATCACCTCCGCGTAGGAGCGCGGCCTGCCCGCGGCCTCGGGCGGGGAGGCCCC
>DATDEX010000045.1:0-2132 GCA_036522895.1 Candidatus Eiseniibacteriota bacterium | reverse complement strand
GGCTGGTCGATCGGCGGCATCGAAGGAACGCCGGCCGTGGGCCGCGTCGGCAGCGCGGATGCGGTGTTCCTCAGCAACGCGCTGCCGATGCCGGATCAGGACACGTTCTCCGACCCGCAAAAGCTGACGACGCTGCACGCGCTCGACGCGCGCACCGGCCGGGAGCGCTGGCGCTTCGCGACCGGCGGGCGACTGCGCGCCCGGCCGGCGCTCGTGGCGAGCGCGGTCTACCTGCCGTCCGACGACGGCTGGCTCTACCGCCTCGACGCGGCGCGGGGGACGCTCCGCTGGAAGGTGCGACTGCTGCCCGACTCGATCGTGCGGCTCCCGATCGACGCGCCCGGATCGAAATACGACTTCACGTCGTCCGCCGTCGCCACGGCGGGCGGCGCGCTCGTCGTGGGCACGCACGCGGGCCGCGTGCTGGCGCTCGATCCGGCGAGCGGGGAGACCCTGTGGGAGGCGGCCACCGGCGGGCCGGTGCTCGCGGCACCGGGTGTGGCCGGCGGGCAGGTGTTCGCCGGCAGCTTCGATGGCCGCGTCTACGCGCTCGACGCGGACGACGGCCACGTGCTCTGGACGCACGACACCGGTGCCCCCGTCACGTCGACGCCGGTGCCGGAGCAGGGCGTCGTGGTGGTCGGCAGCCGCAGCTACGATCTCCTCGGGCTCGACGCGGCGACCGGCGAGGTGCGCTGGGAACACTACCTCTGGTACTCGTGGATCGAGTCCACCGCGCGCGTGGCCGGCGGCGTCGCCTACGTGGGCTCGTCGGACGCGGCGAGCGTGTTCGCGCTCGATCCGAAGACCGGCGCACTGCTCTGGGAGTCCGACGACCACGGCCTCTGCTGGGGCCGCCCCGCCGTGACCGCGGATCGCGTGATCGTCGCGGTACGAGCCTCGCCCTCGATCGAGAAGCACGAGGCGAATCTCCTGGCACTCGACCGCGCGACCGGCGTGCCGGTGTGGCGATACCCGTGCGAGCGCCCGGAGGGCGCGATCCATCGCGGGTTCGCCGCCTCGCCGGTCGTGCTCGCGAGCCGGGTCTTCGCCGCCGGGCTGGACGGCAAGGTCTACGCGTTCGAGTTGCGCGACCCGCGTCCGGGCGCGCGCCGGCGCCGCTGACGAACGCCGCGCCGGCACCATGCGCGCGGCCGGCGCTGTTCCGCGGGCCGGGGCCTCGGTAGACTGACGCGATGCCCAGGCCCGCCCGCCCCGCGCCGCGTCCCGCCGCGCCGGTTTCCCCGCCCAGCGCGGCCCCGGGGCCACTCGCCAACGATCGCTGGCTCTGGGCGGCGCTCGCCGCGGTGCTGCTCGTATTCGTGCGCTCGCTCGGCGCGGCGTTCGGCGAGCCGGTCGCGGACGACTTCGACCACCTCCACCACGCGCTGTTCGTGCGGGGCGGAACTTGGTTCGACGGCGGCGGATCGCAGTCGTTCTGGAGGCCGCTGGCCTACCAGGGCTACTACGGGCTCCTGCACGACGTGATCCTCGCGCACCCGGTCTGGATCGTGGGGCTCCACCTGGCGCTGCTCGCCGCGTGCGTGGTGCTCGTGTACGACACGGCGCGGCGTCACCTTCCCGGCTCGGCGGCGGCCGTCGTCGCGTCGTTCCCGCTGCTCATCGAGTCCGTGCGCGCGCTGGTGCTCGTGCCGGTGCACTTCGTGGACCTCGGGCTCATCGCGTTTTCGGTCCTGGCGTGGCGACTCGCGGAGGCGGGACGGCTCGTGCCCGGGCTCGCCGCGCTGCTCGCCGCGCTGCTCTGCAAGGAGACGGCGGTCGCCACCGCGCTCGTGCTGCCGTGGCTCGCGCGCGTCCCGCGCGGCGGCTCGCGGCGGACCTGGATCGTCGCGACGAGCGCGCTCACCGCGGCCTGGGCACTGACCTACCTGGCGGTGCGCCGGAACCTCGCGCTCACGCTCCCGCACGGCCTCGAGGCCCACCTCTCGCCGCGGCTCCTCCTCGAGCCGGCCCGGTACGCCTGGGCGATCGCGGGCACGCTGCGCGCGCTCGTGAGCCTGCCCATGGTCGCCGCCCCGCGCGAGGGTCTCGTGCTGGCGGGCGCCCTGCTCGTGCTCGGGGTCGCGCTCGTCCAGCTCGCGACGCGCGCCCCGGCGCGGGCACGCCAGCAC
>DATDEX010000044.1:0-2038 GCA_036522895.1 Candidatus Eiseniibacteriota bacterium | reverse complement strand
CAGCGCGCAGAGCGGGAAGCGCGCGACCGGGCGCTCCACGAGCCGGGTGCCGCGTCGCGAGCGCGCGAGCGAGCCGAGCGAGCTCGCGAGCCGAACCAGCTCGCCGCCCGAGCGGCCGGCCGAAAAATAGTTGCCGCGGCTCGCCCGGCCGAGGTCGCGCAGCAGGCCCTCGTCCAGGCGCGAGCGGACGATGCCGCCGTGCTCGTCGCGCTTCACGTCGACGGTCACCCCCGCGACGTCGAGCATCGGGATCACGTCGCCGGCCGGCGTGCCGACGCCGACGACGAACACGCGCAGGCCGGCGCGGCGCACGTCGTCGATCGCCTCCCGGGCGTGGCCCTCGAGATCCTCGCCGTCCGTCCACAGCACCATCGCCTGCTCGTCACGCCGCCCCGCGGGCAGGAGCTTCAACCCGGTGCGGAGCGCGCGCCCGAGATCGGTGCCCGGCTCGCTCACCGTGCCCGGACCGATCGTCTCGAGCGTCAGGCGCACCGCCGCCTGGTCGAGCGTGAGCGGGCAGAGCCGCACCGCGTCGCCCGCGAACGCCACGACGCCGACGCGACTCCCCTGCAGCCGCTCGAGCAGCGCCTCGGCCTCGCGACGCGCCTCCTCCATCCGCGAGGGGGGAACGTCCCGCGTCTGCATGCTCGCCGAGACGTCGACCACGAACGCGATGTCGGAGCCCTGCGACTGGCGCCGGACCGCCTCGCGCCCCCACTGCGGGCCGGCCGCGCCCACGCCGAGCAGCGCCACGGCCGCGAGCCGCAGGGCCAAGAGTCCGATCCGGCGCCCGGGCGGCCGCTGGATGATGAGCCCGGGCAGCGGCCGCGCGCCGAACAGGAGCTTGATCGACCGCTCCGCGCGCAGCGCCGCGCGCCACTCGATGAGCGCGAGCGGCACGAGGAGCATGAGCCAGGCGAGCCAGCCCGGGTGCTCGAACGTCACCGGCCCTCCTTCACGCGGATCGCGGAGCGAGGCCGAGCGGGGCGCCTCGAGGGCGGGACGGGAACCCGAGTGGATGGGATCATGGCACGCGGAACGCCCAGGTGGCGTTCGACCAGCCGTTGAGCGCGAGCAGGATCGCCGCCAGCGCGAGGAGCAGCGGGCCCAGGTCCTTGTACTCGCGGTAGACGAGCGCGCGGATCGGCGCGCGCTCCATGTGGTCGATCTCGGCGTAGATGCCGGCCAGCGACGCGGCGTCGCCGGCGCGGAAGAACCGCCCGCCGGTGCGGCGCGCGATCTCGATCAACGGCCGGTCGTCCACGCTCACCTCCTGCATGACCGTGGTCGGTCCGAGGACCGGGTCGACGACCTCGACCGGCGCCACCGAGGGACGGCCGACGAGCACGGTGTAGACGCGCACCCCCATGGCCCGGGCGAGATCGGCCGAGGTGAGCGGGTCGATCGCGCCGCGGTTGTTCTCGCCGTCGGTGAGCAGCACCGCCACCTTGCTCGGCGTACGGCTCTCGCGCAGCCGCTGCACCGCGGTCGCGAGCCCCATGCCGATCGCGGTGCCGTCCTCGGCAAGCCCGAAGTCCAGCTCGGCGAGGAGTTCCTCGAGCGTGTCGTGATCGAGCGTGAGCGGACATTGCGTCCACGCGGTGGCCGCAAAGCCGACGAGCCCGATCCGGTCGTGCGCGCGGCCCTTGATGAACTCGCGCGCCGTCGAGCGCGCCACCGCGAGCCGGTCGCCGCCGCCCATGTCGCTCGCGCGCATGCTGGGCGAGATGTCGATCGCGAGCATGATGTCGACGCCGCGCGAATCCACCTCGCTCTGCTGGATACCCTGCTGCGGCCGCGCCGCCGCGAAGAGCGCGAGCAGGAGCGCCACCCACGGCAGGAGCCGGACGAGGAGCCAGAGCCAGCGCATGGCGCCGGGGTCGGGCAGGCTCGCGGTGCTGCCCCAGAGGAACGCGGGCGGGCGCATGTCGGCGCGGCGCGCCCGCCACAGGAGGAGCGGCGGCACGAGCGCCAGGAGTGCCAGGAGCCAGGGGTACTCGAAGCGGATCACGCGGCCTCCGGGGCGGGCGGCTTGGCG
>DATDEX010000043.1:0-2764 GCA_036522895.1 Candidatus Eiseniibacteriota bacterium | reverse complement strand
CTCCTCGCGCGCGATCCGGAGTTGAAGCGGCTCTACCTGGTCGAGACCACCGACAACCTCGAGCTCCGGCAGTACCTGGCCGACCGGCGCTTCCTCCTCGGCCTCGATTACCTCGCCATCGCCGACACCGCCGGCCGCGTGCAGATCGACGCGGCCACCGCTCCGGCCGCGCGGATGCAGGCGGGGCGCGAGGCGATGGCCGCGGACCTCCTCCCCGCGACGCGCGATTCGGGCCTCGCCGTGGTCGCGCTCGGTGCGGCGCGCGCGCTGGCGCTCGACGCCTGCGCGCCGATCCCCTACATGGGCGACAGCGTCGGCTTCGTCCGCGGCGGGCTCCTGCTCGACCTCCCGTTCCTCGATCGGCTCAAGCGCTCGAGCGGGCTCGACCTGATCCTCCGCGACTCGACCGGACGCATCCTCGCGAGCACGTTCAACCCCCGCCCGGCGCCCGGCACCGCCGCGCCCGCGTGGGTCCTCGAAGTGGATCGCGACCGGTTCGGGTACTCGGGTCACGAGCCCGACTCCACGGCGCTGCGCGTCGTGCTGGCCGGTCGCTCCTACCTCATGCGCGACGCGGCGCTGGGGATCGGCCCGCGACAGGTGGCGCGCCTCACCGCGCTCGCCTCCACGGCGTCGGCCGACGACGCCCTCACCGTGCTCCGCACCGCCGCGCTCCTGCTCGGGCTCGTCGGCGTGGTGCTGGGGGTGATGCTGGGCGGGCTCTGGTCGCACCAGCTCTCCCGCCCCGTCGAGCGGCTCGCCGAGTTCTCCGAGCGCATCTCGCGCGGGGAGTGGGACGAGCCGCTGCAGATGCAGAGCGTGCGCGAGCTGAAAACGCTCGTGGACGCGCTCGAGCGCATGCGCGCCGACCTGCGCACCTACCGCGACCGCCTGCGCGCGAGCGAGCGCCAGGCCGCCTACGGGCAGATGGCGCGGAAGGTCGCGCACGAGATCAAGAACCCGCTCACCCCCATCGCGATCTCGGTGGCGGGGCTCAAGCGCTCGTACGACCAGGGCCACCCGGAGTTCGCCGCGACGCTCGACGAGGCGGTGCGCACCGTGGGCGAGGAGGTCCAGCGGCTGAAGGTCCTGCTCCAGGAGTTCAGCGACCTGGGGCGCTTCCCCACCCCGCGGCCCGCGCGCTTCGCGCTCGGCGATCTGCTCTCCTACCTGCGCTCGCTCTACGCGCACGAGGTGGAGGACGGACGGCTCTCGTTCGAGTGGCCGCCGGGCGCGCTCATGCTCATGGCGGACAAGGACCAGCTCCGCCAGGCGCTCATCAACCTGGTGCAGAACGCGCTCGACGCCACCACGGCGAACGCCGGGCACGTGCGCGTCGCGGCCGCCGCGGAGGGCGAGTCGCTGCTCCTCACGGTGAGCGACGACGGGCCGGGCATGAGCGAGGAGCAGCGCGCGCAGCTGTTCGTGCCCGGCTTCACCACCAAGGCGCACGGCAGCGGGCTCGGGCTGACGATCGTCGAGCGCATCGTCTCGGACCACGGGGGGAGCATCGAGGTCACGAGCGTGCCCGGCCGCGGCACCGATTTCATCGTGCGGCTGGCGCTGGAACGGGGGGCGTTGGAGGGGGGGGCATAACGTGCCGAGCATCCTGATCGTGGACGACGAGGCCAACATCCGCGGCACGTTGAAGGGGGCGCTGGCGCGCGAGGGTTACCAGGTGGACGACGCGCCGAGCGTCGCCGCGGCGCGCACGCTGCTGCGCGAGGCCTACGACATCGTGCTGCTGGACGTGTGGTTCCCGGGCGAGAACGGGCTCGATCTCCTGGCCGAGATCCGCGACGCCGCGCCGGCCACGACCGTGATCATGATGAGCGGACACGCGAACGTCGAGACCGCCGTGCAGGCCACGCGACTCGGCGCCTACGACTTCCTGGAGAAGCCGCTCTCGCTCGAGCGCCTGCTCGTGCTGCTGCGGAACGCCTCGGCCACGCAGGCGCTCGCGAGCGAGAACCAGCGCCTGCGCGCGGCCTGGGCCACGCCGCTCGTGGGCGGCTCGCCCGCCATGCAGCGACTGCTCGGCGAGATCGCGCTCGCCGGGCCGTCGCCGGCGCGCGTGCTCCTCTCGGGCGAGAACGGCACCGGGAAGGAGCTGGTCGCGCGCGCGCTCCACGATGCGAGCCCGCGGCGCGCGATGCCGTTCGTGGCGGTCAACTGCTCCGCGATCCCGGAGGAGCTGTTCGAGTCGGAGCTCTTCGGGCACGAGAAAGGGGCGTTCACCGGCGCCACCCAGGCGCGGCGCGGCCGCTTCGAGGAGGCGCACGGCGGCACGCTCATGCTCGACGAGGTCGCCGACCTGAGCGCGCGCGGGCAGACGAAGCTCCTGCGCGTGCTCGAGTCCGCCGAGTTGACGCGCGTGGGGGGCAGCCGCGCGATCCGGGTGGACGTGCGCGTGATCGCGGCGACGAACCACGACCTGCCCGCGGCCGTCGCCGAGAACGCGTTCCGGGAGGACCTCTACTTCCGCCTCGCCGTCATCCCGCTCGCCGTCCCGGCGCTGCGCGAGCGCGCCGGGGACATCCCGGAGCTGGTCGAGCACTTTCTCGCGCTCCTCGCGCGCGAGACCGGCCGGCGCGCGCCGAGCTTCACCGCGGGCGCGCTCGAGGCGCTCGCCCGCTACGAGTTCCCGGGCAACGTCCGCGAGTTGAAGAACCTCGTGGAGCGGCTGGTGATCATGAACCCGGGCGCCCGGATCGGGCCCGAGCAGGTCGCGGCCGTGCTCCCCGCCGCGCTCCCGCGCCCGGCC
>DATDEX010000042.1:0-4112 GCA_036522895.1 Candidatus Eiseniibacteriota bacterium | reverse complement strand
CGGGACGCTGCACATCGCCGATCCGACGGCGGCGCTGGCGCAGCTGGCGCTCACCACGGCGTATAACGACGCCGCGGGCCGCAGCGTCGGTGCGATCATGGTCGCCGGCAACCTCGGTGGCCTGACGCTGGCGCCGGGTGTGTACAAGTCGACCTCCTCGCTCGAGATCTCCTCGGGCGACTTGACGCTCGACGCCAGGGGTGACGCCAACGCGGTGTTCATCTTCGAGATGGCGTCGACGCTCGTCACGACGACGGGTCGCAAGGTGATCCTGACCGGCGGCGCGCAGGCGGCGAACATCATCTGGCAGGTCGGCAGCTCGGCCACGCTGGGCGTGAGCTCGGTCTTCAAGGGCAACATCCTCGCCATGGCCTCCATCACCGTTAACACCGGCGCTTCCGTCGAGGGCCGGCTGCTGGCCCGGACCGGCGCGGTGACGCTGGACACCAATGTGGCGATCATCCCCATCGGGGGCGGCGCTCAGCCGATGACGGCTCTTCCCACCCGACAGTAGATCATTCGAGCGCGCATCTCCCGCCGGCGGATGTCGAAGCACGCCGGCACGGGAGTGACCGCTCCGGCCTCACCCTCGACCTCCGCGAACCGTCGTTCGCGGGGGTCGAGGTGCGTCACGGGAGGGGCCCGATCAAGTCCCGGCGGGGAGGCCGCCTCGGCCCAAGGCGCCAGTTGGATCCGGCCGGCGGAGCCTAGCGCTTCGCCCGGGACAGCTGTTCCTTCGCCCAATTTCGCCAGTTGGCCGATTCGCCCCGGAGCGCGATGTCCTCGAGCATCTCCGTCAGCCGATCGTTCGTCCGACCGGTGCGAAGGGTCAGCCGGGCGACGGCCTCGATGGTCCGGATGTGCGCGGGCGAAGCTTCGAGCGCCGCGTCGTAGGCATTGAACGCACGCTCGTACACGCCCGCCTTCTCGAACGTCAAGCCGAGATTGAGCCTCGGGTCCGGGTTTCCAGGCATGAGCTTCCGGGCCAGCTCGAACTCGCTCGCGGCCTCGTAGAGTTTCGACTGCCGCAGGTAGAGCACTCCGAGGTCATTGTGCGCGGGTCCGTTGAACGGATCGGCCTTGACCGCCGATTGCAGCAGTTGCTCCGCCTTCACCGGGTCGCTGTCGATGACGCCCAGCGCCTCGAGGGCCAGTCCGTGGGCCCGCTTCGGATCGCCGCTCGTCACGTCATGGGTCGGGGGGACCCTCGGCGGGGTCGTGGAGCACGAGGCGCAGGGGAGCCAGGCGAGCGCGAAGATGAGACATCTCGTCGCGACCGACGCTGCACTCCTCGTGCCGCTCATCGGATCAGCACCGGCTCGACCTCGGGCCAATGGGGATCGACGTCGGCGCGATGCATGTCGACGTCGCTGATGAACTTCAGGTGCTGGAAGTCCGCGCCGCGAAGAATGCTGGCGCGGATGAAGACATAGAACCGCGAGTGGGTGATCACCCTCGAGTCCGAGCGGAACAGCCATCCGATGAGCGGCAGGTTCCCAATGATGGGCACGCGAGAAGTCCCCTGCGTCTGACTGTTCGTCTCCAGCCCGCCCAGCGCGACGGTATACCCGTCGGGGATCGTGGCGATGCTGTTCAGGTTGTTCTGCTGCCTCGGTGGAGGCAGGGAGGGGGCGCTGGCGGGGCCCACGAACGTGCTGAGCACGATGGAATACTCGAGGACGAGATGATCGCCCTCGGCGATCTGCGGCCGTACGTTGATCGTGGTGCCGGCGTCCTGCGTGCCTCCGAAGGTGGTCGTGGCGATCACGTTGGCGACGTTCGTGCTGAGGAAGGGAGTCTGCAGCACCGAGGCCAGGTTCGCCCTCTGGTTGGAGTTCACCAGGACCTTGGGGATGTTGAGTGCGCGCCCTTTGTTGAGAACCTGGAGCGCATTCACCAGCACGGTGAAATCGCCGGGATTGAGCACGACGCCCGTGAGGCCGAGCGTGCTCGGGGCAGGTAGGACGTCCCCGCCCGGGTTGGGAGCACCCAGGCCAAACAGGGAGGTGAGGGTCCCGAGGGCACCTGCGTCCCTGATTCCGCGGAACTCGACCCCCAGGTTGAGCACGTCGCTGTCGCTCAAGTTGAGGATCAGGACCTCGAGCATGACTTGAGACGGCATCACGTCGAGCGTCGTGACGAGCCCGTCGAGCTTGTCGATGAGGCTCGCATCGCCGGTCGCGAACAACGTGTTCGTGGCCTCGTCTGCGATCACGAACAGCTTGCCGTGGTCCACGCGCAAGGCCGTCGCAGCGAGCGGCGTCGCCTGAACCGCCTGCGGCAGCCGCATGGACAGGGAGTCCGATCCGGACGGTGCAACCCTCACACCCGGCTGGTCGCCCGGCGTGGGTTCGGAGAGGCCCAGGTATCCGGTGCCGGCCAGGCGATTCAGGAGATCCGCGAGCTCCAACGCGCTCCGGTTTCGAATCGAGAACACGCGAAAAGTGTCGCTACCCTCGGCCTTGGAGGCCGTATCCAGGAACTTGAGGAGCTGAAAGACCTGGTCGAGATTGGGGCGCAGGTCCGCGAGCAGGATCGAGTTCGTCCTCCCGAGCGGAGTGGCGAGCCCGGCAGATCCCGAGATCACCTTTCTGATCGTGGGGAGCACGTCCTCCGGCGACGCGTACCTGAGCCGGTGCAGGACCTTGACGAACCCGGCCCTGGCTTTCGACAGATCCTCTTCCTCGAGACGCGCGAGGCTGCCGGCCTCGCTCAGTTTGACGACGGTGAGCGCCTCCTCGCCCGGCTTCTGGATCGTGGTGAACCCCCGCGATACCAAAGCCTGGTTGGTCAGCGTCCAGAGCTCCAGGTTCGAGCGGCCTTCTTTGAATGGGACCGTTCCCGTCAATTCCGTTGGCGCGTAGCGGATGTTGAGTTGCAGCCTCTCGGCGCACAGGTCGACGAGCCTGGCCAGCTCGATGTCCTTCTCGACGCTGGCGCTGGGGGGATTCTGAGCCGCGGCCGGGGCTCCAAGGATCTGCGCGCCCAGGAACACGAGGAGACCGAGGGTCCAGGTTGCCGTCCTGGCGCGGAGCAGAGGGGCGCTGCGCTTCGCCCCTCGTGCTTGCTTGTGGTCTCCCAGTGCGACCCGCGAAAGTAAAGAGTTCGCGTTCAAGCTCGGCACGCAGACGTGCTCCCTCGCGTGCTGGCTCCTCCGGGAATCATGGGCGTGGAATCAGCCTCACGAATGGACGAGCCGGAACTCCTTGCGCGCTCTGTGCTGCCGTGCACGCGCGTCCGATCCATCGTACCTGGCTCGACCGACGGCAACCGCTTCCATGTCAGGGAATCCCCCCGGGCCCTCGAATGGAGCCTCCGGGGGCGCTGCCTGGCCCCGAACGGCGATCGATTTCAGCCTAACCAAGCGGGAGCCCCCGTACTGTGCATGCATCCTATCGCGCCCTCGCGCTGCAAGTCCAGCCGCAGGGAGGATCCGCGCGTCTCCGGGCGCCTCGGGTACGGTCGCTCCGGCGGCAGGGGGCCTGCGATGTCAAGGACCGCCCTGATGAACGGGCGCTGCGTTCCTCCTTGTGGTGTGTAGAACTCGCCGCGAGCTTGAACTTCCTTCCTTCCCGGCTGCCTGCCGGCGCTCGCTCGGCCGCTTGTATCGCTGTGCGAGATGAAGCTATGGCGCTGCCCCGCACCGACCTGTGGACTATCGCGAGCGCCCGGGCACCGGTGGCACCGTTCCTGCGCTGTGTCCCGGCGGCACTGAGCCCACGAGGACGGCGGGACCGGATTCCGCGCCGCGCGAGGGCTACGTCACGAGGTGCTCAATGCGACGTCGCGAAGCCGAACGTGCGCGACACGCCACCTAACGCAACGGGAGAATATTTCGATGAAAGCTCGAATCAGCAGGTTCGCAGCGCTGTCACTGGCGGTCGCTCTCGCCACGACAGCCGCATTCGGCGCGCCCAGCGCCGCCAGCAAGTTTCCGAACAGCCCGGCGTCCAAGCTTCTCGTGAAAGCCTCGTCGGGCACGATGCTGGTCAGCGCACTCACGGCCCCGAACCTCGGCGCCGCGGGAACGTTCGCCGTACTCGGAGCGTCCACGGTCACCGCCGCCGGCGCGTCCGTCATCACCGGCAACCTGGGCCTGAGCCCGGGCATCT
>DATDEX010000041.1:0-37522 GCA_036522895.1 Candidatus Eiseniibacteriota bacterium | reverse complement strand
GAGGTACTGGCCGGGCATGAACGGCGGCAGCGGCTTCTTGTCATGCGGCCGCAGATAGAACGAGCAGATGTAGCCGCCCTCCTGCACCTTCTTGGCAATCTCGAATTTGCGCAGGCCGCTCCAGCCGAGCGCATGCCGCTCCTCCTCGAACTTCTTGCGAGTGGCAAGGCGCGCCACCCGCGCCCGCAAGAGGTCCGGTGCCCGGTGATACTCGAGATCCCGCACGAGGCTTTCGCGGAGCCTTCGCCGGCGCTCGAGCGCGGCGGCGCACTCCCCGCAGGCCTCCACGTGGCGCGAGATCTCGCGGCTCGCCACCGCGTCCAGTTCGTCGTCGAGGAACGGCGAGAGCCGATCCACCACCTCCCGGCAGTCCATCTCAGTCGGTCTCCTTTTCCCCGGGGCTCAGGGCGAGCAGCAACTGCTTCCGCGCCCGGGCCAGGCGCGACATCACGGTGCCGATCGGCACCCCAGCCACTTGGGCGATCTCTTTATAGGACAGCCCTTCCAGCTCGCGCAGCACGATCACCTCGCGGAACTCGACGGCAAGCCGGCCGAGGGCGCCGCGCACGGACTCGGCCGCGAGCGTGCCCGCGAGCTCGGTCTCGGGTTCGGAGTCCTCCGGCTCATGCGAATGGATCTCCTCGTCGAACTCGAGCTTTTCGCCGCCCGCGCGGCGGCGGCGCAGCAGCGTGAAGCACGAGTTGCGCACGATGCTCAGGAGCCACGCCCGCCCATCCGCGCCACGCAGCCCGTCGAAGTGGCGCATCGCCCGCAGGAACGCCTCCTGCACGGCGTCCTCCGCCTCGTGCCGGTCGCGCAGAAGGTAACGCGCCAGGTTGTGCGCGGCATCGAGGTAGGGCAGAACGCGCTCCTCGAACCGCACCAGCTCCTGCGCCGAGAAATGCCCCTCCGGGCTCGTCGTCTGCGGCCTCGTCTCGCGGGTCAAGTGCGCTGCCTCAGTGGGGAGACTCCCCGAGGTCGCGGTTTATTCCCGATCCGGCGCGGGATTCTGCGGCGGGAATAACTCCGTCCCTCCTCGCGTCGGAGGGGGTGGTGCGAATCATCCCAACCCCGACCCGGAGGTACGACATGAACGTCATCCTGGAACGCCGCACTCGCGGCATGATCGGCTTCACCGGTTCCTTCCGCCTCCTCGTCGTCACGCTCGGCCTGCTCTGCTTCGTCACGGCGCACGCCCGCGCGGGCGGGAGCCCCAGGCCCAGCACGGTCAAGGTCAGCCTCTCGGAGTGGAAAGTCCAGCTCACCCCGGCCAGGGTTCCACCGGGGCCGGTGACGTTCGAGGTGACCGACGTCGGCACGATCCCGCATTCGTTCGAGCTGGAAGGGCGCGGGCTCGAACGGAGCATCGCCCAGCTCCAGCCCGGGGCGAGCGCCACGCTCGAGCTCGAGCTGCGCTCGGGGAACTACGAAGCCTACTGCCCGGTGGGCAAGGGCTCGCACAAGATGCTGGGGATGATGACTCACCTCGTGGTCGGCAACGCCAAGCAATCGTCCGGGAAAGACGAAGCGCACGAGCGCGGTGAGAAATACGCCGCGGGGTATGCGGCATCGGAGGAAGCAGACGAACATGAGCACGACGCGCACGGACACGGCGAAGCGGAAGACGACGAGCACGAGCACGGCGGGGAGTATGACGGGGCGAAGCGGATGACCGTCGCGGGCGGCGGCCCGGTGATCCAGATCCTTCCCGGGCCGTTCCCGTTCGCGGACAGCGCGCTGGCCGTGATCCGCAACCGCCCCGCGGATCAGCAGGCGGACCTGACGCACAAGGCCCACATGGGGCCCTACTCGAACAACGTCGCGCGCATCTCCGGCGACATCTCGCTCGTGGCGATCGACCGTGGGGCTGTCGGGGACTCGGTCTCCGGCACGGCCGCGTTCACGTCGCAGGATGGCGCCCGCTGGAAACTGGTGATCGATCGCGTGCAGACGAAGGACATCCCGTTCAATCCCCGCTTCGGGGGCGTGATCATGGGCCTCTTCTACCACGGCGCCTCGGGCGTCCACACCCCGCTCGTGCCCACGATCCAGAGCTCGCTCGCGCTCTGGGCGTACGCGCACCTCTACCGGAACGACCAGCTCGTCACGGACGACGCCATGGTGCACGTCATGCTGCTCTCGCGCACGCGGCGACCGGGCGATTGGGCGCTGGACTGCTGGGACTGCTCCGACCGGCCCGTCGAGGAGCTGCAGCTCCAGGTCACGCCGGCTCCCAACACGCCGCCATTCGAGGCGCCGGGGGGCTTCCTGTTCGTCAACTGGGAGAAGTCGAGCGGCCAGCGCTAGGCGCGGGGACCCCCCGGCGGAAGGGGCGCAGGTCGGCTCCCGTTCGTGCCGCAACCCAGACGCGGTTGCCGGCCACGAACGGGGGCCGCTCGGTCGCTCAAGCCGGCTGCTGGTAGAGCCCGATGATGTTTCCGCCCGGATCGCGGAAGCGTGCGGTGATCTCCGGCGCGTCGGCGCCGATGGCCTGCACGACCTCGCCGCCCAGGGCGGCCACGCGGTCGATCGTGGCCGCGACGCTGTCCACCATGACGTAGATCATGAACCCGGGGGCCGCCGCGGGCGGTCGCCCGAGCACCCAGGTGCCGCTGACCTCGCCCACGCTGTCGTCGAACGCGGTCGAGCCGTCCCCGCGCTGGCGCGTCTTCCAGCCGAACACGTTCCGGTAGAACTCGGCCGAGCGCTGGATGTCGAGCGCGGGAATCTCGAGGTAGCAGATCTTGCCGTTCGTGCGCGTCGGTGCCATGGCGCGGACCGTACAATGCTCGGCTCGCGAGGCGCAACGCGCCGCGCTCGTCGGCCCGCCGCCGTCGTCGGGAGCCGTCGGATGGCGTGGCGCGCATGGCAGGCATAGCTTCGCCGGCGCCATCCCGCCGCCATCCCTACGACTCCCGGATTCCGTTTCTTTCCATCCACGACGTCTCGTGTCGTGGCCCCGAATCGCGCCCCCTCCCGGGCGAACGCGGGGTCGCGCGTTCGGAGGATCGATGTTCCGCTCGCCCGCCGTGCGCTGTCTCGCGTCCTTCACCCTGATCGCTCTCGGGTTCGGCCTCGCCGGGAATGCCGCTGCCGCGGAGCGCGCGCTCTGGCTCCGCTATCCCGCGATCTCGCCGGACGGTCGCGTAGTAGTGTTCGGGTACCGCGGCAATCTGTGGAAGGTGCCGGCGACGGGGGGCGCGGCCACCGCGCTCACGGTGGGGGACGACTACAACACCCGTCCGGTGTGGTCACCGGACGGATCGCGGATCGCGTTTGCCTCCGACCGCAACGGCAACTTCGACGTGTTCGTCATGCCCGCCGAGGGCGGCGAGGCGAAGCGTCTCACGACCCATTCGGCCGACGAGTTCCCCACCAGCTTCACGCCGGACGGAAAGGCCGTCCTGTTCACCGCGTCCATTCTCGACGCGGCCGCGAACGTGGAGTTCCCGAACGACGCCCAGCCCGAGCTCTACCGGGTCACGCTCGACGGTCGCCGGCCGGAACAGGTCCTGACCACGCCGGCGATGTACGCGGTCTACGACCGCGCGGGCAGGCGGCTCGCGTACTCCGACCAGAAGGGCTTCGAGATGGAGTGGCGCAAGCACGACAACTCCTCGTTCGCGCGCCAGGTGTGGGTGTGCGACGTGGGGAGCGGAAAACACACCCGGCTGACCGGGTTCGGCGCCGACAATCGCCAGCCGGTGTGGGGCCCCGGCGACGAATCGCTGTGGTTTCTCTCCGAACGGAGCGGCACGTTCAACGTCTGGCGCATGAGCCTCGCGGACCCCGCGCACCCGGTGCAGGTCACGTCGCACGCCACGCACCCCGTCCGATTCCTGTCGGCCTCGAACGCCGGCGACCTCTGCTACACGTGGGACGGCGAGATCTGGGTGCGTCCCGCCGGCGGCAACGAGAGCCGCCGCATCGAGGTGACCGTCGCGGCCGACCGGCGCGAGCGTCGCGTCGAGCCGATGGACGTCACGAGCCAGGTGACGTCGTTCGACGCCTCTCCCGACGGCAGCGAGATCGCGTTCGTCGCGCGCGGCGAGGTGTTCGTGGCCTCCACGGAGCACGGCACCACGCGGCGCATCACGAACACGCCCGAGCAGGAGCGTTCGGTGAGCTTCTCCCCCGACGGCCGGAGCCTGCTCTACGCCTCCGAGCGTGGCGGGAGCTGGAAGCTCTACCGCACCGACTTGACCGACAAGGACGAGCCCAACTTCTTCAATGCCACGGCGCTCAGGGAATCGCCCGTGCTGGAGACGGAGCGCGAGACGTTCCAGCCCCGGTTCTCGCCGGACGGCACGGAGGTCGCGTACCTCGAGGAGCGCACGACGCTCAAGGTGCTGAACCTCAAGTCGGGCAAGAGCCGCGTGATCCTTCCCGGCGACATGAACTACTCCTACCTCGACGGGGATCAGCAGTTCGAGTGGTCGCCCGACGGCAAGTGGCTCGCGGTCCAGTTCCTGAGCAAGACGCGCTGGTCGAGCGAGGTCGGACTCCTTCCCGCATCGGGCGACGGCAAGCTCGTCAATCTCACCCACAGCGGCTACGAGGACGAGGTGCCGCACTGGGCCATGAAGGGCCAGGTGCTGCTGTGGCGGACCGACCGGTTCGGGCTGCGCTCCCAGGCGGGCGACCCGCGGCAGTCCGACGTCTATGCCGCGTTCCTCACCACGAAAGCGTTCGACCGCTTCCGGCTCGATGCCGCGGCGTACGGCCAGTTGAAGGCCAGGGAAAAGGACAAGAAGGACGACAAGGAGAAGCCCAAAGCGGCAGAGTCCGCCGGCGGCGCGCCGGCGGTGAAGCTTCCGGAGCCGGTGCCGATCGAGTTCGACGGCATGGACGATCGCATCGTGCGGCTCTCGTTGAGCTCCGCCGATCTCGCGGGCGCCGAGCTCTCGCCCGACGGGGAGACGCTCTATTACCTCGCGAGGTTCGAGAAGGGCTACGACCTCTGGCAGTACGTCCCGCGCAAGAAGGAGGTCAAGCTGCTGGCGAAGCTCGATGCGTCCGACGCATCATTCGAGATCGATCGGGAGGGTAAGAAGGCGTTCGTGCTCGCGAACGGCAAGCTCTCCACCATCGAGCTCGAGTCGGGGAAGAGCACGCCGGTCGCGGCCAGCGCGCGCATGCAGCTCGATGCGGACGCCGAGCGCACGTACATGTTCGAGCACATCTGGCGGCAGACGTTCAAGAAGTTCCTCGACGTCGGCATGCACGGCGTGAACTGGGCCGCGCTCAAGCCCGCGTACGCGCGCTTCCTCCCCTCGATCGACAACCCGCGCGATTTCGCGGAGCTCGTCTCCGAGATGCAGGGCGAGCTCAACGCGTCCCACACCGGCTGCCGCTACCGGCCCACGCGCACGGACGGCGACGAGACGGCGGCGCTCGGGATCTTTCCGGACCCGAAATACACCGGGGACGGCGTGGCGATCGCCGAGGTGATCGAGGGCGGTCCCCTGCAGAAGGCGGGCACCCGGGTGAAGGCGGGGGTCGTGATCGAGTCCATCGACGGGGTCGCGATTCCCGCGGGCGCCGACTGGTATCCGCCGCTCAATCACAAGGCCGACGTGCCGGTGCGGCTCGGGCTCCGCGATCCCAGGTCGGGGGCGCGCTGGGAGGAGTCGGTCAAGCCGATCGCGTGGTCCGCGCAGGCACGGCTCCTCTACCTCCGCTGGGTGAAGAGCCGCCGCGAGGCGGTGGAGAAGCTCTCGGGCGGCCGACTCGGGTACGCGCACATCCGGGGCATGAACGACGGCGCGTATCGCGAGATCTTCGAGGAGATCTTCGGGCGCGCGGTGGACAAGGACGCGATCGTGCTCGACACGCGATTCAACGGGGGCGGCAACCTCGTCGAGCCCCTCACCGTCTTCCTGAGCGGCAAGGTCTACGCGCGCGACGTGCCGCGCGGGCGCCAGGTCGGCGAGGAGCCGTTCCAGCGCTGGACCAAGCCCTCCATCGTCGTGATGGGCGAAGGCAACTATTCCGACGCGCACTGCTTCCCCATGGCCTACACCGAGCTGGGCCTCGGCGAAACGGTCGGCATGCCGGTGCCGGGGACGTGCAGCTCGGTGTGGTGGGAGCGGCTCCAGAACCGCGATCTCGTGTTCGGCATTCCGGAGGTGGCGCTGATCGACATGCAGGGCGACGTGATGGAGAACAAGCACCTCGCTCCCACCTACCTGGTCGAGCCCGATCCGGCCCAGATCGCCGGCGGGCGCGACGCTCAGCTGGAGAAGGCGGTCGAGGTGCTCATGGCGAAGCTCCCGAAACGATGATTCGCGCTTCGGGAGCTCCGCTTTGGCGCCTGCCCCGGCCTCCGGCGTGGCCGCCGGGCTCGGGGCCGCGGGGTCACTGGAGTTTCACGAGCCTCCGCATCGCGTTGCCGGCGTCGCTTTCGAGCCGGCAGAGGTAGAGGCCGGCGGGCATCGCGCGCCCCGTCTCGTCGCGGCCGTCCCACCGGATCGACCCTTCGGCCCCGTCGAGCCGGCCGGGGACGAGCGTACGTACGAGCCGGCCGCGGACGTCGAACACCCGGATCCGGGCGTCGCCGGCCCGAGCCGCCGCGAACCCCAGCGTCGTGTTCCGGGTGAAGGGATTCGGGGCGGCGCGGAGCGCCGGGATCCCGGCCACACCGTGGCCTCCCACGCCGGCGACCGGAACGTCGAAGCTGCCCTCGGGGGCGAACGCCGAGCCCACGAACGCTCCGTCCACCGACTGTACGGACCAGTAGTACGTGGTTCCGGGCACGAGCGAGCCCACCCTGGCGGTGAGGCCGGTCTGGACGTTGCCCATCTCCGGCAGCCGCCGGTAGCCGTTGGCGCCGGACTGCGGGCTCACGATCTCGGACCCGCCGGGGGTCGTGCCGACGCGCAGGTTGTAGCTCAATCCCGGGGCCGGCGTGTGGTCGTCGCTCGCGGGATCCCAGGAGAACCGCGCCGTCGTCCCCGCGACGCTCACCGTCGGGTTACCGGGTGGGCTCGGGGCGGCGTTCGGGGTGGCGGTGTCGTTGCGAAAGATGCGCAGCAGGTCGGCGCCGCCGTTGTTCCCGGCGGTCAACAGGTCGAGATCGCCGTCGTTGTCGTAGTCCGCCCAGCTCAACGTGCCGAGGAAGAGATCGTGGAAGAGCTCACCGCTGTCGACGAACAACCCCGCGTCGTTGCGGTAGAGGAGCGTGCGCTGCGCGGAAGCCACCGCGTCGTAACCCATGACCATGGCGTCGAGGTCGCCGTCGTTGTCGTAGTCGCCCCAGGCGCCCGAGGACCAGAGCAGACCCAGGAGACCGGCGCTCGCGTCCGTGAGCGTGCCGCCGTCGTTCCGGTATAGCCGGGTCACGTGGCCGTCGCTCGTGAAGGCATCCCCGCCGAACAACAGGTCGAGATCGCCGTCGTTGTCGAAGTCTCCCCACGTCGTGAAGCCGATGTCCATGCCCGGAAGACCGGAGCCGGCGTCGGCGAATGTGTCGCCGTCGTTCCGCCACAGCACCCCCGTCAGACCCCCCGTGCCGCTCGTGCCGGTGAGGACCACGTCGAGGTCGCCGTCGTTGTCGTAGTCGCCCCACGCGAGGCCGCCGAGATAGCAGTCGGGGAACGGCTGCGTCGCGGCGGAGAATGCGCCGCCGTCATTGCGATACAAACGGGTCGCCGCCACGCCCCCGGCGGCCGCGGTCGTGACGCCCGTCACGAGCAGGTCGAGGTCGCCGTCGCCGTCGTAGTCCCCCCACGCGACGCTCCCCGCGAACTCCCCGAGAAAACTGCCCGGCACCAGCGTGAACGTGCCGCCGTCATTGCGGTAGATGCGCACCCGGGTCGGCCCTGTCGGGGCGCCGTTCGTCTCCAGCCCGGTCATGGCCAGGTCGAGGTCGCCATCGCCGTCGAAATCGCCGAACGCCGCCGTAGCCCGGGAGAGCCCGAGCAGTGCGATGCCGCTGTCGGTGAACACCCCTCCCACGTTTTTGTAGAGCGTCGTGAACGCGATGTCGTGTTTCCCCTGCCCCGCCACGAGCAGATCGAGATCGCCATCGCCATCGTAGTCGCCCCACACGGCACACGGGTTCGGCGGCGCCGGCAGGCCGGACGCGATCTCGACGAACACCTGGGCGCGGGACCGGCCCGCGAAGAATGCGATGAAGAGCGCCGCGAGCAACACGCTGCCGGTCCCGCCGCCGGCGCGGCTCCGCCGCTGCGCGGCAGGGGCGTCGCTGGGGGTCCTGAGGTGAAAGGGCTGGCTCGAAGAGACGGGTTCCCGGGGTTTCATCACGTGCCTCGCTGGAATGATTGCTCGAGTGCCGGCGTCCGCCGAGGAAAGCGGTCGCGGGGGGCCATGGCGGCCTTCCAGCGAAGTGTGTCCGGATGGCGGCGGGCGTAGAAGTGGCCAAAGGTGGCAGCCACGCGAACGGGCACGGGATCGCGTGCCGGTGCGGATCGAGTCTCGGGCGATCCAACCTCAGGAACGGCTGTCGCCTCCGAGCCCCCTGGCCCAGACGACGATCCCCACCGCCATGAGACCGACGGGCAGGATCCAGTCCAAAGGTGGATGGAGCGGCACCCAGCCGCGCCGCGCCCCCGTCATGAGGATCGCCGAGGCCGCGAGGCAGGCGCTCAAGAAGACGCTCCTCCGGCTCCGGGTCACGCGCGCTTTCTCTGCTTTCCCCGGGAGCCCGCGGGCGCCGGGTTGAGTCCCCTGCCCCAGCGCTCGATGGCCTGCGCCACCTCCCCGAACGCCCGCCCGCTCTCCGTGAGCTGGTAGCTCACGCGAACCGGTGGACCGGCCCCGACCATGCGAAGCACGAGACCGTGCGCCTCGAGCTCCTTGAGCCGCCCCGACAGGACCTTGTCGCCGGGGCCCTGGGCGCGCACGCGGATCTCGCTGAAGCGGAGCGGTCCGCCCTGGAGCACGTTCAGCACCAGCGCGTTCCACGGCCGGGCCAGCACGTCGAGGGCGTGCTGGAACGCCCGACACTGGGAATCCACGGGCTTGGCCATGCCGGCGAGCGTAGGCCGACTGCTTCCCAAAGTAAAGTAACTAGCCACGCGAACCTCTCCCTTCAATGCGCTATCTAATGGATAGCAACTAGTGGGCGGCTAGTCGCCGCGCGCGACCCCCCTTCGATGTCGCGCGGGCCGGGCGGGCGCGCCCGAGGCAATGGATTCTTTCCGGAGGTGATCGTATGAGCATCGGACTCTTGCTTCTGCGCGTGGTGGTGGGGTTGACGCTGGCGGCACATGGCGCCCAGAAGCTCTTCGGCTGGTTCGGCGGCGGCGGCATCGACGCCGTGGCCGGACACATGGAAGGACTGGGCTTCGTTCCCGGCCGCCGGAGCGCCCTCCTCGCCGGGCTCGCCGAGGCGGGCGGCGGGACTCTGCTCGCGCTCGGCGCGGTGACCCCGCTGGCGGCCGCGATGCTCGTGGGTGTCATGACCGTCGCGATCGTGAGCGTGCACCTGAAGCAGGGTTTTTTCGTGATACAGGGTGGCTACGAGTACCCGATGGTGCTGGGGCTCTCCGCCGCGAGCGTGGCATTCGTCGGTCCAGGACGAATCTCCGTGGATGCGCTCCTCGGCCTCGACCTGGCGGGCGCGCGCTGGGGACTCGCGGCGCTGTTGCTGGGCCTCGCGGGTGGCGCGCTCCAGCTCGCAACCCGTCGTCCGTTCGCGGCCAAGTCGCAGGACCAGCCCCAGGGCGCTTAGCCCTGAAAAGCCGAAACCCCGCCGCCCTCGAACGACGAGGGCGGCGAGGCTCGGACCCGCGACGACGACCCGGCGACGACTACTGGAGGAACGTGACTCGAACGAGTCGCGCCCGCTCGCCGATCCGCACGTGGATGAAGTACATGCCCTTACGGACCTGTGAACCCTGAGCGTCGCGGCCATCCCAGGCGATCGAATGCCGCCCCGGCGTCTGCAGATCGCTCGCGAGCGTGCGCACCATGCGCCCGGCGACGTCGTACACGCTGATCTCCACCCGCTGATTCGTCGTGCCCACGTCGTACGTCATCTGCATCCCGTTGCTGAACGGATTCGGGATGGGGCGTTCGAGGTCGCGGATGTCCTGCGCCTGGCCCAGCGGGGTTCCCGCGAGGGTTGGCGCCCCGGCTGCCGCGGTCACGGCGGTTCCGCCGGTGCCACCGGTCCCGGTGCCTGCCCCACTGCCCGGCAGGCGCTCGCCGTCGCTCGCACCAGCCGAGCCGTCCGAGCCGTCCGAGCCGCTCGTTCCGTCCGGCCCGGTTCCACCCGAGGTGGGCTTCGCGAGGCCGATCTGGAATCCGTCGGGATCCGCATCGACGATGTGCGCATCGATCAGCGTCCGGAAGTCGTAGTGGCAGCCCATCGTCGCGTCCATGTACGTTCCGATGAGCGCTTTGAGCGAGTACTTGACGCTGATGATGAACACCTGGCCCGGCCTGGCCCCATGCACCGCCACCGAGGCCTGCCCGGGGGAGTACTCCGAACCGTTGCCGAGCACGTTGCAGTTCGAGTCCATGAGGTTCACCTGGCTCCCCTGCTGAACGGGGCAGAACGGGAACCGGGCGTCGTCACGGAACTGCGAGATGTAGACGAGGAAGTCGGGTCTCGGCGCCTGGATCTTGGTCCAGTAGAAGAACACGCCGGGCGCGATCGTGGTGATGATGTTGTCCTTCACGGCGTAGGTGACCGCATTGAAGTCTTCCCCGTTGCCGTCCATGAACGTGGCGCAGGTGGTCGATGTGTGCGTGAGCTGACCGATGCACTCCCGCCAGCGGAACGCGCCGGTTCCGATCGCCTGGCAGCCCTTGGAGTCGGTCATCGTCACCGTGTAGCTCCCGGTGTCGGCCACCGTGATGCACTGGCCGGTCGCGCCGTTGCTCCAGCGATACGTGTAGGGAGCGACGCCGTGTCCCGGGCTCGCGCACAGGTTCATCGGGGTGATCCCGCTGCACGTCGTCTGGTCCGCGACGGTCACGGACGGCGCGTCGAACACGATGTTCATCTGATCGCTCACCGCCGGGCAGGGTCCGGTCGGGTCGTTCGTGGTGAGCGTGAGCGTCACGCCCCCGGACGCGATTTCGCCCGCCGTCGGCGTGTAGGTCGCGTTGAGGCTCGTCGCGGACGGAGCGAACGTTCCTGCGCCGCCGGTCCACGTCGCGCTCGTCGCGCTGCCGCCGATCGAGCCCGCGAGCTGCAGCAGGGGCACGGAGACGGCACACGCGAACTGGTCCGCGCCGGCATTCACCGTGGCGGCCGGGCGGATGAAGATCGTCATCTGGTCGCTGACCTGCGCGCACGGACCCGTCGAGGCCGCGCTCGTCAACGTGAGCGTGACACTCCCCGCGGCGACTTCGGCCGCGCTCGGGGTGTAGCTCGCATTCAGGGCCGAGGCGCCGGGGCTGAACGTGCCCGTGCCGCCGCTCCACACGCCGCTGGTCACGCCGCCGGTCACCGAGCCCTGGAGCTGCACGCGCGGGCTGCTCGTGCACACGGTCTGATCGGGGCCGGCGTCGGCGACCGTGGTCGGGACGATGGTGATCTTCATCTGATCGCTCAGCGCGCCGCACGGCCCGACCGGATCGTTGGTCGTGAGCGTCAGCGTCACGCTCCCGGCCGCGATCTCGGCCGCGCTCGGCGTATAAGTGGCGTTGAGCGTCGAGGCGTTCGGGCCGAACGTGCCGCCGCCTCCGCTCCACGTCCCGGTCGTGGCACCGCCACCCACGACGCCGGCGAGCTGCACCTGGGCGCCGTTCGCGCACACCGCGCGGTCAGCGCCGGCGTTCACCGTCGCCGCGGGGCTGATGAAGAGGGTCATCTGGTCGGACACCGCGCCGCACGGTCCGGCGGGGTCGTTCGAGGTGAGCGTGAGCGTCACGCTCCCCGCGGCAATCTCGGCCGCGGTGGGCGTGTAGGTCGCATTCAGGGTGTTCGCGTCGGGGTTGAACGTGCCCGCGCCGCCGCTCCAGCTGCCGCTCGAGGCGCCGCCACCCACGACACCCGCGAGTTGCGCCCGCGGGCTCGACGAGCACAGCGTCTGGTCGGCGCCGGCGTTCGCCGTGGCCGCGGGATTGATGGTGAGGCGCACCTGGTCGCTCGCCGCGCCACACGGCCCCGCGGGATCGTTCGACGTCAGCGTGAGCGTCACGCCGCCGGCTGAGATCTCGGCGGCCGAGGGCAGATAGGTCGCGTTCAGGGCCGAAGCGTTCGGGCTGAACGTGCCCGTGCCGCCGCTCCACGTGCCGCTCGCGGCACCGCCGCCCACGGCACCCGCGAGCTGCACCTGCGGGCTCGTCGAGCACACGGTCTGGTTCTGACCCGCGTTCGCCGTGGCCGCCGGGAGGATCGCGATCGTCATCTGATCGCTGACCTGAGGACAGGGGCCCGAGACCGCGTTCGAGGTGAGCGTGAGCGTCACGCTCCCCGCGGCGATCTCGGCCGCGGTGGGCGTGTAGGTCGCATTCAAGGTGTTCGCGTCGGGGTTGAACGTGCCCGCGCCGCCGCTCCAGCTACCGCTCGAGGCGCCGCCGCCGACGACACCGGCGAGATGCGCCTGGGGACTGCTCGCGCACACGGTCTGATCGACGCCCGCGTTCGCCGTGGCCGCGGGATTGATGGCGAGGCGCACCTGGTCGCTCGCCGCGCCGCACGGCCCTGCCGGATCGTTCGAGGTGAGCGTCAACGTGACACCGCCCGCGGCGATGTCGGCCGCGCTCGGATTGTAGGTCGCGTTCAAGGCCGAGGCGCTCGGGCTGAAGGTGCCGGAGCCGCCGCTCCACGTGCCGCTCGCGGCACCGCCGCCCACGGCACCCGCGAGGTGCGCCTGCGGGCTGCTCGAGCAGAGCGTCTGGTCGGGGCCGGCATCGGCGGTGGCCGCGGGATTGAGGGTGATGCGCACATCGTCGGTCGCCGCGCCGCACGGCCCGTCGGGGTCGTTCGTCGTGAGCGTGAGCGTCACGCTGCCCGCGGCGATCTCGGCCGCGGTGGGCATGTAGGTGGCGTTCAGGGCATTGCCGTCGGGGCTGAACGTGCCGTTGCCGCCGCTCCAGCTGGCCGCCGTGGCACCACCGCCCACGCCGCCCGCGAGTTGCACGAGCGGGCTCGTCGCGCAGAGGATCTGATCCGCGCCCGCGTTCGCCGTGGCCGCGGGATTGATGGTGATGCGCACCTGGTCGCTCGCCGCGCCGCAGGGTCCGGCGGGATCGTTCGAGGTGAGGGTCAGCGTGACGCCGCCGGCGGCGATCTCGGCCGCGGTCGGGTTGTAGGTCGCGTTCAGGGCCGAAGCGCCCGGGCCGTACGTGCCGGCGCCGCCGCTCCACGTGCCGGTCGTGGCGCCGCCGCCCACCGTACCCGCGAGGTGCACCTGCGGGCTCGACGCGCACAGCGTCTGGTCGGGGCCGGCATCCGCGGTCGCCGCGGGGTTCAGGAAGATCGTCATCTGGTCACTCGCCGGCGCGCAGGCGCCGCCGGACGAGACGCTCGTGAGCGTGAGGGTCACGCTCCCCGCCGCGATCTCGGCCGCCGTCGGCGCGTAGGTCGCGTTCAACGCGGAGGCGCTGGGGCTGAACGTGCCGGCGCCACCGGTCCACGCGCCGCCGGTCGCGGAGCCACCCACCACGCCGGCGAGCTGCGCGAGCGCGTTGTTCGCACAGAGCGTCTGATCCAGCCCGGCGTTTGCGGTGGCGGTGCGCTGGAACGTGATCGTCATCCGGTCGCTCACGGCCGGACAGGTGTTCGTCGGAGACGTGCAGGTCATCGTCAGCGTCAGCGTCCCGGCCGTGATCTCCGAGGCCGTGGGCGTGTAGATCGCGTTCATCGCGGTCGCGCTGGGGTTGAACGTTCCGGCGCCACCGCTCCACTTGCCGTTTCCACCGATCGCCTGGCCGGCGAGCTGCACCTGCGGGCTCGCCGCGCAGACGCCCTGGTCGGGCCCGGCGTCCGCAACGAGCGGGGTCAACACCGTGACCGTGCCCTGGCACTGCTTGGTGAACCCGCTCGCACCCGTGACCAGCAGCAACCCATAGCCGCCGCCCAGTGTGCCCGCGTTCACGACCACGGAGGCGCTGCTGTCACTTCCCACGATCGAGGCGCCGCTCGTATTGGAGAACAAGGACCACTTGTAGGACTCCATCCCGGTGGGCGCCGCGTGCGTGTTGATCGAGCCCGCGCAGAACGGCCCCAGGTTCGAGATGGCGCAGGTCGGGACCGGGTAGACGGCATCGGTCGAGAGCGACCGGTCCTGGTTCCCCAGGCTTCCGAGCGTCCAGCTGACGAGTCGCATGTGGTACGAGGAGCCGCTGATGCCGCCGGCCGAGCGCGGGGTGCCGTCGGCGTTGAATCCCCAGTCCCAGCGGCAGGCGATGTGTCCGCCCCAGGCGAGCACGGCCGTGGGGCTCGTGGCGGTGAAGCGGATCTTGATCTGCGATTCGGAGGTGGAGGTCGCGAGGCTCACGTCGCCCTGGGTCACGTACGACACGTCGATGATGTTGCCGCCGTAGAGCGTCATCACGCGCTCCGCGGCGGACAGGGCCGACATGCTCGTGGACGGCTCGGCGGCCGGTGACTCGGGCCCGGCGCCGTCCGGATCGACGACCAGATTCGTGGTAGGGATCGGGATCGCTGCCGTGCTCACCGTGGACCCGACGCCCACGACGCCGTTCAACGGGTCGAAGACCTCGGCATCCTTGTGCGCGAACAGGACGTGCGGCAGCACGCGCTGGAACTGGGTGAGGTAGTCGATGGCGTAAGAGCCGCTCTTCTTGACGGCGTAGCCGACCGTGAGCTCGATCACCGTGCCATTCGTCGGCAACTGGGTCATCACCGCCCGGTACGGGATCGAATGGCTCTCCAGGTAGTGCGAGTTCGAGCCGCCGGCGTTGCCCGAGACCCATGAGGGCGTCGGGGTGGTCGTCGAGGAGGCGAGACCATTTCTCACCTGCTCGATCGTGGCCGAGGGGCTGGCGAGCGCGGCACCCGCCAGCGTGAGGCTGAGCGCGGCGACCGCGATCGTGTGGAGGACGCGAAGCGACGTCGACATGTCGAACGCTCTTTCTCTCGTGGGTGGGTGGCCCGCAATGCACCGCAGCGAACGGCGCGGGTTTGCGGGTCAGCTCAACGGACAGGGTGCGGGGTGCGTTGAGACTCATTGCAAGGTGTTTGCCAGCAATAACCAATGTTCGACAGGGCATATCGCAAGCGATCACTCGCGTGAGATCGGGTTGGCGCGGAGTGATCAGCGTCGGCGCGATCACGGTGGAATACCCGGGATTCAGCGGCATTCATCGCGGTCGCGGGCGTTCGCGCACCGTCGTGGCGGCCGCCATCGACGGCATGCGAGCGAGCGACCGAGGTGCGCGCGAGCGCGGGTGCGCCCGCGCGGGTTGGGGCAACCCACCGCATTCCTGGGTGATTGCCGCCAGCGGATTGCGGATCGGAGTCCGCGTTCCCCTCGCGCCGTCGGCCCGCCGGGCGCCGCGGCAGCCGACGCTTTCCCCTGGCGGCGCTTCGCGGCCGCATCATGCGGCGAGGCGCGGGCGCTCGCGCGCCCGCGCCCCGTGAGGTCGCCGGCAGACAATCTAACGAAGGTGATACGCCAGGCCGGCGCTCAGCATGAGCTCGTTCCGCGTCGAGGCGGACTCGCTGCCCGTGACTCCCTTGAAGCGCGTGAGGTAGTCTCGCGTCTCGCAGCGAACCGCGATGCGCCGGAGCTGGAACTCGGCCCCGAGCGCCCCGTAGCCGGCCGGATAGTTCTTCGCGGAGGCGGAGGACGTGGGGTCGTACGTGCGCACGCCGAGGCCGGCCCCGACGAACGGGCGGAACTTCCACCGATTGTTCATCGCCACGTTTCTGAACAGCTCCGCGCCGACATCGGACTGATAGACGTGCATGTGTCCCTGGCCCGCGAACTTGTGGTCGAAGTTGGGGCCCGCGAACGCGAACGTGCCAACCAGGTGGAGCACGTTCGCCGCCTCCACAGCGACCTGGCCGCCCGTCAGCACGGCATCGTTGAGGACGTTGCGCTGGTCACCCGTGGGCACGAACGCGCCCACGAAGGGCCGGATCTCCGGCTTGACCTCCGCCTGTGAAACCAGTGGCACCAGCAGCGATGCCACGAGAATGAAAGGTAGCGCGCGCATGGCAACCTCCTTCTGATACCCCTCGGGCGCCGACATGCGGCATTGCGGGCCGAGCACTCGCCGGAACGTCCGGAGCGTGGGCTCGGGCTCGACGATGCCGCTCCCGAGACGCCGCCGATCAAGAGCCATTAGCCATTTCTGTGCCGCGCTTCGTCCGCCGAGCCGGCCCGCAACCGGCGTGACGACAAGGCGTTCGCGCCTCGGGTCGGGAGGACGCCCCGGGGTGGCGCTGCCAGGTGCCATCGCTGGCTGCCAGCGTGACAGCCACGCGGGCGGATCGGAGCCACAGAGCACGCCGGGGTGGACCAGCGCCCGTGCGACGCTCCGAGATTCCTGCCTGCGGGCTCTGCGATCACCCCTCACGGGAACGAATCCGAACGATGCGGCGAACCGAGCGATACGGGCTCCACCTGCCCACACCTGGACGCGCGATCGCACTCGGCGTCGCGGTGGGGATCGCGCTCGCGCTGGCGAATCCGCCGGTGATCGCGCGGGTTCGTGCCCCGGTGTTGTTTCAGGAGCCCGGCGGGTCAGTGGGGCCCGGGATTTCCTCGGCGTGAAATGCCGGGAATCGCCTCTCAATCGGTCACGCGCACGCGGTCATCCAAAGCCCCGAATCGGTAGCGACGACCTGGAAATCCAGCAGAAGGAGGTGAGACGCGATGAAGCACCTGAATCCTGAACTGGAGAAGTTGGAGAAGCGCATCGCCCCGGACCTGGGGATCGGCATCGGGATTGGCATCGGTATCGGCATCGATGGCACGACCCAGGGCGGGTTCACCAGCACCGGAGACGCGACCCATAGCACCGGACCGGATCACACGAGCTGACGTCCGGGAGGGTGTGAGAGATCGCGACTCGCAGCGGGGCACCGGTGTCCGGGCGCCGGCTCGGACACCGGGCCTTCGGCTGCGGGCGATCCGGCAGGAGGCGGGCGAATCGCGCCCACCTCGCACCAACAGCCTTACCGCGGGGGTCGAGGCGCGTGTACTTCCCCAAGCTGCGATCCGATCTGATCGTCAGCCGGCAGGAGTCGGCATCGGGTCCCCTGTTGGTCATCAAGGACCCGGTGACGGCGGATTACTTCCGTCTCCGCGAGCTGGAACGTTTCATCGTCGAACGCTGCGACGGCGCCACCCCCGCGGATGCGATCCGCGAACAGGCGGAGCAGCATTTCGGCGCCCCGCTGCCCCAGGCCACGTTCCGGAACTTCCTCGCCACCCTGCGGGGCGCGGGCCTGCTCGAGGGCGCGACCGTGGCCGTTCCGAGGCGGCGCGCGGGAGCCTCTCGCATCGCCGGGCCGCTCATGTACCTCCGGTTCAGGCTCTTCAACCCCGACCGCCTCTTCGGCTGGCTCGTGCCCCGACTGCGCCTCGGCTTCACGCCCGGGTTCCTGGCGCTGGTCGCGGTCTCGATCGTGCTCGCCGCGGCGATCACGATCGGCCGCTGGACCGAGATCGGCGAGGACTTCTTTCGCGTCTTCCGGCCCCAGGTGATTCCCCTGCTGGTCCTCGTCGTGCTCTCGCTCTCGTTCGCCCACGAGTGCGCGCACGGCCTGACCTGCAAGTGGTTCGGTGGCGAGGTGCCCGAGCTGGGCTTCATGCTCATCTACTTCCAGCCGGCGATGTACTGCAACGTCAGCGATGCCTGGCTCTTTCCCGAGAAGAGCCGGCGGATGTGGGTGGGGTTCGCCGGGCCGTTCTTCGAGCTCTTCCTGTGGTCGCTCGCCACGCTCGCCTGGCGCGCGTTCGATTCGGGAACGGAAATCAACACGCTGGCCTACATCGCGATGGCGGCCTCGGGGATCAAGACCCTGCTCAACTTCAACCCGCTCCTGAAGCTCGACGGCTACTACCTCCTGAGCGATCTCCTCGACACGCCGAACCTGCGCCGGCGTGCGTTCGGCCACATCGGGAGCTGGCTCAAGCGCCTCGCGACGGGCGAGCGGCCGCCCGGGGAGCTCGACCCGCGCGAGGGCCGGATCATCCTGGCCTACGGGATCGCCGCGGTGGGGTTCTCGCTCGGTGTCCTCGCGGCGGCCTTCGCCAGGTTCGGCCATTACCTGCTCCAGCACGATCAGCCGCTGGGCCTCGTCTTCCTCGGTGGCGTGCTCGGCTTCAAGGTGCGACGACGGATCCGCAGGCTCTTTCCCAAGCCTGCGGACCTCGCGAAGGACGCCGGCGGCGACGGGATCGACAACGAAGCGCCGACCGACGCCCCGGTCGGGAAAGCTTCCCTGCCCGGCGCCAGACCATCTGCGTCCGCCGCGCCAGGCGCGGCCGCGGCCCCCGGGACGGCCAGCCCGAGCCGCGCTTCGCGTCGCGGAATCGTGCTCCTGGCTGTGGCGGGCGTCGCCGCGGCGCTCGCGTTCGCGGGCCGCTGGGAACTCAAGATCCGCGGCCCGCTCCTGGTCCTCCCGGTCCAGAACGCCGACGTGCATGCCGACGTGGACGGCGTCGTTGCGGACCTCGAGGTGCGCGAGGGCGATCGCGTGAAGCGGGGCGACCTGATCGCCCGGCTCTCCGACCGCGACCTCGAGGCCGATCTCGCGAAGACCGAGGCCGACATCGACCAGGCCCGGGCCCGGCTCGCGCTGCTGGAAGCCGGCCCCCGACCCGAGGAGCTCGCCGTGGCGAGGGCCGAGGTGGCGAAGGCGGATCGGCACTTCAAGCTCGCGCACGAACGCCTGGCCATGGACCAGGCCGTGTTCGACTCGCTCCTCATCTCCCGCAGGGACTTGATGGCCGCGCAGGAGGAGGCCGCCACGGCCGAGAACGATCTCGCGGAGGCGCGGAGCAAGCTGGAGCTGCTCCGCAAGGGCTCGCGACCGGAGGACATCGCGGCCACCCGGGCGGAGCTACGCGGGCTCGAATCGCGAAGGCGGCTCCTCGAGGACGAATCGAGACACCTGAACGTGCTGAGCCCGGCGACCGGGATCGTCGCCACGCCCTCGGCCCAGCTTCGCGAGCTGGAGAACCGCCTCGTCCACCGGGGGGATCTGCTCGCCAAGGTGTTCGATTGCACGACGCTCACGGCCGAGATCCCGGTGAGCGAGCACGACATCTCCGACGTGCACGTCGGGAGTGCGGTGCTGATCAAGGCACGCGCGTATCCCGACCGCACGTTCCACGGCGTCGTCACGGCGGTTGCCACGGCGACCGAGGGCTTCCCCGCGAGCGAGATGGCCACGGCGGGATCCGCCCCGGTCCGCGTCGTCACGTCGTCGCCCGGCTCGATCCTCGTGACGACGGAGATCGACAACCGCGCGCTGCTCTTGAAACCCGGGATGACCGGCGAGGCCAAGATCCTGGCCGGCAGGCGATCCACGACCCAGCTCCTGACCCGCTGGCTCTCCCATTCTCTCAAGGTGGAGTTCTGGTCGTGGTCGTGACCGAAGGCGGAACGCCCGTGACGCGGGCTAACGATGGCGGCGGGGCCGACGCGCTGCTGACCGCGCCGCCGGGGCCGGAGCCGGCCGGCCACACGGCACCGACCGTCGAGACGATCTTCCTCTCCGGGCGGCCCACGCTACGGCGATTCCTCCGCTTCGTGACCCGCAATGCCGTCGACTCACCCGATCGGGGTGCGCTCGCGGACGAGTGGCAGGCGGCACGCGAGCACCTGCGGGCGCTCGAGATCACCGAGGCGGGACTGGCGGACGATCCCGGGATGGCGCCGCTCGGGCCGGCCTACGAGCCGCTCCTGATCGAGCTGCTCAGGGATCCCGCCGTTCGGCACGGGTTCAACACCGTCCCCACCGACGTGGCGCTCGTGGAGCTGGATCGAATGGTCGTGTTCCAGCACCACATCGATCTCACGTTCGTGCGCCAGCTCGAGGAGAAGCTCGGGGCCGCGCCGAGCCGGGACGAGATCTTCCGGACGTGCCTGCCGTACGACCACCCGGTGCCTCCGGTCGAGTGGTCGCGCGTCCGTCGCGACCGGTTCGTGTTCGTGTCGCCTTCCAATGACCTCCGCTACCTGGGCACGATCCCGCTCCAGTCGAAGCACATCACCGGTCACGCGGTGCGCGGCGCCCTGGTGGGCGCGGTCGGTCTCGCGGTGGGCTTCGGCAGCAACTTCCTGAACGCGGTCTTCGCCGAGAACCGCCTGATCCTCACGAACGGCAGCCATCGCGCGTACGCGCTCCGGAGCCTCGGGGTGACGCATGCGCCCTGCATCGTCCAGCACGCGTCCAATCGCGACGAACTGGACCTCGTGGCCTCGGAGGTCGTGCGCAAGGATCCGGACTACTACCTCCGGGGCCCGCGCCCGCCGCTGCTGCGGGACTATTTCGATCCCAGGCTGCGCAAGCGCTTCCAGGCCCGCCGATTCTTGCGGCAGGTGACGGTCCGGTTCGACGTGGACGAGGTGTTCATCCCCGCGGTGTGAGCACGCTCCGCCGTATCGCCACGCGCCGACACGCCCGCCCGACCGAGACTTCCGCTCTCACCGGGCCCGTTCGAACTGCTCCCGACTACTTCGGCGTCTCGGTCAATTCGTCCGCGAGCTTCTCCATGTTGTAGATGTGCCGCAGCGATTCCACGATCGCTCGCGAGTCGACCGAGATGCAGCGCGCCTGGGCGTCGGTGTAGCCGAACTCCCAGGCGAACGACTGGATGTTGCCGTCGAAGACGAGCCCCACGTAGTGGCCGTCCCGGTCGAGCACCGGGCTCCCGGAGTTCCCGCCGATGATGTCGTTCGTGCTCGCGAAATCGAACGGGGTCTTGAGGTCGAGCGAGTGCTCCGCGGTCTGGATCCGTGGCGGCAGGTCGAACGGCGGCCGGGCGCCGAACGACCGCGCCCGGTCGTAGAGGCCGTAGAAGCTCGTCTGCCACGGCACCTCGGTTCCGAGCTGCGCGTAGCCGGCCGTCTTCCCGTAGGAGAGCCGCAGCGTTCCCGTGGCGTCGGGATAGTTCGTGGGGCCGTCGAGCGCGAACACCGCCTTGGCGATCCGCGCGCCCTCCAACGCCTCGACGCTCTCGACGTTGTCCTCGTACCAGCGGCGCTCGTCCCGGTACGGGGCATCGATCCGCCGCGCCCAGACGACGAGCGGGTCCGTCGACGCGGTCACCGCCGCGCTGCCGCCCTCGAGCAGCTTCTTCCGCTCGCCCACGTCGGCGAGCCTCGTTTCGGACATGAGCTCGTGCGCCACGTCCTTCGGAGACTTTCCGCCGAGCGCCGCGCTCACCCAGGGATCGGCGGCGCCGAGCGAGTCGAGGCAGGTCTGGAGCCGCGCCGCGAGCACGGCCTCCTCCATGGCCGGGTAGACGGGCGCCGGGGACAGGAGCTGAAAGCGCTGCGAGGGCAGGTTGGCGTCGCGATACTCGCGGAAGCGTTTGTCGTTCGGCTTCTCGACCTCGGTCGAGAGCCGGACGATCCCGTTTGCCATGTCGACCAGGCGCGACATGCGCGCGAGGTCGTGCAGCTGCCGCGCGCGGCCGCGCTCGCGCTGCACCTTCTCGGCGGCCGCGATCCGGTCCCACGCGTCGCCGTACGCCGCGGCCAGCTTCCCGTCGGCCGTCGCGCGGGCGCGGAGCGCCTTCTCGGCGGCGCGTCTTCGGGCGAGGAACGCGGGGTCGGACAGGATCTCCAGGAATCCCCGCTCGCGCTTGAGGTTGTTCTCGAGCCCGCGCAGCGCGCGGCTCGCCTGCCGGGCCTGCTCGGCGCCCTGGGCCGCGTACGCGTGAAGCGTGGCCACGCGCAGCTCCTGGAGCCGGATCCGGAGCGGCCGGTCGATGTCCCGCTCGTACTCGTACTGCGCCACGGTGCGGCGGCGGTCCGTGCGCCCGGGATGCCCGACCACGAACACGAGGTCCCCCTCTCCCACCCCGCCGGGGCTCCATGCGAGGAAGTGCTCGGGGCGCACGGGCTGGCCGTTCTCGTAGACGCGGAAGAACGCGAAGTCGAGGTCGTATCGCGGGAACGTGAAATTGTCGGGGTCACCTCCGAAGAACGCGATCTGCTCCTCGGGCGCGCACACGAGGCGGACGTCTTTGTAGGTCTTGTACCTGTAGAGCCAGTACTGGCCGCCCTGGTAGAGCTCGACCGTTTCGGTCTTCAAGCCGGACTTCTGGGTGGACTCCTGCTCGAGCTTCGCGAGCGCGGCCTTCCGCTGGTCGTTCTGCACCCGGCTCGTGGCCTTGGGGTCGAGCGCCGCGTTCACCGCGGCGGTCACGTTTTCCATGGACCAGAGCACCTTGAGCTCCAGGTCCGGGCAGGGCATCTCCTCGCTTCGCGAGCGCGCGAAGAAACCCTCGTGCTGGTAATCGTGGGCGGCGGACGACATCTTCTGCAGTTGCTCCAGCGCCACGTGATGGTTCGTGAGCACGAGGCCGTCGCGGGACACGAAGGCGCCGGAGGCGCCGCCGAAGTTGACGCACGAGCGCTGCACGTGCTCGAGCCATTCGGGCGTGGGCGTGAAGTGGTAAGTCTTCTGGAGCCGCTCGAGCGGCAGGTTGTCGAACGTCCACATGCCTTCGTCCGCGGCGGCGACGGAGACGAGTGCGACGGCGGTGACGAACGCCGCAGCCGACGCGGCGAGGGGGTGACGCATGGGGGATGCCTCCTCTGAAACGTGACGGGCCGCGGGTGCCGCGGATGCCTCGCGCGCGTGGGTCCGGCGCGAACCGCACTCTACCCCCATCGCGGCCGGCGGTGGAGCGGGTTCCCGCGAGATGTTTCCGCAAGCCCGGCGGGCAGCCTCACCGTGGCGGTCGCTAACGCGCGACGACGCGGCGCAGGATCACGAGGTCCTGGTCCCCCGCGGTCGAGTCGCCCATCGCGACCACCTGGTAGCCGGAGAGGGCGGAATTGCGTTCGGACTCGTCGCGAAACGGCGCCCCCGCGCCGGCGAACGCCGCGCCGTGGGTCAACAATCCGTAACGAACGACGAGCCAGTCCGGCCGATCCGCCGCGAGCACGTCGGCGTACCAGCCGGGGCCGCGCGCGCGACGCTCGGCGATCCGGGGCGCGACGAGCCCCACCTCGTCGATCAGACGAAGCGAGCGCGCGCTCCAGCCGATCGAGCCGATCGGCTCGAGCAGCACCGAGGCGCCGGGCGTGGCGTGGCCCACGAGGAAGTCCGCCGCCCCGCCGAAGATCACCTGCTCGGCGAGCGAGCGGTTGACGTAGAGCCGGGGCTGGTAGAGCCACGTGGCGAGGAGGGCCGCCACGCCCGCGGCAGGGAGCCAACGTCCGGCGGTGATCCGCGGGAGCCCTACCGCCACGAGCGTCATCCACGCGAACACCGGCGTCGCGAGGTACCAGTAAAAGTAGCTCGCGCCGACCAGGATGTACGAGAGCCACACCGCCAACGCCGCCGCGACCACGCCCGCGACCGCGGAGGCGCGCTGCTTCCAGAGCGCGAGCGCTCCCGCGAGTGCCGCCGGCGAGGCGACGAGCGAGTAGAGGATGAGTGCCCGGCCCTCGGCCGTCTGCGAGACCTCCCCCGAAAGCGGCATCGGGAGCGCCCAATCCCACCAGAGGAGCGAGTGGAACGGCCCCGGCGCGCCGTACACGATCGCCTTGGCGCGCACGCTCTGCGGCACCGGCGAGCCGTAGTAGAGCGAGAGGGCGCCGAAGACGGCCGCGAGGATCGCGAGCGCGACGAGCCGATCTCGCCGAGAGGCCCAGAGCGCCAGCACGGCGGCGGCGAGAATCCCCTCCGGCCGGAACACGGCCAGGAGTCCGAGCGCGGCGCCGGCCGCCGGATGCCGGCGGTCGATGAGCCACGCCGCCGACGCGATGAGCGCGACGAATGCGCTCATCTCGAGACCACTCATCGCGAGCGCGGCGCAATAGGGCCAGAGCGCGACCATGAGGGTGAGCGCCCAGGCGCTGGCGCGCGCCACATGCCGCTCGAGGAGCGAGCCGAGGGCCACGAGCGTCACCGCGTCCGCGAGCACGAGCGTGACGCGCGCCCAGAGGAGCGGATCCTGGCCGAGCCGAATGCCGAGCGCGAGCCAGAGCATCCACGGGGCCGAGGTGAATCCGTACACGTGTTCCCCGGGGTTGTAGACCGCACCCGCCCCGCGCGCCAGGTTCCACGCGTAGCGAAACGTGATGTAGGCGTCCTCAGACGCATACGGCATCCGGGTGGCGAGCCACACCCGGCTGACGAGCAGCGCCACGAGCGGAAGCAGGTACGGCCCGCGCAGGTCGAGCCACGCGAGCGCCGGAGCGGACGATGCGGCGGCTCGCGGGGGCGGCACGGCGGATCGGGCACGGGACATGGGTGGGCGCGGGCTCAGACGACCCAGGGGATGAGTGCCCACGAGCGGCGGCGATAGTCGTAGAACGAGGAGCCAAAGGCCCGGGCGAGGTTCCGCTCCTCGAGTCCGATCTTGCGCGTGTACGCGATCGCGACGAGTGCGATCGCGAGCGGGACCAGGAACGACGCGACGGGGAGCACGCGCGGAAACTCGAGGATGGGCGCGGTCGCGGCCGGCCAGCCCGCGAACGGCCAGAACGTGAGGAGTTGCGCGGCGGAGACGAACAACAGGTGGAGACCGCGCGAGGCGCCGGATTCGGCCGACCGCGTCGCGGCCGCCGTCCTCGCGGCCCATTCCCAGTAAAGGCTCAGGACGAGCCAGAGCGCGAGCGAGAGCATCATGGGCGAGACGCGAATCGCGGGCGGGAGCGCATGCGGGCCGCGGGAGCGCACGAACCACGCGCCGAGGATCGCTCCCCCGAGCCCGGAAAGCACGAGCAGGCGCGCGCGCGAACGCGCGCGGCCTGGGGTCGCGGGCGGGCTCGCGGGCGCCGGCGGGTCCGGCCGTGACTCGCTCACGGCGTCACCCGCTCCACGGATCGGAACCCGCTCAATCGAACCGGGCGTCGTCGGCCGAGGGGCCCGAGGGACCGTACACGGCCGGGAGGGTGGCCTGGTCGTCCCGCACCAGCATGGCGCTCATCTTCAAGGGTCACCTCCGATCGGCGGGGGAACTCGGGAACCGCCCGTGGGAGCGCGCAGCATAGCGCAGCGGCGACCCGTGGCACGCGCGCCGGCCGCCAGAACGGCCAGGGTCAGTTTTGCCCCGGCGTTCGCCGGGCCCACGCGGGCCCCCGGCGGTCGGACGCGATTCCCTGACCGCCGGGGCTCAGGCGGGGGTTAGCTCACCCACCTTCCCGCGCACGCGCGGCAACACCTCGCGCGCGAACCGCTCCATCTCCTCGCGCTGAGGGCTGAACTGTAGCAGCAGCAGGTCGACGCCCGCGCGCTCGAACGCCTCGATCCGCGCGACGATCTGATCGGCCGTGCCGACGAGGCCCGAGCGCAAGCCCCGGTTCGAGACCGAGTAGTCTTCGAGCCGGAGCCGTTGCTCCAGCTGCGTCCCGTTCACCCAGTCGCCGAAGTTGTCGAATCCCGCGGCGCCCGGGCGGAGCCGGGTGATGCGCTCGATCTCGGCCTGCGCCTCGGCTTCGGTGTCGCGGAGCACGACGTAGCCGGCGGCCCCGAACCCGAGTGGCTCCTGACGCCAGCGCTCCCGGCGGCGGCGCATGTCGGCGATCTTCTGCGCGATCCGCTCGGGCGGATCGCCGTGCATGAGGTAGGCGTCGCACGAGCGCGCGATCAGGTCCTTTGCAGCCTCTGACTCCCCACCGGCGTAGATCGGGGGACGCGGACGCCGGAGCGGCTTGGGCTCGAGCACCGCGTTCTCGACCCGGTAGAAGCGGCCCGCGAACCCGAACCGGCTCTCGGACCACATGCCCTGCACGACGCTCAACCACTCCGCCGTCCGGGCGTAGCGCTCGTCGTGCGCGTCGAACGGCACGCCGTACTGCCGCGCCTCGTCCGCCCACCACGAGGAGACCACGTTGAGCGAAATGCGCCCCCCCGAGAGATGGTCCAGGTTCGCGGCCTGCTTCGCGAGCAGTGCCGGCTCGTGGAACGTCGGCCGTACCGCGATCATGATCTCGAGCCGCTCGGTCGTCGCGGCCAGCGCGGCGGCGGTGGACCAGGCGTCGAGCGACGGAGCGTCCACGCCCTTGATGTCGTTCAGGTTGAGCTCGGCGACGAGCGTCAGGTCGTAGCCGAGCGCCTCGCTCCGCCGCGCGAGGTCGCGCACGTAGGGCCAGTCGGTGGCCATGCCCTCGTCCACGACGTTCCGTAGCCAGCCCCCGAACACGGGCAACCAATAGCCGATCCGCATGGTCACGCTCCCTTCGCGACCACGGGCGCCGCGTGCCGCCCGCCGGCGGCCGCGCCGTGGCCGTTCGTGGCGACCCGCGCCTCGCGGAGGGCTTCGTCGTCGGCAAGCTCCTCCGCCGCCTCGGCCTCGGCCACGAGGTAGTCCGCGAGCCGGGCGAACGCGTCGAAGCCGATGACGCGCGGCGCGTCCGCGACGAAGTTGGAGAGCGCGTTGACGTCGTAGAACGAGTGCCGGCCGGTGCGTGCGTCGACCAGGTACTCGATTCCGCCGACGTCGATGCCGGCCGCGGCCACGATGCGCTCGACGTCGCGCACGATCCCCTCGGGCGGCGTGTAGCCCTCGACGCGCAGGCCGTTCTTCGGCGCGTCGGCCGGGCACGCCGCGCGCTCGAGCTCGGCGCCGTCCACGCCGCGGCAGATGTCGGCCGGGCAGAGGTCGAAGCTCTCGCCGGTCGAGTAGACGCGGATCGCGTAGAGGTAGCGTCCGCCGAGTGTCTCGACGCGCACGATGCGACCCTGCTCGGCGGGCAGGAACTCCTGCACGAGCGCGGTGTGATCGAGCCCCAGCTCCAGCGTGCCGTCCTCCGCGGCCGAGCGGAGCGCTTCGGGGCTGTCGAAGCGCCGGATCCCGGCCCCGCTCCCGCCGATGTTCGGCTTCACCACGACCGGGAACGCGAGCCCGTTGGCGGCCGCGACCGCCTGGCGCGGGTCGTGGATGACGCGTGCGCGCGGATGCGGCAGCCCGAGCGAGCCCAGCAGCGCCAGCTGGCGCGCCTTCGAGATCTCGGTCAGGAACGCCTGCGAGCCGTTCACCACGCGCACGCCGCTTCGCTCGAGCTGGTCGAGGACGTGAAGCGTGTAGAAGATCGTGTGACTGCCGCCGCGCTTCCATGCCGACGGGCTCATGCGATTGAAGAACAGCGCGTAGCGGGGCCGCGGGAGCCCCGGCTCGTAGCGATGATGCAGCGCGTCGAGCCGCACGTAGGGAACGCCCCGGCGCTCGAGCTCGAGGAAGAGCGGCCGGAACCAGTCGGGATGCTCGTGGTAGATCGCGATCGGGCGATCGGGGTGGATGGCCATGGCGGGCTTCCTTTCGTACGGGTGAAATGCAAAGAGCCCGCGGCTCCCGAGTGAAGGGAGCCGCGGGCTCGTCGGTTGCTGCGGGTTCTGCCGGGGCGACGCTCTAGTGTCTCGCCCCCTCACCCATGCGCCGAGCGCGCGTGCTCCCGAGGAGCATGCGACACGTACAAGCGCACATGAGGTAAGAACGATGAGACACGGACGACCTCCGGTTTCGGGGCGGACGGCGCGGATCGCATGCACCGCGGCCGAGCACCCCGATCACCGGGATGATCGCCGATGGCGGGCGGCGCGTCAACGGCGAACCCCGCCCACCGGAGCCGGCTCCCCGCTCCCACGCGGGTTAGCGGAGGCGCGCCACGCGCACCGCCGTCGAGTGTCCCTCCACGGTCAGCAGCACCGTGTACACGCCGCTCGCCACCCTGACCCCCCGGGCGTCGCGGCCGTCCCAGGCGAGATCGACCCGACCGGCGGGCATCGCGCGATCGCAGAGCGAGCGCACCTCGCGGCCCTGGAGATCGTGCACGGCCGCGCGGAGACGGCCGGCCCGAGCCAGCGCGAACGTGAGCCGCGTCTCGGCGAAGAACGGATTCGGCGCGACACGGAGCCCGGACGTGCCGCCCACACCGCGATCGCCCACGGCGGTGACGCCCGGTTCGGCCGTCCGCAGCCCGACGCGATAGTTCGCGAACGGCGCCGCGGACTCGAACACCGAGCAACCGACGATGAGCGCACCGGCGCTTCCGCCCGCGATCGGGTCGCACTCCATGACCGAGTCGCGGGAGACCGCGAAGCCGTCGACGTCGAGCACATCTCCCCGCGCGTCGATCCGCGACGCGTAGACGTCGCCCCGGAACTGCTGGATGCCGGGCGTGCCCTCGTTCCGGTCGTCCCCATAGCCGACGATGAACTCGCTGCCATTCCAGGCCACCTCGGGCGTGCGCTGGTTGTTGACTGCGGCCGTGAGCCGGAGGCCGTTCCCATCGAGGCGCGTGCCGTCGGGCAGCAGGCGCTGCGCGTAGATCTCGCTGCCGGCGTTTCCGCCGCGGGCGTCCTGCCACACGACGAGCGCCGTGTCGCGCCCCGTGCCGAGCGAGGGCTCGAACTCGGCGCCCGGGTCGAACGTGGTCATCGCGAACGTGCTCGAGGCGCTGCCGTCGGCGGCCACGAACACGCCGACCACCTTGGCCGTCGGGTCGTCGTGCGTGGGATGCTCCTCCCACATGAGCAGCCAGCGCGAGCCGAGCCGCGCGAGCGTCGGCGAGACAGCGAAATACCGTCCGAGCACGAACGGCGTGGCGTCGAGTTTCACCCCGTCCGATCCGCGCACCCGGACGTAGCGCGGCGCGAGGAGCTCGGGGTTCGGGTTGAACACGCCCGCGACCAGGAAGTTGTCCCCGAGCGCCGCCACCACCGGGGAGAATGCGGTCATGATCGCGATCGGGGCGGGATCGGCGAGACTGCCATCGGCGCGGAGGCGCCGCGCGGAAACGGTGTTCTGCGTGGCGTCCTGCCAGGTGACGAGGAACAGCGAGCCATTCCACGCCGCCGCCGGCGAGACGAGATTGGCCCCGGTGGCGAGCTCGATCGGCTCCGCGTCGAGCGGAGCGCCGCGCGCATCGAGGCGCTCGGCGAGGATGCTGGAGACGCCCGAGGTGCGACTCAGGAACACGAGCAGGTGCCCGCTGCCGCCCGCGACGAGCCGGGCGTCCGTCTGGCGGGGCGCCGCGAGCGACACGCACGCCTCCGCTCCCGGGGCTCCCGTCGCGGAGGCGGAGATCGTATAGATGTCTTCGGGCTCCGGCCCGGCGGCACGGCTGTCCATCCAGGCGAAGCGCACACCGCCGCCCGGCCGTGCCACCATGGTGGGCTGCGCGTTCGCACCGGCACCCGGCTTCACCACGAGGCCGCTCGCGTCGAGCAACGTGCCGGACGCGGAGACGCGGCGCACGAGCAGGTCGGAGGTGTGGTAGCCCACGATCCAGCGCGTCCCGTCCCACGCCACCTGCGGGGTGAGCTGCGCGTAAGCCGAGAAGGGCGTGACCGCGATCCCGGCGGGATCCTGCACCGCTCCCGCGTGCGTGACGCGCGTGGCGAAGATCTGCGCCGAGCCGTAGAAGCGATCCTCGAACCAGGCCACGAAGAAATTGGTGCCATCGGTCGCGACGCGCGCCGACTTGCCCGTGCTCGGCGTGTAGAGATTGAGGCTGATCGGACCGCCGAGCCGGGCGAGCGCCGGCGTGAGCCGCTGGCCGCGCACCGCGCCCTCCAAGCCGGTCGGGAAGTTCTCCGTCCACACCAGCATGTATTCATCGCCCGCGAACACGAGATCCGGGTGGATGGGATAACTGTTCCAGGTGTCGTGCCTGAGCTCGGCCGCCGTGGCGTCGAGCACGGTGCCGTCGGGCGCGAGCCGCCTGCCCACGAGCATCGAGACGCCCGCCGGGCCCCAGGTGCGGTACACCACGGCCCAGTTCGTTCCATCGCTCGCGACGGCGGGGCCATACCAGCCGTCCACCTGCGACTCCGTGGCCACGGCGATCGGCGTCGGGTCGAGTAGCGTGCCCGCGGGCGAGACGCGGGCGGCGAAGATGCGCGCGTTGGGACAGCAGGCCATGTCGGTCTGGCCGCTCCATGACACGAGCCAGTTTTGTCCGTTCCAGGCGACGTCGGGAAAACCCTGGTTGAGCGTCTGCTGCGCGACCAGGATCGGGGTCGCGTCGAGCAGCGCACCCGAGGCATCGAGACGCGCGGCGTAGATGTCGCGCATGCTGCCGATCTCGGGTGAGAGATAGGGACCGCCCGAGAATGCAACGAGCATCGTGAGCGCGGAGCGCTGGTCCGCCCAGACGACGAGGTAGCCTCCTCCGCCCGCGGCGATGCGGGGCGATTCCTGCGTGCCGGCGGCGGGCGCGATCCGCGCGTCACCGGGTAGCAGCGCCAGCGCCGAGAGCGCAACGGGCGCGGGCGCGCCGGCGGCGATCGAGGGCAGCAACGTGAGGCAGAGCGTGAACAGTGCGAGCGCGAGACGCGCCCCGGTGCATCGAGCGGTGCGATCCATGACGATAGCCCTCCGATGTGCGGCCGACCCAGCCCGCATTGTGTTCCGTGTTCGAGGGGGCGAAACATGGTCCATCCGCACACGGTCCGGAAGGGGCAGCTCGGGCCCATCGGTCGCGGCGCCAACGGTTTGCCGAGCCGGGCCGCAGCGCGGACGTGGCCGCGCTTCGCGTCGCGGACCCGCCCCACCTCGGGTCCCGGGGTCCCTTCGCGGACTGGGGAAACTTTCGCAGGCGCTTGGGGATTCACCCCGAAGCGCCATTGCGGACCGCCATTCGACGCGATGCCGCCAGCGCGAATCGGCCCAACCCGCCGAAGTCGCGCCCGTAACTCCATGTGTTGGGCCATGGATCTCGCCGAGGCGAATGCGGCTCCGACCGGCACGAGCGATGCGGTAGTGAACCGTCGAAGCTCCAGATACGCGCCACGGCCTGCCCCGACCCGCTCGGCGCCATTCAATTGAAACTCTTGCTCCACGGGAGAACCGACATGCGGGTCACACGTCATCGATCGCTGCGAGTGGCGGCGTTGATCGCCGGCCTCATCGCGCTCGCGAGCTGCTCCACCATGCCCACAGCGCCAGCGTCTTCCGCCGGGGGCGGTCCTGCGCCCGAGCTCACGGGCACGGTCGCGAGCGTCACCTCCTCCGTCTCGCTGGTCGGCTCGAAGCTGATCGATGGACGTCTCGGCGGCGTGATCAGCGTCGGAAAGTGGAAGGTCGTCGTTCCGCGCGATGCCTACGACGGTATCGGCACCATCACGATCACGGTGCCCGACACGACGATCGAACAATGCCAGCTCGGGATCAGCCCGTTGTCGCTCAACCATTTCGACCAGGAAGTCGACCTCCGCTTCCGCTGCGCCACGCTCACCGAGGCGAACCAGCGCTACATGAAGTGGTGGAACCCGAGCACCTCGTCGTGGGTCCAGATCAAATCATGGACGAACACGTCCGACACGACGCGCTGCGCGCCGCTCAAACACTTCTCGACCTACGCGACGGGCAAGGCGGGCTGGTGACCTCGACCCGCAACGCGGCGACGACTTCGACCTCGCGAGGACCCACGAGAACGTGACGGGGAACATCCGGCAATCGACGGACGACCTGCCGCGCGCGGCGCGCTCGCTGCTCGGGGTGACGCTCGCGAGCGTCACCGTGACGCTGGCCGCACTCGCGGCCGCGACGTCGTGGCCGCGCACGCCCGGAGAGGGCTTCTGGTTCTGGGTCGTGGCCTGCCTCGCGGGTGAGCTCCTGTGGGTTCGTCTCCCGCTCGGCCGCGCCACGCTCAGCATGGCGTCGGCCTGCAACTTCGCGGCGCTGCTCCTGCTGCCCCGGGGCGAGGCCATGCTCGCCGCCGCCGCGGCGAGCCTCGCCGCCGAGCTTCTCGTCATGCGGAAGCCGCCCGTTCGCTTCCTGTTCAACGCCGGGCAGACCGTGCTGGCGGTGGGCGCCGGCGGCCTCGTCTACCACACGCTCGCGGGGCCCGGGATGCTGCACGCGACCGCGATCTCCACCTCGGGCCTGCTGCCGCTCGGGCTCGCCGCGCTGGCCTACGCGTGCGTCAACACCGGCTCGGTTTCGCTCGCCGTCGGGCTCACCGAGCGCGTGGCGCCGTGGCGCGCATGGTGGGCGAACTTCGGTTCGCTCTACGAGCTGCTCTCGACCTGGGCGCTCTTCTCGCTCGGGGCGCTCCTCGCGGTGCTCTACTCGCTCGCGGGTCCGCTCGGGACCGCGTTCGTGAGCCTGCCGCTGCTCCTCGCGCACGACAGCTACCGCCGCTACCTCGAACGCCGCGACGGCGCGGCCGAGGCCGGCACCGAGCGCCGCGCGGCCTGAAGTACCCCGGGCTGACGCGGCCGATCTCCGGCGAAACCCTGCGCGGAGATTGCGGGCTCTGCCCGATTGTTGCGCGCGCTCCCCGAGCCCACCCTCCTCACACGAGGGCCGGGCCGCGGTTCGGCGCGGAGTCCTCGGGATTGGGAATGGCTCGGGATGCCTCTGCAGCGCATGCGCGCGTGGCTCGTGGTCGGCTGCGCCGGGTTCTGCGCACTCCTTAACTCCTACTCCGATCCGCGGCCGGCGAGCGCTTCGGAGATGGAACGGCTGCTCCCCGTCGCGATGCGCCCTTCCGCGAGCGGTCCCGCCGCACGCGCCTCGCAGCGCTCGACGCCTTCGCGATCCGATTCGCTCCCGCCGCTCGGACGCCCCGCCTACCTCGTGCCGAGCCTCGATCCCGCGCTCCACTCGCTCGTCATGCGCATCGCAGACGACGCGGGCGCGCCACTCGCCTCCCTCGCCGGCACGTGGGGCCCGGACGTCCGCCACACCTACTCCAAGCAGCAGCCGTGGAGCTCGGACAACGCCCTGCTCGTGATCGAGAATCGGAGCCCGGGAAGCCCGCCCCGGTTGTTCCTCGACGGCAGCACCTACGCTCCCAGGTTCGGCCCCTGCGCTCAGGACTCGCTCTACGACTTCCGCTGGCACCCGAGCCCCGCCCACCCGCGCGAGCTCATCAACGTGGACTTCACCGGAACGCGACTCTCGTGGTTCGACGTCACCCAATGCCGGGCGACGCGGGCGTGGACGCTTCCGATCACCGTCAACTACGGCATCGGCTCCGGCGAAGGGAACCCTTCCGACGACGGGCGATTCATCGCCCTGGGCAACGACTCGGCCGCCTTCGTCGTGGACATGGATCCCCAGCCGCCGTTCGCACCCTACCCGAGCGCGCGAATCGGCCCGGTCGTCACGCTCCCGCCCTGCAGCCTCAGCACGAGCGGCGTCGTCTCGTGCGCGATCGCGAACCTGTCGATCTCCGCCTCGGGCCGCTACCTGGACGTCAAGTACGCCGGGTCGGACGATTCCACGTTCGAGGCGCACCGGATCTTCGAAGTCGATTCCGTCACGCTCGGGCTCCGGCCCCACCTGATGGCGGGCTCGTCGCTCCGCTGCGGCTCGTTCGCCGTACGCCCGAACGGCTGGATCTTCCCGCTCAAGCACTCCGACCTCACCCGGGATCCCTTCGACCACGATGAGGACATCATCGTGGGCGCGCGCGCCTGCCCGGGCTCGGCGCTCGGGCACGTGATCAAGGTTCGGCTGCGCGACGGCGCCGTCACCCCGCTCACCGATCCGCAGAACGAGGCCGCCGTCTCCCACGTCTCGACCCGGAACCTCGATCGTCCGGGCTGGGCGTACGTGAGCTATTTCAAGGACGGGGACCGGCGACAGAGCGACGAGATCGTCGCGGTGAAGCTCGACGGAAGCGGGACGATCGAGCATTACGCCCACGATCACAGCCTCACCCCCGGTTGTTATCGCTGCGAGGCGCAGCCGGTCCCGTCGCGGGACGGCCGCCGCGTCCTCTTCGCCAGCAACTGGGCCGCCGACTGCGGGGATTCCTGTGGCTCGCCGGGGGACATCAAGGATTACGTGGCCTGGATCCCCGACGCTCCGCCCCCGGCCTCCGGCCTGCGCGTCGAGGGCGTCGTCCCCGATCCGGCCGTCGGCCTCCCCCGCGTCGTCTACTCGCTCGCCGGCCCGGAGCCGGCGACGCTCGAGGTCGTCGACATTGCCGGTCGCCGCTTGTTCCGGCGCGAGCTCGGGGCGCCCGGCCCCGGCAGGCACGCGGAGAGTCTCGACGGCTCGGGGCGGGTGCCGCCGGGCGTGTACCTCGTGAGGGTTTCCCAGGCGGGACGAAGCGCTTCGCGGAAGCTCGTGATCCTCCGTTGACCGACCGGAAACGCCGCGCGCCCGAGAGCCCGAACTCGCACAAGTCGGCGTTGCTCGCGGTGGGGCGGCGTGCTTCAATCTGGTCAAGGGATTGGCGCGCGGCGAGGCGCGCGAGTCCCGAGCCACGGCGTCCACGCCCCCGTGCGCCGCGCGCGGCCCCATCCGCGCGTCCCGCGTTCGGCGGCGGGTCGCCCGCACAAACTGCGAGACCCCACCCGGACGCGCCGGAGGGCGCGCGTGCGAGAGCCCCGGGAGGCAGCACGTGGCTGGCTGGAAGCGTAAGCTGCAGGAGACCGCGCGCCGCAATCGCATCGAGCTCGTCGAAGCCGGACTCACCCGACGTGATCTATTCAAGCTCGGGCTCCTCACCGGCTCGGGCTACCTCGTCACCAAGCTGGGCCTGAGCGCCCGGGCACTCGGCGCGGACGAGCGGAGCCAGAGTCCGCCGACCACGCCGTGGGTGGAGCCGCTGCCGACGCCTCCTTCCCCCCGGACGGCGGTGCTGGATCCGCCTCCGACCAAGGAGCCGCAGACGGCGCTCGGCGAGCGCGGACGCGGCCCGCACCAGAGCTGGGACCAGTTCTACGATCCCGCGAACCTCGACACCTACGTGTTCGACAACAGGGTGTCGCTCCACACCTGGCATCGCGAGCTTCCGCCCGACACGTGCTGGACGTTCAATGGCGAGCTGCCTGGACCGCGCTTCCTCGCTCGCTACGGCCGGCCGATCATCGTCCGGCATTACAACCACCTGCCCTCGCTGGCCGAGCACACGGGCTACGGCCGGCCGGTGATGACGACCCACCTCCACAACGCGCACACCCCGACCGAGAGCGATGGGAATCCGCTCGACACCGTGGAGCCCGGGTTCTGGAAGGATTTCTTCTATCCCAACGTGCTCGCGGGGTTCACCGACCCGTCGTTCTCGCCGCGGGGTGACCTGCGCGAGACGCTCACCTCGCTCTGGTACCACGATCACTCCGTCGGATTCACGTCGCAGAACGTGTATCGAGGCAAGGCCGGGACATACTCGCTCTTCAACGAGTTCGACACCGGCGACGAGAACGATCCCAGCCCCTCCGCATTCCGCCTGCCGAGCGGCGAGTTCGACATGCCGCTCGTGTTCCACGATCGGGTGTTCGATTCGCATGGGATCGGCTTCTTCGACCTGTTCAATCTCGACGGCATCCTGGGCGACAAGTTCACCGTGAACGGGAAGATCCAGCCGTTCAAGCGCGTCGCGAGGCGCAAGTACCGGTTCCGCATGCACAACATCGGACCCTCGCGCTGGTACCAGTTCGCACTCTCGAACGGCCGGCCGATGACGCAGATCTCGGCGGACGGCAACCTGCTGCCCCGGCCCATCACCACCTCCGGACCGAGGCTGGCGGTGGCCATGCGCGCCGACGTCATCCTCGACTTCTCGGACCTGGCGGACGGGACCGAGGTTTTCCTCGTGAACGTCCTGGAGCAGGACGACGGCCGCGGGCCCACCGGGAAAGTTCTCCCGCTCTCGCGCGGCACTCCGATCCTCAAGTTCATCGTGGACGCGAGCCTCGACACGCACGGGGATCCGAGCCGGATCCCGGATCGCTTCTACGACCTGCCGCCGACGCCCGCGACGGAGGCGGTCACCCGGCGGACGTTCGAGTTCAACCGCAGCAACGGCTCCTGGACCGTGAACGGGCGGACATTCGATCCCGAGCGGTTCGTGGCCAGCCCGAGACAGAACACGGCCGAGATCTGGACCATCGTCAACAACTCCGGCGGCTGGATGCACCCGGTGCACATCCACCTCGAGGAGCACCAGATGCTGTCGCGGAACGGTCGCCCGCCCGCGGGCCAGGATGTCTCGCGCCGCGACAACATCGACCTCGGTCACGGGGAGACGGTGAAGGTGTTCCTGCGCTTCCGCGACTGGCTCGGTCGCTATCCGATCCACTGCCACAACGTCGTCCACGAAGACCACGCGATGATGGCGATGTGGAGGGTCGTGCCGTGAGCCGCGAGGCGATCGTCGGCGCCGCGCGGCGTTCACGCCGACGCAACCTCGAAGCGTACCCATGGCCTGCGGGCGCCGTCCGCGGTGGAGGGTGCCGCAGGGAGTTCACGGTGCTTCCCTGCCCACAATTTCCGGGTTCCACCCCCTATCAGAACTCCCCCCGGGTGCCTCTATGTTCGTAGTCGGGCGGCATGGCGCCGCTCGAGCCCTTCGCGGCACAGGCTCCGGAGGGTGGCGATTCGGAAGGTGAGATCGACCGGCTCCCTCGAACCCGGCGAAGGCCGGCGGGCGTCGAGCGAGTCATCCTCGAGAGGCAAGGAGGGTCCGGACATGCGCTCGTTGCGACCGCGCGATCTCGCGTTGGGGATCGGTCTCGGAATCTCACTGGGTTTGGCGACCACGGCCGCGGCCGCCCGCTTCGTCTCCCACTCCCCGGCTTCACTTGACGGAATCGGCGAGTACACCTCGCTGGCGCTCGATCCCCTGGGACGCGCCCACGTCGCCTATTTCGATCGTGCGCGGGAGGTCCTGGTGCACGCGTTCGAGACGCCGGGCGGGTGGCGCACGGAGGTGGTCGACGGAGCGGGGCGGGTCGGCTGGTACGCTTCGGTGGCGCTGGACCCGCGCGGCACCCTCCGCATCGCCTACTACGACGTCGACCGCGGCGTGCTGAAGCTCGCGAGCGCGAGCGGCGGCGCGTGGACGAACGAGGTGGTGGATCCGACGCCGGGTGCCGGACACTACTGTTCGCTCGCGCTCGCCCCCGACGGGACCCCCGGGATCAGCTACTACGACGTCACCCACGGCAGTCTTCGCTTCGCCCGGCTCGCGCGCGGCACGTGGCGCATCGAGACGGTGGACGGCGCCCCCGGGGAGGCGGCCGCTCTCGCTGCCGGCGACGGAGCCGGCGCGATCGGCTCGTCCGAACGCGCCGAGCCGTTCGACAACGTGGGGCATTACGCCTCGCTCGCGTTCGATCGGCAGGGGCTCGCGCACATCGGCTACCAGGACATCACGCATTCGAGCCTCAAGTACGCGGTCGAGCGCCCCGGGCGGTGGGATATCGCGACTGTGGACGCCCAGGGTGATGTCGGCGAGCACACGTCGCTGGCGCTGGATCCGTCGGGCCGGGCCCGGATGAGCTACTACGACGCCAGCAACGGGGCGCTCAAGTTCGCCGCCGAGCGCCGGGACGGCTGGGCGATCGAGACCGTGGACGCCGCGGGAAACGCGGGCGCCTACTCGTCGCTCCGGCTCGACCCGAACGGCGAGCCGCACGTGTGCTACCTCGCGGCGACCGAGGGGACGCTCCGCTACGCGACGGAATCGGCGGGCGTCTGGCGGCGCGAGACGGTGGACGCCGGCGGCGCGCCGGGGCGCGGGGGTGCGCCGG
>DATDEX010000040.1:0-5255 GCA_036522895.1 Candidatus Eiseniibacteriota bacterium | reverse complement strand
CGTCGCGGGCCGGGCCGCGGGCTTGGGCGGCTTGGGGGTTGTCGCGGGGGGCGTGGTCGCCGCGGCGGCCGGATGGGGCAGGGCGGCCAGGACGGCCAAGGCGGCGAAGCCGGCCAGGGCGGCGAGCGTGGCGAGTGTCGGGAGCCAGGGGGCGCGGCGGGAGATGGCGGACAAGTCGGGATTCCTCCGATCGGATGCGGCGCGGACGGGTTTCCGCCGGGCCGCCGGCTGTGGGGCGGCACGCGGAAGCGCGAGGCAGTATAGCGATTGCCCCCCGGGACGCCCACCCGGTACGGGAGCGGTACGCGAGCGGCCGTACGGCCATTCCTCGCGCGCGCGGAGGATTTGCGCTTCCGGGACAGCCCGAGGGAGCGCCAGCGAGCGTTGGGAGCGGTCCCGCCCGCGCTGGGGGGGCGGCGGCTGCTTGGCCCGCGGGCCTGTGGGAAGCTCACCGCGTGACTCCCGACGTGCGACTCCGGCGAATGCTGGCCGTGGCGGTGCTGCTGGCCGGCTTCGGCGTGGCGTTGCCGCGATTCCTCACGCACGGTCCGTACCCGCGGCTCGGGGCGCGCATCGGCCCCGGCGGCGTCGTGCAGGGCGTGCTCGGTCCGCCCGCGCGCGGCACGCTCGTTCGCGGCGACCGACTGCTGCGCCTGAACGGCCTGGTACTCGCCGACTCCGCCGTGCGCGCGCGCCTCGCGGCCGAGGGCTGGCCGCGCGGTCCGCTCGAGCTCGAGTTCGAGCGCGACGGTGCCGCGCACCGGGTGACGCTGCCGCCCACACGGCTCTCGCCGTGGGAGCGCTTCCGGCTCTCGGCGTACCCGATCGCGCTCGCGGTGGCGGCGCCGCTCGTGGCGTTCCTGCTCGTGTGGCGGCGGCCCGACCTCGGCACGGCGTGGGTCTTCCTCTGGTACGCCACGCTCGACGGGCTCGGCGTGCTGCGCACGGTGTTCCCGCACGCGCAGGTTCAGCCCGATCCGCTCTTCCGCATGTACCTGGCGCTCTACGACGGGCTCGTACTCCTCTATCCCGCGAGCTTCGTCCACTTCATGTCGGTCTTCCCGCGGCCACGCTGGCGCGCCGGCTCGCGCGTGCGGAATCCGTGGTTCTGGCTCGCGCTCGTGAGCTACGCGCTGCCGCTGGCGCTCCTCGCCACGTTCCGCGACGCGCGCGCCATGCCGCCCGACGTGCTCGGCGTCTGGTACCCGGGCGCGGCGGCGGTGATCGGGACCGCGTCGCTCCTGCTCCGCTACAGCCGCTCCGAGCCGGGCTGGTCGCCCACGGTGGGCCAGCGGGTGCTCGCGGTCGTGGTGGCGCTCGCGATGCTCGTGAGCAACCTGGGCTTCGGCGGCGACCGCGTGGACCCCGTGCTCGCCGCGGCCGCGCCGACCGCGCCGATCCACCTCGTGTTCACCGGCATCCTCGCGGTCTGGCTCGCGACGCCGATCCTGCTCTCCTACCTGATCGCGGACGACGCGCTCTTCGACCCGCGCCGGCTCATCGTGGGCGGGCTCCCGTACGCGCTCCTCTCCGGCGTGCTCGCCGCGATCTACCTGGCCATCGTGTTCGGCGGGCAGCGCCTCTTCGCCACCGTCACCGGCGAGCAGGCACTGGCGTTCAACGTGGTCGCCGCGCTCATCCTCGCGTTCGCGTTCGCGCCGCTGCGCGAGCGCGTGCAGCGGGCCATCGCGCGCGTCTACGGCCGCGACCCCGAGGCGCTGCGCGCCGCGCTCGATGCCGCGGGCGACAGCCTCCTCTCCGCGCTCGACCGCGGCGAGGTCCGGGGCGCGGTGGAGAGCGGGATCGAGCGCGGGCTCCACCGCCGCGTCGAGGTGCTGTGGCCCGAGACGGGCCCGCCGCGGCTCGCCGACCCCGCGCGCGTGCCCGACTTCGCGCGCGGCCCCATCACCTCGCTCCTCACCCAGGCCGGCGTGCGGCTCGACAACCTGCGACTCACCGCGGAGCGCGCCGCGGCCACGCGCGCCGAGCTGCGCGCGCTCCAGGCGCAGGTGCAGCCGCACTTCCTCTTCAACGCCTTGAACGCACTCGCGTACCTGATCGAGGCCGATCCGCTCGCGGCGCAGCGCTTCACCGGGCGGCTCGCGGACATGCTCCGCTACACGGTCGAGGCGGGGAAACGCCATGCGGCGCTGCTCGCGGACGAGATCGCGTTCGTCGAGGACTACCTGGGCGTGGCACGCGAGCGCTACGAGAACCCGCTCCACTTCCGCTATCGCGGCGATCCGGCGCTCCTGTCGGCGAGCGTGCCGCCGCTGCTGCTGCAACCGCTGGTGGAGAACAGCTTGAAGCACGGCATCGCGCCGGGCGAGGCGTCGCTGCGGATGACGCTCGACGCGCGCGAGGCCGGCGGCTGGTTCGAGCTGGAGTTCGCCGACGACGGCGTGCCGCACGGGAACGGCACGCCGAGTTTGGGTGTTGGACTGGAGAACCTGGAACAGCGCGTCCGCCACTTCGCGGGACCGGACGCGCGCGTGCAAGCCACGCCGCGCAACGACGGCGGATTCGCCGTTCACATGGCGTGGCCCATCCCGACCGGAGGAAGCGAGTGACGATGGATGAGCGCTTGAGAGTGGTGATCGCCGACGACGAGCCGAGGGCGCGGCAATTCCTGGAGAAGCTGCTGAGCGAGCACGAGCACGTCGAGGTGGCGGGCGTGGCGAAGGGCGGCGGCGAGGCGCTGGCGCTGATCGCCAAGACCAAGCCCGACGCGGCGTTCCTCGACATCCACATGCCCGACCTCTCCGGGCTCGAGGTGGCGCGCCACCTGAAGGGCGACGACGCCCCCATCGTCGTGTTCGTGACCGCGTACGACGAGCACGCGGTGGAGGCGTTCGAGCTGGCGGCGCTCGACTACGTGCTGAAACCGATCCGCCGCGACCGGCTGTCGGAGACCGTGCAGCGCGTGATGCGCGAGGCGAAAACCGGCGCCAAGCGCTCGGGCAACGCCGCCGCGGTGCGCACCGCGCTGGCGTCGGAGCCGCTCCAGTCCAGCGCCGCGCCGCTCATGCGGCTTCCGGTCCGCCACCGCCGCGAGGTGAAACTCCTCGATCTCTCGCAGGTGCCGATCGTGTTCTCGCGCGACCGGCTGGTGCTGGCGCGCGCCGAGGGCAAGGAGTTCCTCGTCGACTACACGCTCCAGGAGCTGGAGGAGCGGCTGCCCGAGGGGCAGTTCGTGCGGGTCCACCGCGGCGCGCTCGTCAACATGAGCGCGATCGAGAGCTACGGCGCCGAGGACGGCGTGCTCGTGCTCCGGCTCAAGGATGGCACCCGGGTCGAGGCGAGCGAGCGGCGGGCGGCGGAGGTGCGGCGGAAGCTCCGGTAGCGACGGGGCGCTGAAGCGGACCAGGAACTCGCGCCCGGGGGGGAGCCCCTCCCGGGCGGCGGCGGCCGGGCCCCGGGTTCGCGCGTGCGCCGTCTCGGCGGAGCCTATGGCCCCGCGTCGCCCGCGGCCTTCACCGGCCACGGCAGCTTCGCGAGGAGCGCGTGGTCGACCACGGGCTTGTAGACCTGGGTGAGCGAATCGGTGAACTGCTGGAAGCGCGCGTCGCGCGCCAGCTCGGAGGCGCTGCTCGCGATGTTCTGCTGCATCGCCGGCGCCAGCTCCTCGAAGGACTGCTGCACCATGGTCTTGTCCACCATCTGGATCACGCGCCAGCCGCGCGCGAGCGCCTCGGGTCCGAACCAGGCGCCCGGCTGCATGCGCGTGAACATCGCGAGCATCGTGTTCCAGGCCACGCTGGTGGTCGGGTAGTCGACGGTCGTGTCGCGGACCTCGAGCGATGGGTCCACGAGTTTCGCCGCCTCGGCCAGCGACCGCGTCTGCTGGCCCTGGCGCACGAGCTTCGCGGCCATGGCGGTATCCGCGACCACGACGCTCGTCACCTTCACCTGGGCGAGGCGCGCGAAGTTGCCCTTCATCTGCTCCCACGTGCGGCGCACGAGCTCCGGGCTCGGCGGCGGCAGGCCGGCCACCGCGGTCTGGTAGACGCCCTCGAGCAGCAGATCCTCGTGCTTCCGGCGGAGCGACGCCGCGAGATCCGGCTCCTCGTTCAGGTGCCGGCGGCGCGCCTCGAGCATGGCGATGCGCGTCATCGTCTGTCCCTCGATCCAGATCTCCATCGCGGGCAGCACCTGGCCCGGCGGGCGCTGAATGCTGGCATCCTGCAGGTCGTCGAGCGCGTCCTGGAGCGTGTAGATGCCGCCGTCGTAGGTCGCGAGCGGCATGCGGCGCTGCTCGGGCGTGGGCTTCACCGGCTCGACCGGCGAGGCGACCCGGAAGAGGACCTGCGATCCGCCCGGAGCGAGCTCCATGTGCCACTCGGCCTTCAGGTCCTGGTAGGCGTGGTTGAACGCCGCGCGCTGCTTCCGCTGGCGCTCGAGGTCGAACATTCCGGCGCGGAGCGCGTCCCAGGGGGCCTGCGCGTGGGCCTGGCGCTTCGTGATCTTCACGAGGAACCAGCCTTCGCGCTCTTCGAACGGGCCACCGATCGTGCCGACCGGCTGATGGCGTACGGCCCCATCGAGCGGATCCGGCAGCGAGCCGGGCAGGATCGTGCCCATGTTGCCGTCGGGCGGCAGCATGCCGGGAAGGCTCAACGACTGCGCGACCTTCTCGAACGGCTCGCCCCCCTCGAGCCGGGCCTTGGCCGCGAGCGCGGCCTCGCGCGACGAGGTGTAGAGCATCGACACCTCGGCTTCCTGGTTGCGCGCGTCGTAGAGCGCGCGCGCCTCGGCTTCCGACACGCGCTGCGCGGAGGAGGCGAGGTAGGCGAAGAGCGCCTGCACGAGCTCGCGGCGCTCGTTTGCGCGGTCGGAGTTGAGCACCACGGGCGAGGTCTCGTGACCCAACTGGTGCGCCATCTCCAGCATCATGGCGCGACGCGTGAGGTCGGAGACGAGTTGCGCCTTCGCGGCATCGGGAAGCCCCGGGTACTGCGCCATCGCGCCACGGGCGGCACGCTCGTAGTCGGCGGTGGTCACCTTCTGGCTTCCGACCCGAACGAGCGGGCGGTTCGCGAGCGAACAGCCGGCGAGGACCAGCGCCAAGAGGGCGGCGAGGCGCGCGGCGAGGAGCGCGGTACGGGGCACGACGGGAGTCCTTTCGATGAGAGAGCCGTGGGGCGGCATGTGTCGGGGAGGTTATGGGGTGGCGCGGGCACGCGGCAAGCGCGCGCGGACGTGCGGGGGCTCGCCGCGTGCGCCGCGCGCGAGCAGCCGCTCGATGGCCTCGGCCG
>DATDEX010000039.1:0-7797 GCA_036522895.1 Candidatus Eiseniibacteriota bacterium | reverse complement strand
GCGCGGGGCCTGCTCGCGGCACTGGCGAGCGAGGACCGCATGCGGCTCCACCGGGCCGCGCTCGAGCGGCCGGATCTGCCGCCGGCGATGCGGTTCCGGCTCTGGCGCGGTGCGGGCCAGCCGAAGCGTGCCCTCGTCGAGGCCGGGCAGGCACTCGCGGCCGGCACCGATCTCGCGCTCGCGCTCGAAGCCGCGGAGCTGGCACTCGCGGAGGTCCCGGAGGAAGCCGCGGCGTGGGCCGGACGCGCCGGCGAGCTCCTGGTCGAGCGGGGCCGCTATCGCGACGCACTGCCGCACCTCGAGCGCGCGGTGGCGCTCGCGCCGGACGCTCCCGAGTCCCCGCGCCGTCGGGTGCTCCTTTCCAGCGCGTTCCTCCGCACCGGTGCGCTCTCGGAGCTCGACGCGCTCCTCACGCGTGCGCTCGCGGGCGTTCTCCCCGATCGCGAGCGCGCCAGGCTGTGGGTGAACCGGGCGGCCTATCACCTCTCCCGGGGCGAGATCGAAGCGGCCGACGCGGCCATTCGCGAGGGACTCCGCCTCGCCGACGCTTCCGGGGACGGCGAGGCGCAGGGACTCGCCTGCCTAGGGATGGCCGCGAGCACGGTCCGCGCCGCAGGCGGCGCCAGCGCAACCGAGGAGTGGGCGCGGCGGGCCATGGAGGCCTACTCGCGCGCCGGCCACGCGGGCGGACGGCTCCGCGCGGCGGTGGTCATGACGCACGCGCTCTGGGCCATGCAACGGCATGCCGAGGGCGAGCGCATCTGCCGCGAGGCACTGGCGGAGGCCACCCGGCTGGACCTGCGGCTCGTTCAATCGGAGCTCCTGCGCTCGCTCGCGCTGCTGCTGCTCGAATCGGGATCGTGGACCGAGTCGCGCGCCGTCGAGGAGCGGGCGCTTCGCCTCGCGATCGAGGAAGGCTGGCCCGGCCTCGTGGCCGAGGCACTCTGCGAGCTCATGGTGCGCGACGCGCTCGGCGGGAGGGGGGCGCGCGCGCTTCGCGGGGCTCGGCGCCTCCTGCGCCTCGTCCGCAGGCATCAACGCTTTCTCGAACCCTACGCGGTCCGCGCGATCTCGCTCGCGGCCCGGAGCGCGGGTCGCACGCGGCTGGCGGCACGCGCCTGCCGCCGCATGAGCGCGCTCGCGGAGAAGACCGACACCCTCGTCGAGTTGCAGTGGTCCCGCATCGAGTACGGGCGCCTGTTCGCGGGATCCGGTCGCTGGGAAAAGGCGCGCGACCTGTGGCGGGCGGGCTGGGCGGAGCACCCGGTGGCCGATTCGATCGGGTCGTGCATCCTGAGCCTGCTGCTCGGGCGCGCGGAGATCCGGGCGAGGGCTCTCGCCGAGGCCGAGCGCCGGCTCGACGGCGTGCAGTCCTGGCTCAAGACGCATCGTGCGCCCTACGTCCAGGCGCACGCGCTCCAGCTCTCCGCCGAGCTGGAGCTCGCCCGGTCCCAGCCAGCCGCCGCCGCGAGCTCGGCCACCGCGGCGCTCGACGCCTACGACGCGCTGCCGGCGCCGCCGGACGCGGGGGCGGCGGCACTTGAGTTCGCGCGGCTTGCGAACGCGCATGGTCTCGCGGCGCGGGTGCCGATCCCGGAATGGCTGCGGCGGGCGGCCGCGGCGTTCGAGCTGGCCGGGGACCGCCGCGGGCGCGAGCGTGCGCTGGCCCTGGCCGTGGACTGGTACCGCCGCTACTCGGCCGGCGGCGCGCCGGTTGCGCGCGACCGCGACCTGCTCGAGGCCGTCGGACGGCTGCTCGACTCGCTCTCCGACTTTGGCCAGCTGACGCGAGCCGCGATGCGCCTCGCGGTGGAACAACTCGATGCCGAGCGGGGCGTACTCCTGCTCGCCCGTCCGGACAGCCGCGGCGAAGCCGAGGAGGCCGATCTCGAACCCGTGGTGGAGCACGGTGCCGTGGACGCCGCGACGCGCGACCAGGCGATCACCTACAGCCGTCAGGTGGTGCAGCGGGTGCGACGGAGCGGGGGCTCGCTGGTGATCCCCGACGCGCGCACGGACGCCGAGGCGCTCTCGCACAGCATGGCCGAGCTCGGGCTCCGCTCGATCCTGTGCGTGCCGCTGTTCGTGGAGTCGCGCGTGGTCGGTGCCGTGTACCTCGACGACTCGCGGCGGCCCGAGGCGTTCGGAGACGTCGAGCGAGCGCTGCTCGAGGGCTTCGCGCACCTGCTCGCGGTGGCGATCGAGAACAGCCGTGGCACCGAGCAGGTCCGGCGTGAGAACGAGCAGCTCGTGGGCGAGAACCTGTCGCTCCGGCGCGAGGCTGGCGTGCGGTTCCGGCCCCAGAACTTCATCGGCGCGAGCCTCGCCATGCGGCAGGTGCTCAGCACGGTCGAGCGCGCCGCGGTCACGTCGAGCAGCGTGCTGATCACCGGCGAGAACGGCACCGGGAAGGAGCTCATCGCGCGAATGCTCCACCACTCGGGCCCGCGCTCGCTCAAGCCGTTCGTGGCGGTCAACTGCGCCGCCATCGTGCCGACGCTGCTCGAGAGCGAGTTGTTCGGGATCCTGGCCGACATCGCCACGGGCGTGAAAGCGCGCGCGGGGCGGTTCCTCGAGGCGGACGGCGGCACGCTATTCCTCGACGAGATCGGCGACATGCCCGTCTCCCAGCAGGTCGCGCTGCTGCGCGTGCTGTCGACCGGCTCGGTGACGCCCGTGGGCGGCGGGCGGGCGATCCCCGTCGACGTGCGGATCATCGCCGCGACGAATCGCGACCTGGCGCGGGGGATCGCGGAGGGCACGTTCCGCGAGGACCTGTGGTACCGGCTGAACGTGATCCCCATCGAGATGCCACGGCTGCGGGAGCGGAAGGCCGACATCCCGCAGCTCGCGCAGCATTTCGCGGCGGTGTTCGCGGGGCAGCAGGAGCGCGAGGTGCCCTCGCTCTCGCCGGGGCTGATCGCGGTGCTCATGCAGAGCGACTGGCCGGGGAACGTGCGCGAGCTCCAGAACTACATCGAGCGGCTGCTCGCCATGACGCCCGGGAAGGTGCTCCACCCGGATCCGCTGCCGAACGACCTCAAGCAGCGGGCGCAGTTCAAGGCGCGCAGCGAACGCGGGCGAAAGCTCGAGGACCTGGTGGCCGAGCTCGAGAAGCGGCACGTGCTCGAAGCCCTGGACCGGAACGCGGGGAACCAGACCCGGGCGGCTCGCGAGCTGGGGCTCAGCGAGCCCGGGTTCCGCCGCCGGCTGCAGAAGTACGCCATCCCTCCGCAGCCGCGTCGATTGTGGCGAGTTCGCTGAAATCGACGCGAACCACATAACTCACTGCGGAATTTATTTTTAACTGGCGCGCACGTGGCATATATTCGCCGATATCGGCGAGAGCGCTAGTGACTCGCCCGCGACAGATTTGAAATTAAGTACCGCGTAATCTGTTGCGGCGCAGCAGGTTGCTGGATCAAATTGCGCGCTGCATGCTTCTGGCACGCCTCTGGCCTCGGAAGCCGACTGATCCCCCTCACTCGGCTACGTCCCGGAGGTCGCCATGCGCCGTCTCGCCTGCCCAGTCGCCCTGCTCCTGCTGCTCGCCTGCTCCGCCACCATCGCGTCGGCCCAGTCGGGTCCTTCGCCCGGCACCGGCGGCGTCACGACCACGCTCCTGCCCGACAACGGCGGCCCGGCCCCCGCCCCGGCGCTCCGCTCGCTCGCGGGCACCGAGCTCCTCGCCGCGCGGCGCTGGCTCGTGGGCTCGACCACCCTCCTCGCGCAGCCCGCGACGCCGCGGCCGGCGTTCAGGGCCCGGCGTACCAACCTCCATCGCAACCCGGTTTGGGCCCCGTAGTCGCATGACATGGGTCCCGAGGGAGGAGCGGCGGGCGCAGGGGGCGCCTTCCGCCTCCCTCCTTCGTATCAATCGCAACGCGCTCTCGAACATCCTCGTGGTGGGTGGCGCGCCGACCGAGCGCGCCGCCATCGCGGGGGCGTTGCACCGCGACAGCCGGCTCCGGGGCCACCCGTTCTGCGTGACGGCCTCGGGAAGCTACGAGGGCCTGCTCCGGCGCTCGCTCCTCTCCTGGCTCGGCCACGATGCCGGCGAGGCGCCGCTCGCCTGCGACATGGGCACGCTGTTCGTGGACGATGTCTGCGCGCTGCCCGCCGACGTCCAGCGCCTGCTCCTCGCGCTCGCGTGCCGGCTGGATGGCGTCCCGGCGGAGGGGCGTAAGGGTCCCGGCCCGGCGCGGCTCGCGGCGGGGAGCGCCGAGGAGCCCGCCGCCCATGTCGAGGCCGGACGATTGCTCGCCGCGCTCCACGACAGCCTCGACAAGCTGACGATCCACCTCGGGACGTCCCGGTCCGAGCAGGCGACGCTCGGCGACGCGGGCGGCGCGGCCGCGGCGCGGCCAGGACGCTCCGCGCCATGAGCTCGCGTCGCGCCATCGTCGGCGTCGTCTCCTCCGCGTACGAACGGGACCGGATCGGCGCGGCCCTGGTCGCGCTCGGCTACGGGGTGACGCTCGCCGACTCGACGTTCGAAGCGCTCGGACAGGCCCGCGCCGGCGCCCCGCAACTCCTCGTCGCCGACGCGGAGTTCCTCGCGGTCGGGGGCGACGAGATGTTCCGCGAGTGGCGCGAACAGCAGCCCGGCACGCCCATCGTCGTGTTGCCCGGGCACGCGAGCCTCGAGCCCGGCGCCGGGAACGGGGCGGCGCGGAACGGCTCCGGATCGATGTTCACGCCGGAGCTCATGCTGGCGGTCGACCGCGTCGTCGGGACGCAGCGCGCGTCGAACGGCGTGGCTGCGCGGCCGGAGCGCCGGCGGCCGCCGCTCGATCCGTTCGCGGGCCAGAGCCCGGCGATCCGCCGGCTCGCCGAGCAGGCGCGCCAGGCGCTCGCCTCCGAGAGCCCGATCCTGATCGAGGGCGAGACGGGCACCGGCAAGGGCGTGCTCGCGGCCTGGCTCCACCGGCACGGCCCGCGCGCGCAGGAGCCGTTCGTGGACTTGAACTGCGCCGGCTTCTCGCGCGAGCTCATGGACTCGGAGCTCTTCGGCCACGAGAAGGGCGCGTTCACCGGCGCCGTGACCCGCAAGGCCGGGCTCCTAGAGGTCGCCGATCGCGGCACACTCTTCCTCGACGAGATCGGCGACATGGAGGCACCGATCCAGGCCAAGCTCCTGAAGGTCATCGAGGAGAAGCGCTTTCGCCGCGTGGGCGAGACGCGCGAGCGCCACGCCGACGTGCGCGTCATCGCGGCCACGCACCACAACCTGCTCCAGCGCGTCCGGGATGGCCATTTCCGCGAGGATCTCTACTACCGGATCGGCGTGCTGCCCATGCGCGTGCCGGCGCTCCGGTTTCGCGCGGGCGACATCCCGGAGCTCGCGCGCCGCATCCTCGGCCAGCTCTCGCTCGAGCTCGGGCGGCCGGAGCCGGAGTTGGCCGAGGATGCCGAGCGGACGCTCGGCGAGCGCGCCTGGCCCGGCAACCTGCGCGAGCTGCGAAACGAGCTCGAGCGCGCCGTGCTGGCCTGCTCGAACGGCTCCATCGAGTCGCGCCACCTGGCCCTCGACGCCCCGGCGGGGCTCCCGAGCTTCAACGGGACCGAGGGCGCCACGCTCGCGGACGTGGAGCGCGCGTTCATCCGGCGCGTGCTCGACGAGGAGCAGCAGCACGTCCAGCGCACCGCTCGCCGGCTTGGGATCGCGCGCAGCACGTTTTACGTGAAGCTCCGCCAGCTCGGGATCTCGGCCCGGGCTTGACCCGTGGCGGGCCGGGTGCCAGCTTCGGCGCCCTGTGCCGATCCCGATTGCAGCCATCCGCGAGGCCGCCGCTCGCCTCGAGCCGCACCTCCACCGCACGCCCGTCCTGAGCGCCCGCGCGCTCGGCGAGCCGGCCGGGGTCTCGCTCTGGCTCAAGGCGGAGAGTCTGCAGAAAACCGGCTCGTTCAAGCCGCGCGGCGCGCTCAACCTGGTGCTCGCGCTGCCGCCCGAGAAGCGTGCGCGCGGGCTCGTGACCGTGTCCGCCGGAAACCACGCCCAGGCGGTGGCGTGGGTCGCGCGGCTCGTGGGCGTGCCGTGTACCGTGGTCATGCCGAGCGACGCGCCGCGCTCCAAGATGGACGCCGTGCGCGGCTACGGCGCGCGCATCATCGCCCACCCCGACCGGGCCACGCTGTTCGACCGGTTGCGCGAGGAGCAGGCGGAGAGCGGCGCTGCGTTCGTGCACCCGTTCGACGATCCGGCGGGGCTCGCCGGCGCGGGCACGGTCGGACTCGAGTTCCTCGAGCAGGCTCCCGACCTCGACGCGGTGCTGGTGCCGATCGGCGGCGGCGGGCTCATGGCGGGTGTGGCGTGCGCGATCAAGGCGGTGAAGCCAGCGTGCCGCGTGATCGGCGTCGAGCTCGCCGAGGGCCCCGGGATGACGCCGGCGCTCGCGGCCGGCAAGCCCGTGCCGGTCACCCGGCCGCAGACGCTCGCGGACGGGTTGACCCCGCCGTTCGTGGGCGCGATTCCGCTCGAGGCCGCGCGCCGCCACCTGGACGACATCGTGCTCGTGCAGGAAGACGACATCGCGCTCGCGATGCGCGCGCTCTTCGAACGCGCGCGGCTCGTGGTCGAAGGCTCGGGGGCCGCGGCCACGGCGGCGCTCATCGCGCGGCGCGTGCTGCTGCCCGCGGGAACCCGCGTCGGCGCGATCGTCTCCGGCGGTAACGTCGACCCCGAGCGCTTCGCCTCGCTCTACGATCCGTCGGCCAGGACGCCGTGAGCGCCGCGCCATGAAAGTCCTGTTCCTGAACGAACGCGACGTGCACGCGCTGCTCGAGATGCCCGCGTGCATCGCGCTCATGCACGAGGCGCTCGCGACGCTCGCCCGCGGCGACGCGGTGCAACCCCTGCGGAGCCTCGTCCGGCTGCCGGACGGAAGCGGGCTCCTCGGGCTCATGCCGGGCTACCTCGGCGAGCCGCGCGCGTTCGGGCTCAAGGTGGTCTCGGTCATGCCGGGGAACCACGGCACCGCGTACGACTCGCACCAGGGCGTGGTCATGCTGTTCGGCACCGAGCACGGCGAACCGCTCGCGATCGCCGACGCGACCGCGATCACCGCGGTCCGCACCGCCGCCGTCTCCGGCGCGGCGACGCGGGCACTCGCGCTCGCCGGCGCGGGTGACCTGGCGCTCCTCGGTTCCGGCGCGCAGGCGCGCACGCACCTCGCCGCGATGGCCGCGGTGCGGTCGCTCCGGCGCGTGCGCGTGTGGAGCCGCACGCGCGCGAACGCCGAACGCTTCGCCGGCGAAGAGGGAAAGCGGCTCGGGCTCAAGATCGAGGTGTCCGCCGACCCCGAGTCGGCCGTCGCGGGCGCGGACCTCGTCTGCACCACGACCTCGGCACGCGAGCCCGTGCTCCACGGTCGCTGGCTCGCCCCGGGCGCGCACGTGAACGCGGTCGGGGCGTGCTTTCCCGCGAGCCGCGAGCTCGACACCGAGGCGGTGGCCCGGGCGCGTTTCTTCACCGACCGGCGCGAGTCGTGCCTCGCCGAGTCGGGCGACTTCCTGATCGCGCGCGCCGAGGGCGCGATCGGCGATGCGCATCTGCTGGGCGAGCTGGGCGAGGTGTTCGTGGGCAGCGTGCGCGGTCGGGTCGCCGACTCCGACGTCACCGTGTTCGAGTCGCTCGGGCTCGCGGTCGAGGACCTCGCCTCGGCGCACTTCCTGTTGCGCCGCGCGCGCGAGACCGGCACCGGCACGTGGCTCGAGTGGGGCGGCCCGCCCTCGCCGTGAGCGCCCCGCCCGCCACCGCGGTGTTCCCGAACGGCCCGCCGGGGCTCGCGGAGCTGC
>DATDEX010000038.1:0-5096 GCA_036522895.1 Candidatus Eiseniibacteriota bacterium | reverse complement strand
GTGCGCCGTCCGCCGGCTCCGCTGCCGCGCTCACGCACGTGTTCCCGACACCGGCAGCCGTTGCAACGGCGCCGCTCGAGCGACTCGGCCTCACGCGTGCGCGGGCGGCGGCGTTGCGCGGCTTCGCGAGCGCGGTCGCGACCGGCGCGCTCGACCTGGGCGCGTTTCGAGACCTCGACGACGCGATCGCACGACTCACCGCGCTTCCCGGCATCGGTGACTGGACCGCGCAGTACGTCGCGATGCGCGCGCTCGGCGAGCCGGATGCGTTCCCGGCCGGCGATCTCGGCGTCCGCCAGGCGCTCGCGCGCGCCGGCCGCATGCCGAGCGAGCGTGAGACGCGCGAGCGCGCCGAGCACTGGCGCCCGTGGCGCGCGTACGCGGTGCTCGCGCTGTGGACCGAGTCTCGAAAGACTGCGGCGCGGCGCACACGCGGGGCGCGGCGATCGCATGCGCTGCCGCGCGTCCACGTAACCCGCGGCACGCCCGTACCGCGACGCACGCGAACCTCTTCCCGGAAGGCCGGAACATGAACGCGCCACTCACGCTCGATCTGACGCTCGCTTCGACCCCGGTCGGTCCCATGGCGCTGTACGGGCAGGGCGAGCTGCTGCTCGGTCTCACGCTCGACGGGGGACATGACGCCGGCCACCCCGTCGCCCGCCACCTCGCCCGGCACGTCGGCGCGTTCGCGATGCGCCGCGTCGACGATGCGGCGGGAGCCGCGGCACGGCTCGCGCGCTATTTCGCCGGGGAACTCGTGGCGCTCGACGAGCAGCCCGTGCGCCTGCTCGGCACGCCGTTTCAATGCCGCGTGTGGACGGCGCTCCGCGGGATCGCGCCCGGCCAGACGACGAGTTATTCGAAGCTCGCGCGGTCGCTCGAGAGCCCGAACGCGGTGCGTGCGGTCGCGGCGGCGAACGGCGCGAACCCGATCGCCGTGTTCGTGCCGTGTCACCGCGTGATCGCGGCGGACGGGACGCTGTGGGGCTACGGCGGCGGCCTGCCGATGAAGCAATGGCTGCTCCGGCACGAGCGTGCCCGGTTCACGCCGCTCGCCGAACAGGAGGCGCTGCCGCTCTGAGCGAGCGCACCCGGGCCGGCATCCGCTTGCGGGTGCGGCGCCCGCCTACCAGCCGAGCTCGTCGCGCATGAACTGTTTGACGCCGGGCCCACCCGTGATCCGCAGCCACACGCTCCCGCGCCCGGCCGGCCGCGTGAGCTCGAACGCGAAGAAGGGGCAGCAGCGCTGCTCGAGCGCCGCCCAGCGTGCGGCCGTGACGCGGCGTTCCGCCGGCAGCCGCAGCGCGAAGCCGTTCGCGAGCTCGCGCCGCTCCTCGACGCTCGCGAGCAGTTGCTGGCCGAGCGCGGCGTGCCGGACTCGCTCGCGCGGGCTCAGCGCGCCCAGGTTGCAGGCGAGGTCGTGCCCGGCTGCGGGCAGGCGCCCCGGCAGCAGCAGCAGCGCGAGCGCCCACAGGAATCGTTTCATGTCAGCCTCCTTTCGGGGAAGCGCCGACGCTACGACTTGAAGTGCACTTCAAGTCAAGAGAAACTGCCGGCATGAGGGGGATCGGCGAAGTGGCGCGGCAGGCCGGGCTGCGGCCGTCCGCGCTCCGCTACTACGAACGGCTCGGACTGCTGCCGGCGGCGGCGCGCGTCGGCGGCCGGCGTCGCTACGGCGACGATGCGCTCGACCGGCTGCGGGTGATCGCGTTCGCCCGCGACTGCGGCTTCACGCTGCGTGAAATCGGGCTCCTGTTCGGCGGCCGGCCCTACTCGGCCCGCCTCCGCGGGCTCGCGACGGCCAAGCTGCGCGAGCTCGAGCAGGTGCGCGCCCGCATCGCCCGGATGCAGTCGCTGCTCCGGGCCGCGCTGCGCTGCGACTGCCTGACGGCCGAGCAGTGCGGGCGTCGCCTTGCCGGCCGCAAGTGAGCGGGCGGGCGCTGCGGGCAGGGCACAGCGATCCGCTGCGGACGAAACGCCGCAGGTCCGACGTCGGGCCCGACGACGGTGCCGGACTGCCGCCCGCGTGGACGGCCCGCGCACGGGGTTGGCGGCGCACGTGCGTGGAGCGACCGCCCACGCGATGGACGGCCGGAGCTCGCAAGCGCGACGTTGCCCGCCCCGGCCGCACCCGGCGGCCGCCGCGCACGCCGTGGCCGGCGTTGCGCACTTCGTGAACGCGCACGGTTCCGATTGACGCGCGCCGGCGCAGCGCGCGAGCCTTGCGATGCACCCGGCCCCCGAGCAGCCGAGGGGAGGTGATTCGCATGAAGCACGCAAGCAGGTTCGTCCCGATCGCGCTGGCCGCGCTGCTCGTGGTCCCGCTCGCCGGGCTCGCCACGCGCGCCGAGGCGGCCGCGAAGCGCGCGCCACGCGGCAGCAGCGCCACGGCGGGCAAGAGCGCCGGCTATCGCCAGTTCACCGGCACGGTCGTCGCGCTCGACGCATCCTCGATCACGGTCGAACGCGGTGGCAGGACTGCGAAGCAGATGGTGTTCGCACGCAACGCCGGCATGCGGTCCACGGGCGACGTCGAGAAGAACGCCCGCGTGACCGTCTACTGGCGCGACGAGTCCGGGAAGCCGGTCGCGCACCGCGTCGTGGTGAAGGCCGCCACGAGCGACGGCTCGCACTGACGCGGTCCTCGCGGGCCGGGTGCCATGGACGCCCGGCCCGTGGGGTTCTGCTACCCTGCGCCGGTTCGAAACCCGTCCCCCCGGCCCCGGAGCCCCCATGCCCGCCCGACCGCGTTCCTCCGCTCTCGCGATGACCCTGTTCGGCCTCGCTTTGCTCGGCTTCCCGGCCCCTGCCGCGCACTCGGCCGCCGCTTCGGCGGCGAAGCCCGCGTTCTCGCTCGAGCACGCGATCACGTTGAAGCAGGTGCAGAGCCCGACCTGGTCGCGGGACGGCAGGCGCATCGCGTTCGTCGTGAACGCGCCCGACACGGCGGAGAACACGACGAACCAGGACGTGTGGCTGTGGGACGCCGCCACGAACTCGTGCCGCGCGCTCACCCGCAATCCGAAGAACGATTACGCACCGCAGTTCTCGCCGGGCGGCGACACGCTCGCGTTCCTGTCCGCACGCGACAGCGACGAGGGCAAGCCGAGCATCTGGCTGCTGCCGCTCGCGGGCGGCGAGCCGTGGAAGCTCGCGACGTTCGCGGAGTCCGTCGGCGACATCCGCTGGTCGCCGGACGGCCGCTCGATCGCGTACACGATGCTCGACACGCTGTCGAAGCAGGTGAAGGACTGGCGGAAGAAGAAATGGGACCAGGTCGTGGAGGACGAGATCCCGCAGTACAACCACTTGTGGGTGATCGACGTGGCGTCGGGGACGCAGCACCGCGTCACGTCGGGCGCGTTCATGGTCGCCGAGCCGCGCTGGTCGCCGGATTCGAGGTCGCTCGCGTTCGTGTGGAACCCCACCGGCGCGGTCGACGACGGCAGCCTGTCCGACATCGCGATCGTGCCCGCCGCGGGCGGCGCGATCCGCAAGCTGGGCGCGTTGCCGGAAGGCGGGTTCGCATGGTCGCCCGACGGCAGGTGGCTCGCGTGGGCGGGCGGCAGCGATCGCAACCTACATGTCGAGAAGGCGTGGGTCTGGGTGTGCGCCGCCGCGGGCGGTGCGCCGGCGAAGCTCACGGATTCGTTCGACGAGGACGCGTTCACGCCGGCGTGGAACGCCACGTCCGACTCGCTCTGCTTCTTCAGCCAGCAGGGCGCCTCGACGCGCGTCGCGGTCGTGGCTCGGACCGGCGGCGCGGTGCGCCTCGGCCCCGATCTCGAGGGCGAGACCGCGAGCCCGCCGGTGCTGGGCCCGCGCGGTCAGCTCGCGTGCGTGCTTTCGCGTGCGAACGAACCCGGGGAACTGTGCGTCTCCGACCGTGCGAACGCGATCCCGCGCGCGGTGTCGCAGGTCAATGCCGCCGCCGCCGCGTGCGCGCTCGCGCCGGCGCGCACGGTGCGCTGGAAGAGCGACGACGGTGCGCGCATCGAGGGCGTGCTCGTGCGTCCGGCGGGAGCACCCGAGCGTGCCGCGCTCAAGACGCTCGTGCTGCTGCACGGTGGCCCGTATCAGGCGCGCTACGGCCTCGGCTTCAACGCGATGGCGCAGTTCATGGCGGCGCGCGGCTACCAGGTGTTCATGCCGAACTTTCGCTCGAGCGGCGGCTACGGCACCGCGTTCATGCTGCGCAAGCGCGCCGACTGGGGCGGCCAGGACTGGCGCGACGTCGAAACGGGAGTGGACAGTCTCGTCGCGGCGGGCCTCGCGGACGGCGCCAGACTGGGCGTGTTCGGCCACAGCTACGGCGGGTACCTCAGCGCGTGGGCGATCACGCATACGACGCGCTACGACGCCGCGATCGTCTCCGCGGGCGCGCCGGACCTGGCGGCGCTCTGGGCGCAGAGCGACACGCATCGCTACCGCGCGTTCGAGTTCGAGGGAGAGCCGTGGGTGAGCTTCGACAAGTGGCGGCGGAGCTCGCCGATCGCGTCGATCGAGCGGGCGAAGACGCCGACGCTCGTGCTGAACGGCGAGGCCGACGTGCGCATCCCCTACCCGCAGGCGCAGGAGACGTACCAGTCGCTCAAGTTCCTCGGCGTGCCGACCCAGTTCGTGCACTACCCGCGCGAAGGCCACGGCCTGCGCGAGCCGCGACACCGCGCCGACTGGTACGCCCGGCAGGCCGCGTGGTTCGACCGCTGGGTCAAGTGATCGCATGACGGCGCGCATCGTCCCCCCGCTCGTGTGGCTGCTGCTGGCATTGGCGTTCGCCGTCTATGTGTGGCCGACGCGCTGGCGCTACGACCACCTGACGACGGACGGGAACATCGTCCCGGTGCGGATGGACCGCTTCTCGGGCGACGCCGAGATGCTGGTTCCGGACGAGGGCTGGGTGCCGGTCGAGGCGCCGGAAGACAGCACGGGCAACGCCACGCCCGCGTCGCTCTGAGCCGAATGCCCCCGGCTTCGCGCGTCGGGCGCGATCTCGCGCGGCTCGAGACGCTGCGCTGGGCTTTCGGGCCGCCCGCCGCGGGCGAACGGCGTGCGCTGCTCGCGCGACTCGCGCGGGCGCGACTCGCGACGCC
>DATDEX010000037.1:0-4144 GCA_036522895.1 Candidatus Eiseniibacteriota bacterium | reverse complement strand
CACGCCGCCCGCGAGCGCGCATGCGGCGAGGACGAGCGCGAGCCGCCCGGCGGCCGTGCCCTGGCCGGCGTGATGCGCGACGCCGTCGAGCGGCACGCGCACCCGCCAGTAGGTGAACGCCCCCACGCAGAGCGCCAGCACGAGGATCACGAGCCACAGCCGGACGCCGAACGAGGCGGCGCGCCGCGCGGCGAGGCGCGCGGAGAGCGCGCGGAACGCGCGCCGGTGGTCGGGCGCCGCGGAGGGCGTCGAGGGCGGGAGGGATGGCGGAGTGGCCCGGGGCATGGTCGGCGGGGATTGTAGCGGAAGCGCGCCGCGGGACGGTTTCGCCGTTGTCACGGGGCGTGGCCCGCTCTCCGCGCCCCGCCAACGCGCCGCGCGAACGCGCCGCGCGAGCGCTTCACGTCCGCCCGCGTCGCGTCATGCCCCCCGCGCCGTTGCCATGCCCCGGGCGCGATGGCACCCTGCCCGCATGACCCGCCGCCCCGCCGCCGTGTGGTCGCCCCGCTATACCTGCGACATCGGGGCGCACGTGTTCCCGACCGCGAAATACGCGGCGACGTTGCACGCGCTGGTCGCCTCCGGCGACCTGCCCCAGGAGACCGCCGGGCTGGCGCCGCCGCCGGCCACGCGCGAGCTCCTCGCCGCCGCGCACGATGCGGACTACCTCGACGACCTCGCGGCGCTCCGCTGGACGCCGCGCACGCAGTACAGCGAGCTGCCACTCACGCGCGAGATCGTCGACGCGTTCGCGCTCGGCGCCTCCGGCACCACCGAAGCGGCACGGCGCGCGCTCGGGCAGGGGGCGGCGGCGCACCTCGGGGGCGGGCTCCACCACGCTTACGCCGGCCATGCCGAGGGCTTCTGCTACGTGAACGACCTCGCGGTCGCGGCCCGGGTGCTGCTGCGGGAGGCGCTCGTTCGCCGCATCGCCGTCGTGGACCTCGACGTGCACCAGGGGAACGGCACCGCGCACATCTTTCGCGACGAGCCCGCGGTGTTCACGCTCTCGATCCACCAGGAGAACAACTACCCGGTCCCCAAGGAGGCGGGCGATCTGGACGTCGGCCTCGCGGACGGCACGGGCGACGAGGGTTATCTCGCGGCGCTCCTGCCCGCGCTCGAGCGGGTGTGGACGTTCGCGCCCGACCTCGTGCTCTACCAGGCCGGCGCCGACCCCTACGCGGACGACCAGCTCGGCGGGCTCCGACTCTCGTTCGCGGGACTCGAGGCGCGCGACCGCGCGGTGATCGAGGGCTGCGCGCGCCGCGGGATCCCCGTGGCCACGACGCTCGGTGGCGGTTACGCGCGCCGGCTCGAGGACACGGTGCGCATCCACGCCACGACGAGCCGGATCGCGCTGGCCGTCGCGCGGCACGGAGCGCGGGGAGCGCACGCGTGATCCGGGTCTGGCTCGCCGACGCGAGCGGCGCGCGGCAGGGCACGCTCGCGGACGCCCACCGGGCGGCGCGCGACCATTCCGCGAACGCCTGGATCGACTTCGACAGCGAGGACGAGGCGACGGTGCGCGACGCCCTGGCGCCGTGTGGCGTCCACCCGCTCGTGGTGGAGGACCTCGTCATGCAGGTCAATCGCCCCAAGTTCGACGACTACGGCGACTATCTCTACCTGGTCGTGCACTCCGCCCGCTGGGAGGCCGGCGAAGACCGGCCGAGCCTGCGCGAGGTGGACATGGTCGTGGGCGAGCACTGGCTCGTGACCTATCACGAGGGCGAGACGCGCTCGGTGATGGCGGCCACGGCGCTGCTGCCGCGGCGCCCGGCGCTGCTCGCGAAGGGCCCCGCGCACCTCATGCACTTCCTGCTCGACGTGCTCGTGGACCACTACCTGCCGCTCGTCGACCGCCTCGCCGAGGACGTGGATCGGCTCGAGGAGGACGTGTTCACGGACACGTCGTCCCAGATGCACGTGCGCATCCTGCGCATCAAGCGCGGCATCGGGGGCCTGCGCCGCATCGTCGGGCCGCAGCGCGACACGCTGCTCGGGATCACGCGCGACGAGCTGCGCGTGATTCCCGCCGAGCTGCGTCCCTACCTGCGCGACGTCTACGACCGGCTCGCGCGCGTCTCGGACCTGCTCGACTCGTTCCGCGACGAGAGCGCGTCGGTGCTCGAGCTCTACCTGTCGGCGGTCTCGAACCGGATGAACGAGGTGATCAAGCGGCTCACCGTGATCGCCACGATCGGGCTGCCGCTCACGGTCGTCACGAGCTACTACGGCATGAACTTCCCGCTGCCGGAGTACCGGTGGCCGCACAGCGAGTGGTTCGCGCTCGGGCTCCTGGCGGCGACGGGGCTCGCGACCTGGTTGTTCCTCCGCTCGCGGCGCTGGGACTGAACGCGCGCGACGTCCGACGTGAGGACTCGCAAGGCGCCGTTCGAAGGGTGCGGGAGCTCGAGGTGCGCGCGGCGCGCAGCACAGAAGTAGAGGGGGGGCCCCTACTAGCGTCCGAGAGGGTTTCACCCAGGGCCGGTGAAGCGGACGCCCAGCAGCTCCCTTTCCGCGCGATTCTCGGGCTTCCCGCGATTCACCTCGCTCGTGATCTTCGCGATCGGCTCAGAAACAGGCCCCGTGCAGCGAACGGAACCCCGGATCGGGTTTGAAAGCTCCCTGCCAAGGAGATCTTTCTGCCCAGCTGCTGCGCGAATTCTGTGCCCGCATACCGGGCGTGTCAAGGAGTCGTTCGCAAATGCCTGTGAATACACGCCAGCCTTGAGCCTGGCGCGCGTGCCGCTCAGCGCCGGTTGACCGCCGCGGTCTTCCGGCCCGGGCTCGGCGCGCTCGTGGCGGGCCCGACGACCTCGAACTTCGCGTCGTCGATCCACACGGTCCCCGGCGCCGGCGCGAACGCGATGCAGTTCGCCCAGACCAACTCGGCGTCGTCGGGAATGTCGAGCTCGATCGCCACCTGCTTCCAGTCCCACGTGCCCGACAGCAGCTCCGCCGCGGGCGACTGGAGCACGTGCGTGCGCAGGCCCTGGGCGTAGATCTTCACCAGCGCGGAGCCCCGGAGCGAATCGCCCTTGAACCATGCGCTCAGCCGCACGCGCAGGCCGCGCAGGCGCCGCCCCTCGAATGGCTGGGCCACGCCGATGCGCGCCTCGACCAGGCCGTCGTGGAAGTCGGCGAGCTTGATGCTGCAACGCCCCGTGTGCGCCACGGTCGAGTCGACGACCACCTTGGCGCCCTCGTACGGCGGGATCGCCACGTCCCAGGCGAGCCCGCGCTGTTCGAAGCCCGGCTCCGCGAACAGGTTCTCGCCCTTCGCGGGTCGTTCCGCCGCCGGCGCCTTCTCGAACGTGAGCGAGGCGTCGTCGAACAGCACCTGCCCCGTGCCCATGAGCCCGCAGCGGACGAACAGCACGTTCGTTCCGGGCGGAACGTAAGCGCGCGCCTCGCGCTGGACCCACTCGGTGAGCGGCTCGTCGAACTGCGTGCGCTTCCAGCCCAGGTCGAGCAGCGGGTCATCGATCTTGTTGATGCCGAGCCGCTTGAATGCCTCTTCGCGATCCACGTTCCAGATGTGGGCCATCCGCGAGACGGTGTCGGCGTAGGCCTGCACGAGCAGGTAGGCGCGACCGTCGACCCCGTTGCTGCGCGTCCACGCCTTGAACACCGCGACCTTCCCCCAGGTCTCGGGCCCCACGAGCAGCGTCTGGCTCCAGTTGTGCGCCAGGGGAATCGCACCGCTCATGTTCGCGACGTTCACCGCCCACTTGCCGCCGTGCACGATGAACGAGTCGCGACCGAAGAACACGGTGGGCAGCTCGGCGGTCGACGTGTCCCAGCCGCTCGGCATCCAGGGGTGCGTCGGCATCCCGCGCTCGAAGTCGGGGTTCTGGAGCAGCGACCGGGCGGCCGGCCTGGCCGCACCGGCCGAGCGGGGGCCGAGCACGGCGACGACCAGGAGGCAGAGCGGCAGGGCGGCCGCGAGGAGCACGCGAGACGACTTGGGCATGAGCGATTATCCGGGTTCGGGACCGTTCGGGACGGGCGGGGGCATCGGGGCGTGGCCCGGGGCCTGGGCGCACGCCGAGCGAAAAGTATCGGGAGTGACCGGCGCGGATGCAAGCGGGCCGCACGCGCGGCGCGCGTCCGGCGGCGCGACGCGCACGCCGGCGCG
>DATDEX010000036.1:0-14205 GCA_036522895.1 Candidatus Eiseniibacteriota bacterium | reverse complement strand
GTCGGCGATGGCGCCCCGCAGCGCGGACACGCCCAGGCTCGCGCGCGCCTCATCGCCCAGCGCGAGCGCGCCGGGGACGGCTCGCAGGGCGGCTTGGCCCGGCGTGGACGCCGGCTCGGCATCGAACAGCGTCCAGGTGGTGAGGAACTCGTCGCCCGGGCCGTCGGGCAGGCGCCCGCTTCCGCCGTCGTCGGCGAAGCACCCCATGAACATCGCGCAGGTGTAAGGGCCTTCGACGCAGAGCAACGCGCCCGGATGCGAAGCGATGCAGTGGAAGAACGGATCGCAGCTCCTGCACTGGGCGGACGCGCGGCCCGCTCCGGCCAGCATGAGCGCGAGCGACAACACCGAGAGCGTGCGCTTCGCCTTGGACATCGGCATGATCCTGCTCCTGGGGGGCGGGTCGCCAGGGGCGGCAGCGAACTTCACTGCAGCGAGCGTGCCGGGCGCGATGCCGCGCCCCGGAGCACTCCCCACACCGGACGCCGTACACGCTCGCCACGGGTCGTCACCCGCGTGGACAGCTGCGCCCGGGCCGGCTCTCCCGCGTCAGTACACCAGCGCCCAGATGAGCTTGGCGGTCCAGATCGTCTCGGTGTCCTCGCCGGGGCCGAACGTCGGGTTCACGATCCCGGGCCGGCCCTTGAGGCTTGCGACGCGGGCCTCGAATCCGATGACGTGCCGCTCGTCGAGCGCCGACGTGAAGCCGAGCGAGAGGTGCGGGCCGCCGGTGGTCGTGGTGTTGTACTCGCCCTGGGTGCGGTAGGTCTTGCGCAGATAGAATCCGCCCCCGATCCCGACGTACGGACGCACCGCGGTGTTCCACTTGTAGTGGCGCTGGAACTCTCCCGTGAACGGCACCGCCTCGTCGAGCTGCCCGCCGAAGTGCCCGACGATGTCCTGACCCGCGCCCGCCGCGAACGCGTACTTCCGGCTCAGCATGTGCTGGAAGCCGATGCCGTAGCCCACGAGCCCGTCGCCGGTGAGATCCCCGCTGCGCTTCGCGTATCCGAACCGGAACGACAGCCAGTTCGAGCGCTTGGCGTAGACGCCATCTTCCTTCTTCTGCTCCTCGTACGATTTTTCCGGCTCCTGCGTCTTCGCGACCTTCGGCGCCTTCGGGGGCTTCGGCGCCTTCTTGGGCGCGGCGGTCGCGGCGGTGCCGGTCGAGTCGGACATCGCCGAGCCCCGGGAGCCCTTCTTGGGCTTCGCGACCTTCGGCACTTTCGCGGCCTTCTCCCGCTTGGGCTTGGCGGTCGCGGCGGTGGCGGTCGAGTCGGACGCGGCCGAGCGCTTGGAGATCTTCTTCTGCTTGGGCGGCTTGGGAACTCTGGGCGCCTTCGTCTTCTTCGCCTTCTTGCCCTTCGGGGTGGCGCTGTCGTTGGCGGTGCTGTCCGCGGGCGCGGCCGGCCGGGCGTCGCCCTGCGCGCGCGAGTGCGCGGGCGCCAGGCTCGACAGCAACGCGACCGCGGCGAGCACCGCGGAGACACGGCGCAGGATCGCGACGAACTGGTTCACCCGAGACTCCTTTCGACACGACGTATGCCCGGTCGGGGCACCCGGTGGCACCGGGAACGAGCGCGCGCCTCACGGCCGGCGGGGCTGCCGCCGGGCCAGGGCGCGCGGACAGGCAGCGCAAACTAACAGAGCGGCGCGCGCCGCCGCAATGCCACGGCCCGCCCCGGCCGGGGTCGGAACCGCTCCGGAAGCTCCATTGCCGCCGCGACTTGGCGTATGCTGGCCGGGATCACCCCGGCGGCGAGTCGCCCCCACCCGTTCCCGACAGGAGATCGTGATGCCCCCGGCCGCCTCATCGCTGCGCTCGCCCATGCTGGCGCAGCTCATCGGAGAACTCGACCGCATCGAGCCGCGGACCCGCGTGGCGGTCGCCGGCCTGCCCGAGGCCAAGTTCGTGGAGATGCCGCCCGACGGCGGCTGGAGCGTGGCGCAGGTGTTCGAGCACCTCTGCCTCGCGAACGACGCCTACCTGGACGGCCCGCTCGCCCCGGCGGTCGCGCGGGCGAAGGCGCGCGGCAAGACCGACCGGTCGTGGCGGCCGAGCTTCCTCGGCGGCTGGCTCACCGGCGCGCTCATCGAGGGCGGAAAGCCGATGCCCGCGCCCAGGCTCTTCCGGGTCGGATCCGCCCCGCGCGACCACGTCGTGGACGCGTTCCTGGCCGGCGTCGCCCGCGTGCGCGCGCTCATGCTCGAGGCGGACGGACACGATCTCCGCACCGGGCTCGCCTCGCCGGTCACCCCGCTCATCCGCTTGAACCTCGGGGACGCGTTTCGCATCCTCGTCGTCCACTGCCACCGCCACCTGGCGCAGGCCGAGCGCACGCGGCGCGCGGTCGGGATGTAGCCGGGCCCGCGGCTTCCCTCGGGGGTTCCCGGCCCGGGGGCCCCCGTTCGTGAGTTCCCGTGGGTTCCCGCGAGTTCCAATGTCCGGCGGGTGTTGCTACCTTGCCCCGCCATGCGACGTGCCCACGCCCCTGCGGTCCGGCTCATGCTGTGCCTCGCGGCCGCGTGCGTGCCGGCACTCGCCGGCTGCGGCCGCGAGAAACCGCGACAGGAGCTGACGTTCGAGCGCCTGCCGGACACGACCGGGCTCTCGGCCGGCGCGGCGATCCTCGAGCGCTTCGAGCCCTACCGCACCTCGAACGGCGCCGTGCGCGTCGCCGGGGACGTGCGCCTCCCCGACAGCACGCGCATCGAGATCGTGATCCGCGCCCCGGGGGGCGCGGTGTCGGTGGCGATGTCCCAGGTCGTGGTGCTCGGCGGCAAGTTCGACACGCCGCCGATGCTGGGCGACACCGGGCCGCTTCCGCAGGGCGAGTACCGCTTCGAGCTGCTCGCGCACTTCGACGCCGACTGGCAGCCGGCGCGCGTGCTGCGCGCGACCGCGAACGGCCGGAGCCTGCGCGGGCCCGGCATCACCCGCGCCCGCAACGGCGACGCGGCGCTGTTCCTCACCCGGGAAGGTCGGCTGTGAGCCGCGATCGCGCACCGCGCCCCCCCGCGCTTCGCTACCGGCCGGCGCGCCGCACCGACATCGAGACGCTCGTGGACCTGTCGCTCCGCGCCTACCGCGTCTCGAGCGCCGAGGCGCGCCGGGATTTCTTCGGCGACCATCCGCGCTTCGGCCTGCGCGACGTGCGCGTCGGCGAGCTCGACGGCGAAATCGTCGCCGCGCTCGTGCTCTACCCGCTCCACGCGTTCGTGCGCGGCGACAAGCTCTCGGTCACCGGCATCGGCTCGGTCGCCGTGTCGCCCGAGCACCGCCGGCGCGGCGTGGGCGAGGCGCTCGTCCGCGCGAGCCTGCGCGAGATGCGCCAGCGCGGCGACGCGTTGAGCATGCTCTATTCGTTCCGGGGCGACTTCTATCGGCGCTTCGGCTGGGGCCTCGTCGAGACCCCCACGATGCTCTCCGTGCCGCCCGCGCTGCTGCCGGCCTCGGAGGAAGCGCGCCGCGTGCGCCGGCTGCGCATGCCGGACCGGCCGCTCGTCCAGGAGCTCTACGATCGCTACGCGCGCGAGCGCGGGCACTTCGCGCTGGCGCGCCGCCCGGAGTGGTGGGAGCGCCGGCTCTGGGGCTACGAGGGCGAGTGGATCGTCTACGAGCGGAGGCGCGGCCAGATCGAGGGCTATCTCCACGTGCAGGTGGACTCCGGCGACGGGCCGTGGAAGCTGGTGCTCACCGTGAACGAGTTCGTGGCGCTCACGCCCGACGCGCACCGCGGCCTCACCGGCTACCTGCACGGCCTGCGCGACCAGGCGGTCGAGCTGGTCATGTCCACGCCGCCGGACGCGCCGTGGGCGGCCGAGCTGGCCGACGCCGCGAACCTGCGCGGCGAGATGAAGCTGGGCGTGGTGCGGAGCTCCGGGCACGCGGGCTACGGCGCGATGCTGCGGCTCGTGGACGTGAAGAACGCGCTCGAGGCCCTGCCCGTGGCGCCGCACGCGCGCGGCGACCTGGTGATCGACGTGCGCGACGACGTGCTGCAGCCGAACGAGCGCGCCTGGCGCGTCCACGCGCGCGACGGCCACCTGACCGTGCACGCCGAGACGTCGCGGCAGGCGGCGAGCCGGGACAAGCTGCCGCGGCTCACCGCGAGCGCGGAGGCGCTCGCGATCCTCGTGGCGGGGGCGGTGAGCCCGGGGGTGGCGGTCGAGCGCGGGCTGGTCGAGGATCTGCGCGGCGCGGCCGCGCTCGTGGAGCCCTGGTTCCGCACGCGCCCGGTGTTCCTCATGCCCATGAACGGGTTCTAGATCGATCGTGCGCACGCGCGCGGCCGCGGCCGCGCGACACGCCGGGAGGGGATGCGCTTGTCGAGCACCGAACGTTGGACCATCGTGGCGCCGCTCAAGCCCCGCTTCCGTGACACCGATGCGATGGGACACATCAACAACGCGGTCTACGTGACCTACCTCGAGGTGGCACGGCAGGAGTACTGGCGGGCGTTCAGGCAGGACGACAACTACCGCGTCGTGCCGTTCATCCTGGCGCACGTCGACGTGGACTTCCGCTCCGAGGCGCTCATGCACGAGACGCTCGAGCTGTGCATCCGCTGCTCCTACGTTGGGCAGAAATCGTTCGGATTCGACTACGCGATCCGCGAGCTCACGAGCGGGCGGCTCGTGGTGAGCGCGAAGTCCGTGCAGGTGTTCTACGATTACGCGACGAAGACCAGTGTTCCCTGCCCCGACGACATGCGGGGGCGCCTCGAGGCGTTCGAGGGCCGCTCGCTCACCCGGGAGGTCCGTTCATGACGGCACGTGAGAAGCCCCGTCCCGCGCCCGCGGTTTCGCGGCGGCAATTCGTGACCCTGGTCGCGGCCGGCTCCGCCGCGCTGCTCGCGCCGCCGGTGGTCGCGGCGTCGGCCAGCCGGAAGCCCACCGCCCCGCATCGCAAGCCGCCGATCGCCGCGGCGGAGAAGCCGCAGCCGCCCGCGCCGACGCCCGCGCAGAAGGAGTTCGACCGCCAGCGCGCCGGAACGCTCACGACGCTCAAGACGCTACGCGAGTTCCCGCTCCCGCCGGGCGGCGACCTGCCGGTGGTGTTCCGTCCGCAGCGCACCGGCAAACGGGAGCGGTGAGCCATGCTCAAGGACGACGTGTATTTCGCCACCGCGGAAACGCTGGCTCCCGACCTGCGCGCCGGCCGGCTCTCGCCCGTCGAGCTCACGCAGGGCTTCCTCGACCGCATCGCACGCTGGAACGATCGCTACAACGCGTTCGAGCGGCCGACGCCCGAGCTCGCGCTCGAGCAGGCGCGCCGCGCCGCGAGCGACCTGCGCGCGAACAATTGGCACGGCCCGCTCCACGGCGTGCCGTACGCGGCGAAGGACCTGTTCGACACCAAAGGCGTCGTCACGGCGTGGGGCACGCGCTTCCTGCGCGACCGCGTCCCCGACGAGAACGCGACCGTGGTCGATCGGCTCGAGCAGGCCGGGGCGGTGCTGCTCGGCAAGACCGCGATGGTCGAGTTCGCGGGCTGCCTCGGCTACCGGTTCGCGAACGCGTCGGCGAGCGGCCCCGGCCGCAACCCGTGGGATCCGTCGCGCTGGACCGGCGGCTCGTCGTCGGGCTCGGGCGCGGCCGTGGCCGCGGGTCTCGCCACGTTCGCGCTCGGGACCGAGACGTGGGGCTCGATCCTCTGCCCGAGCGCCTTCTGCGGGCTCACGGGAATCCGCCCCACCTACGGCCTCGTCTCGCGCGCCGGCGGCATGGTCGGCGCCTACACGTTCGACAAGGTCGGACCGCTCGCGCGCTCGGTCGGGGACTGCCGCACCGTCCTCGGGGTGATCGCCGGCGCCGACCCGCGCGACCCCTCGTGCGCCACCGAGCGCCCGCGTCTCGAGCGCGGGCAGGGCCGCACGCTCCGCTCGCTCAAGGCGGCGCTCGTGCCGCTCGACTGGTCGAAGGTCGGAGAGCCCGAGGTCCGCGCGGCGTTCGACGCCGCCGTGGGCGAGCTGCGCGCCGCGGGGCTAAAGCTCGAGACCGCGGAGCTGCCGGCGGTGCCGGCGAGCGAGGTGGCCGGGCTCCTCATCAGCGTCGAGGCGCTCGCGGCGTTCGAGCCGTTCCTGAACGACGGGCGCGTCAAGCAGCTCGTGGACGACATCGCGCCGCGGCAGCGCGAGATCGCCGAGCCCGTCACCGGGGCGGACACCATGAAGGCGCTGCGCATCCGCGAATCCATCCAGCGCACGATGCGCGAGTTCCTCGCGCGCTACGACGTCATCGTGACACCCAATTTCATGAGCGTGGCGCCGCCGGTGGAGCAGGACCTCAACGAGGCGCTGCCCTACGGCGACCCGGTGGGCGGACTGGCGGCGGCGTGCGGGCTGCCGGGGCTCGCGCTGCCCGCGGGCTTCGGAAAAGCGGGCATGCCCGCCGGATTCCAGATCGTCGGCTCACCCTTCGACGAGGCCACGCTGTTCGATCTCGGCGAGGCGTATCAGGCCCGCACCGATCACCATCGCCAGCACCCGGGGGTGGCATAGCGCTACCGGGGGATGTCCTGCCGGGGCAGGCCCCACACCGTCTGCAGCACCCAGTCGACGATCGCGATCTCCGCCGGGCGCTGCCAGTACCAGAGCCCGAAGCCGCTGAACACCTGCTTCTGCCCATGGGTGCCCCCGTGCCACAGCGTCATGACCGGGCGCCCCGAGCCGAGCTGGCCACCCACGGATTCGAACACGGTGTCGAGCACCGAAGCCTCGCGCGTCACCTCGGGGTCCGGATCGAGATCCTCCAGCACCTCGTTCGACTGGGTCAGGCCCTCGCCGGGCTCGGACGATTGGAAGTAGTCGCTCGTCCCGATCCGGTTCGGCGCGTACAGGTTGATCGGATCGGTGTCGGGGTACTTTTCGAACAGATAGTCGGGCAGTGACGAGTAATCGGGCGATGCGGAGGTGCGGCCGATCGGGTGGTTGGGCTTGGTCCCCTGCGCGAACTGTCTCGCGGTGATCTCGCTCCGCCAGCCGAACACGTCGTACATGAACCGTCCGGGCACGAGCTCGCCGTCCGCGCTGGAGTACACGTCGGTCCGGGTGCCCCCTTTTTCCCAGCTGATCTGCAGCGCGCTGGCCGCCCCGCCGCCGAACATCCACAACTCGCCGCCCTGCGAGACCCACGTCCCGATCGGGTTGGGGCGGCCCGGCCTCGAGAGCCAGCGGAGCTGGGACATCGGGTCGAGCGCGTAGTCTGGGTCGTTGATGTTGAGCGCCGCCTTGAGGTTCGTGAACCACACCATGTGGCGGTAGTGCGAGAGCTGCTGCAGCGTCAGCGTCCCCAACGGCAGCGACCGGGTGCCGAGCGTGTCGTAGGAATAGCCCTGAAAGATGCCGACCGGGGACAGCGTGCCGGCGGGGTAGCATTTCCACGGCGCTCCGCCGCGCGCGAAGAAGAAGGTGTCGAGCTCCGCCGCCGTGGGCCACACGCCGCGCGGCCGGTCGACGCAGCCGCCCGGAACCTCGTGGTCGGGCACCAGGCGCGTGTCGTCCACGATGAGCAGATCCTTGTCGAAGATCGCCTTCACCACGACGAAGCGCACCACGGCGATGCTCACCTGCTTCAAGTTGTCCTGGGCCTCGATGTAGAGGAAGTGGACCTCGCTCCCACCGGCGGGGACCATGGGCGGCAGGTCGACGGATTGGACGAGGGGCGAGTACCGGCTCCAGTGGTCGATGTCGGTCTGCTCGTCCTTTCGCTCGGTCTCGTCGTTGACGTTGCCGTCGAGCATCCAGCGATAGCCGCTGACGAACCCACCGGCCGCCGTGGTCGCCGACCAGTTGAAGTGGATCGGTCTGCCCGCGGGGGATTCCGTGTGGATGAAGCTCGCGGGATCGAGCGAGAACCCGCCCGAGGAGTACGTGAAGAAGAAGCTCTCGTTGGACACGGTCATCTTGGGACCGGCCAGCCCGGCGTAGGTGACGTCGAAGAACATCATGTTCGTGTCGAAGTCCATGATCGGCGAATACGCTCCCACCTCGTCGAACGCCACGACCACCGCCACGTAACGGCGTCCCGGGACCAGGTCGCGGATGTCCACCGATGTGGTGTCGCCGCCGACCGAGTCCCACTCGGTGAAGTGCGGCGCGTACCGCCGGCGCACCGAGTCCGGCCGCGCGAATATCGTGGAGAAGTCGAAGTCGGGGCCGCCCTCCGGGAACACCTTGAACTTGTACTTGACCGGCTGGTTCGTCGTGCGGCCGTCGGGGTCGTTGCCCGTCCACCGGATCCGGACCGAGGGCCCGAACACGAGCGTGAAGTGGTGGTTCAGCACCGGCTGCACGATCTGCAGCGTCGGGGCGATCGTGAACGACGTGAACGAGCGCGAGATGGGCGCCGAGAAGTCCCCGCGGTCGTCCACCGCCTCGAGCACCAGCGTGTGGTACCCCTCCGCCGTCTGGTCCGAGAGCGAGTCGAGCTTGTCGGAATGGAACAGGAACGACTTGCGATTCTCGTTCGTGTTCACCCACGGCGTGTCCGCGTCGGCCTCGGTCGGCGGGTCGATGGCGTAGCGGAAGTGGTCGATCCGCCCGTCGGCGTCGAAGCCCGCCCAGCGCACCTCGTAGGCATAGAAGAATGGCTGCGTGCTGCTCGCCGGCGCCTGCGTGACCTCGAGCGTCGGCCGCTGATTGGGCGGGAGCGGCAGCGCCGCCTGCTTGGAACAGGCGGGAAGCCATGCGATCGAGAACAGGAGGGCGAGGGTCGCGGCGGCTTGGGACGCGCGGCGGACGCCAGCTGGGGACATCGAGCCTCCGGGTGTGCGTATCGGGACGATCAGGCAAGGATACGCCAGCGTCGGCAAGCGGGCATCAGGATTCGCGAAAAACGGCGCGTGACACCGGAATGGCCGACCGGGTCCCCGCCCGGGGGCTCGCGGGCGGGAGGGCCTACCGGACGACGTCCGCCAGCTTGATCTTGAGCGACTTCTCCCCGTCGCCACGGCGCACCCGCACCGGGACCTTCCGGCCGACGTCGCCGTCGTCGAGCAGGGCGCTCACCTCGGGCAGGTCCCACGCCCCGATCTCGCGGCCGTCGAGCGCCAGCACCTGGTCGCCCTGACGCAGGCCGGCGTGGTCGGCGGGCGAGTTCGGCAGCACGCTCGCCACGGTCACCGCCCCCTGCCGGCGGGCCAGCAGCGCGCCGCAGCGCGTGAGCCGGTCCCTGTCGGAGTAGCGCTTCCCCGGCTCGAGGATGACCTCCCGGCGCTGGTAGTCGAGCGTGACCTGGAACCGCTCGAGGACGCGGTTGCCGATGTTGCCCGCGAACTCCTCGCTCGCGAACGCGCCCTCGGTGGCGTTCGACACCACCACGATCGGATCGTCCCACTCGTAGGGGCCGAGGCTCATGCTGCGCAGGCGGCCGACGTCGGAAGAGAACGCGCCGCCGAAGCCCACGCCGTCGACCGGCTGCGTGCGGCCCATGCGACCCTTGAGCCCCTTCGCCTTCGCGAACGGAGCGTGCACGTCCACCGTGCTGCTGCTGCCCACGTCGAGACGGAACAGGCCCTCGTCGTTGCCGTCGAACGTGCCCCGGATGGCGGGCACGGTGCCGTTCATGACCATCTGCAGCGGCTTCTCGGCGCCCGCGTAGTGCCAGGTCCCGGGATCGTGCAGCACGAGCGTGCTGTCGTCGTAATCCACGGTGACGACGAACCGGCTGATGACGTCGTAGCCGATCACGCCCGCCAGGCTACGCCAGAAGAGCGGCTCGAAGCTCGGGTTCACGTCGAGCACGGCGACCTTCACGTCTTTGAGCTCGATGCCATCGCCCGCGGCGGACGCCACGCGCAGCGAGCGGAGCGTGGCGAACGACGCACCGCCGGAAGCGCCCGCGCCCGAAGCCTGCATGTGGCCCTGCGTCTTGAGCCCGTGCTGGGCGGCCCAGCTGCTGTCCATCACCGTGACGCTCGCTCCGGTGTCGAACAGGAAGTTCTCGGCCGGCCCGCCGTCCACGCTGGCCTTGAGCCACACGTGCCGCGCCCGATACTCGAACGGCAGGTGCGCGACCCCGTCCTTCGCGAGCCAGCGGACGGCGCTCGCGTTGTCGCTCGGCGGCGAGAACGGCAGCCCGGCGACGCTCACGTTCGCGAGCACGGTGTCCGAGACCGCGCGGAGGCGGTTCGCGGACATGCCCACGATGCCGGTCTCGTTCACGAAGGCGCGCCGGCGGCCGCCGGCCTCACGATAGTCGGAGAGCGTGGTGACGACTTCGCGCTGGTCCTCGCGCGCGTCCAGGCGCACGAGCAGACCGGTGGCATCGCTGAACCACAGCTTGCGCGTGCGCGACGCGCGCTCGCTCCGCACGCCCGGGGCCAGCGCGGGCGGCGTCACTTCCAGCACCGTGACCGCGCCGAGCGAGTCTTTCTCGTGCCCCGCGAGCGTCACCTCGCCGCCACCCTGGTCCGGCTCGGCCCAGCGCTCGAGCTCGAACCAGGTGCTCGCGAGCGCCTTGTCGAGGTCGGAGTCGGCGAGCGGGCGGACGACGCCGGTCGTGGGATCGGTCCGCCACGCGGTGGTGCCGTCGACGCCCTCGGCGAGCTTGAACGGTCCCAGCTCGGTGCGCGCGTAGCGACGGGCCGGGCGCGCGGCCCACGACGCGAACGCGCCCGTGAAGCCGAATGCCTCGATGCGCGCATGCGTGTACGCGGTGCTCTCGGCCGCGAACGCGCCGGCGCCCCCGGTGACCTCGAGATAGCGGCGGACGACGGCGCCGGCCTCGGGGCTGATGGTCGCGCGCGCGCCCGGCGGGGGCAGCGCGACGGCGAGCAAGAGCGCGCCGAACGCGGCGGCGAACGGGTGGCGCATCGGGGGTCCTCCGGGGGGCACGGTCACGATGCGGCACAGCATAGGCCAGCGCCGCCCGAGAGGCACACCGCGGGCGGTGTCGGCCGTGCAGCGCGCACCCGCTGCAATCTCGCGGGCACGACCCCGCCCCGAAACGACTTCGCGCCGGCCGCGGGAGTTGCCGGGCCGGCGCGAGGTTCCTGCGACGGGCTTCAGTGTGACCGGTAGTTCCAGCCCGCCATGACCTTCAGCTCGGGCGAGTCGCCGAAGCCGAGCTTCATCTCGGTGAAGAATCGGCTGCGGCCCGCGGTGGGCACGCCGGCGCCGACGATGAAGTGGCCGCCGGCCCGCGCTTCGCGGCCAGTGGTCTCCCCGTGGCGGTCCGTAACCGAATCGAAGTGGATGCCCACGCCGCCACCCACGTACGGCTGCCAGTCGCTGTTCGAGGTGATCTTGTAGTGGAAGTCACCGTTCATCGAAACCTGCGTGTTGTTGTCTCCCAGGCCGAGGTCCACGCCAGGCACGAAGTCGAGCTTGGGAGCGACGGCGTTCCATTTGAGATGGCCGCCGACCACGAACTGGTCGGGGCTCTGGCTGAAGCCCAACTGCGGGCCGTAGTAGGTGAACGAGCCGGCGGACGCGGCCGCGGGCAGCATCACGAGGATCGCGAGTGCGATGAGCGAGCGACGCAGCATGACGGAGTCCTCTCGTGTGTTGCACGGGGAGTGTTTCGGGAACCGGAGCAGCGGTCGCAAGCCCGGACCCACGGTGACGTGTGACACCGCCGGCTGGCCTCTCCCGGGCACCAGCCGTGACGTGCATCGTATCGGCGCGCTTCGCGGCACCCTTCACGACAATCGAGCGTCGTCTGTGCGCGAGTGCGTGCGGTCACATGCTTGCCCACGACGCGATCGCGCGCCGCGGCGAGCATCATTTGACCGAACCCTGACTCGCGCGAACGCTCGTCACGTGAAATGTGCACGAGCGATCGCGGATGCAGGGCGCGATGGCCTCAGCGCGGCTTGAAACTCCAGCCCGCGACGGCCTTCATGTCCGGCGAATCACCGAAACCGAGCTTCAGCTCGGCGAAGAACCGGCTGCCGCTCTTCGTGGCCACGTCGGCCCCGGCGATGAAATGGCCGCCCCCGCGCGTCGCGCTGTTGTCGACACCCGGACCGGCATTGTCGAACGAGAAGAAGTGGATGCCCACCCCGCCGCCCACGTACGGCTGCCATTGCGTCTTGGTGTCGATGCGGTAGTGGAAATCGCCGTTCACCGACACGAGCGTGGTGTTGTCGCCGAAGCCCAGGTCGATGCCGGGCACGAAATCCAGCTGCGGCGCGACGTCCCCCCACTGGAGATGGCCGCCGAAGAGGAACTGGTCGGGCGTCTGGCTGAAGCCCAGCTGCGGGCCGAACGCGGTGAACGAGCCCGCGGACGAGGCCGCGGGAAGCATCACGAGGATCGCGAGTGCGAGCATCGAACGACGCAGCATGGCGAGTCCTTTCGATAAGTGCCGGGGGGAGCCCTCTCGGGAACCGCTGGGCAGGAGTAGCACGCGGGCGGACGGGGCGCAATACCGGAGCGGGGTGCGGGCCCCCACGTGGCCGCCGTCGGTGGGCCGTCCGCGTGCGGGGCGGCGCGTGCGGGGCCGCCCCGTATGACGGGCGTCATGGGGCGGGTGCGGGCCCCGTGCGATTCTGCGCGGTGCTCGGCCCCTCGGGTCCCGGGGGACCACCGTCGTTCGCATCGTACCCCCATCGCGCGGAGCCGCACGGGCCCCGCACGATCCGACCGGAGGAGGTTCGCATGTCGCGTCGCCGCCCGTGGCTCTTGCTGTGGCTCTCGAGCGCGCTCTGCGTGCTCGCGGCCGTGCCCGCAACGCACGCGCAGGTGCGCCTCTCGGGTCTGGTGTTCGCCGATGCGCAGGACGCGCTGCACGGCTCCTCGGTCCCCGCCGACAGCTCGGCGTTCCGTTTCCGGCGCGTGCAACTCACCGCGGACCAGGATCTCGACTCGGTGTTCGCGGTGCGTCTGCAGCTCGAATCCGACGACAACGAGCTCACCTCGAAGGGGAAGACCGCCGTGTTCCTGAAGCAGGCCTGGCTTCGCTGGTCGCACGTCGGGGCGGCCGGAGACCTGGTCATGGGGCAGTCGACGTCGCCGACGTGGGCGCTCGCGGAGAGCTACTGGGGCTACCGCTCGCTCGAGAAGACCGTGCTCGACCTCGAGGGACTGGGCTTCGCGACCGACCTGGGCGTGTCGCTCCAGCGCCCGCCCGGGCCCGGTCGAGCGCTCGGCTGGCACGTGATGCTCTCGAACGGCAACGGCCAGAAGCCGGAGAACAACGCCTCGAAGAAGCTCGCGCTCTCGCTCCCGTACCGGTTCGGGAACTTCGTCCTCGAGGGGATGGGAGACTTCGAGGGCGAGACCGGTCCGCGCGACAAGTGGACCGCGAAGCTGTTCGGCGGCTGGCAGCGGGGCTCGGACGCCGCCGGTGTCGAGTTGTTCCGCCGCGTCAACGCGAACGCCGGCGCGGGGGGCGCGGACGTGGTGCCGGCCGGCGTGAGCGTGTTCGCGCACAAGCGGCTCGACGAGCGCTGGCGCGCGGTGGCACGCGTGGACGGGTTCGATCCCGACGCGGAGCAGAAGCACGCCGGCTACCGCGAGCTCTTCTGGCTCGCCGCGCTCGATGCGACGCCGCACCCGAACGTGCACTTGATGCCGAACGTCGAGATGCGCACGTACCTCGCGAAGGACAAGGCGCTCCCCGACCGCCGCGCGGACGTGACGCTGCGCGTGACGCTCGCCTACAGTTTCAAGTGAGACGTCGCGGCCCGGGCGCCCGTTGCGCGCCCGGCGCCGCGGCGTTCACTCCGCCGCTCGCACCGCCGCCACGAGCGGCGTGGGATCCCCGGTCAGGCCGGCCTGGCGGAAGCGGATCACCCCGGCGCGGTCGACGACCACGATCACCGCCGAGTGCGCGATCTCCCCGCCCGCATCGGGGCGAAAACGCACGCCGAGCACGGCGGCCAGCGTGCGCATGTCGTCTGCGCCCGCCGCGAGCAGCGTCCAGCGCGCGGGATCGAGCCCGCGCTCGCGCGCGAACGCGCTGAGCGCCGCGGGCGTGTCGCGCGCGGGATCGAGCGAGAAGAGGAGGAAGCGCGTCCGCTCGCGGAGGCCGACGGGCAGGGCCCGATCGAGCGCCTGGAGATCGGCGGTGATCCGCGGGCACACCGACGTGCAGTGGGTGTAGATCATGCTCGCCACGAACGGGCGGCCGCGGAACTCCTCGAGATGGCGCGCGCGGCCGTTCGCGTCCGTGAGCGCGAACGCGAGCTCGTAGAGCGACGGCTCCGCGGCACGTACCGGGCCCGTGCCCGGCGCGGCGTCCGTGACCCGCGCGGCG
>DATDEX010000035.1:0-10326 GCA_036522895.1 Candidatus Eiseniibacteriota bacterium | reverse complement strand
GGACGCTAGCCGCCCCGGCTCGTCGGCGGGCTCGTCGCCGGCGCGGCCGCGCTCGCGCCACGCCGCTGCCGCGCACATCGGCTCTGGACGCCCCTCCTCCGCCCACCTACAATTGAGCGAACCAGAACCCCGCCGACCGGGACACCCACCGCACCCATGCGCCTTCGCCTCCACCACCTCCTCTTCGTCCCGGTCATCGCCGCCTGCGCGGTGCTGCCGCACGCCCCCGCGCGGACCGCGCCCGAAGCGGGCGAGCGCGACTACCCTTCCGACTACTTCTACCGGCAGCGCGCCATGCCGGACGGGACGATCCCCACCGAGAGGATCGCGGCCGCGGTCGAGGAGTTGCAGTTCGAGCGCGCGCTCGCCGAGCGCCAGCTCTCGGCGAGCGCGGCCCAGGACTGGACGCCGGTCGGACCGTTCAACATCGGTGGGCGGGTCAACGCCATCGTGGCCGCGACCGGCGGCACCCCCGCCTACCTCGGCTCGGCGAACGGCGGCGTGTGGCGCTCGGACGACCTGGGCGCCAACTGGACGCCGCTCACCGACCGGCTCGGGATCTTCTCGGTCGGCGCGCTGGCCTTGAACCCGCTCAACTCGAACACGCTCTGGTGCGGGAGCGGCGACGCCAACGCGACGCTCGACGGCTACGACGGCACGGGGCTCTACGTGTCGCGCGATCGCGGACAGAACTGGGCGTACAGCGGGCTGGTCGAGACGGCGCACATCGCGGCCGTCGTGGTGAACCCGCAGGATTCGACGAAGCTCTACGTGGGCGCGATGGGCAAGGCATTCACGACCGATCCCAACCGCGGCTTCTATCGCAGTCTGGACGGCGGCGCCACCTGGACGCGCACGCTGTTCGTGAACGACAGCACCGGCGTTTCGGACATCGCGATCAATCCCGTCCATCCCGACACCATCTTCTGCACCACGTGGGAGCGCGTGCGCCGGCTCATGTACCGGCGCGCGTTCGGCGCGGACTGCGCGGTGTGGCGGAGCGCCGACGGCGGCGGCACGTGGACCAAGGTCGTGAACGGCCTGCCGCCGGCGGACGACGACCTCGGCCGCATCGCGATCGCCGTGGCGCCGACGCAGCCGTCGCGGGTTTACGCCTCGGTCACGAGCGGCGCGATCAGCGGCTACATCGGGCGAGGCCTGTTCCGAACCGACGACGGCGGCGAGACGTGGGCGCAGGTCGACGACGGCGTCACCCAGCGGGGCGCGTTCGGCGGCTTCAGCTGGTACTTCGGACGCGTCGTGGTCTCGCCGTTCGACGCGAACGACGTGTGGGTGTGCGGCGTGCAGCTGCTGCACACGATCGATGGCGGCCCGACGCTCACCTTCGCCACCTCCAACGCGCACGTGGACCAGCACGCCGTGTGGCTGGACCCCGCGAGCGCGAGCCGCGTCTACCTGGGCAACGACGGCGGCTTCTTCTGGCTCGCGGGAAGCGCGTGGCAGAAGTCGTTCAATCTGCCCATCACGCAGTTCTACGACGGGACGGTCGATGCGGCGAACGCGAGCAAGATCCTGGGCGGCGCGCAGGACAACGGCACGCTCAAGACCGAGACCGGCCCGTCCACGTGGGCGCAGATCCTGGGCGCCGACGGATTCCAGTGCCTGGTGAGCCCAGCGAACACGAACCTCATCCTGGCCGAGTGGCAGAACTGCAGCGACCACACCGGCGTGCGGCGCTCGCTCACGAACGGTGGCTCGTTCAGCGGCACCACGGGCTGGGTGGCGGCCGACCGATACAACTGGAACACGCCGATCTTCATGAGCCCGCGCAATCCCAACACGCTGCTCGCCGGAAGTCAGCGCGTGTACCGGAGCACGAACGGCGGCAGCTCGTGGAGCACGCTGAGCGGCGACCTGTCCACGAATCCGGTCGCGGGGGTCACCTACGGCACGATCACCACGGTGGCGATCTCGAACGCCGATACCACGCTCTACCTGGCCGGCACCGACGACGGCAAGGTGTGGCGCTCGCAGAACACGGGTGCGACGTGGGAGGACATCTCGGCGGGCCTCCCGGGCCGCTACGTCACGCGAGTGGTCGCGGATCCCGCGGATGCGCAGGTCGTCTACGTGGCGCACACCGGCTTCGGGCAGGACCTGCACGACCCGCGTGTGTTCCGCAGCACCGACCGCGGCACGCACTGGTCGAGCATCAACGGAAACCTGCCCGACGCTCCCGTGAACGACCTCGTCGTGGACCCGGCGCTCCCGGGGACGCTCTACGCCGGCACGGACCTCGGGGTGTACGTGACCCGCAATCTCGGCCAGACCTGGACCCCGCTGGGCGGCTACATGCCCGTCCAGCCGGTGTGGGACCTGGAGCTGCACGCGGCGAGCCGGAAGCTCTTCGCGTTCACCCACGGACGCTCGGTCTGGGCGCTGGACCTGAGCACGGTGTCGCTCTCGGTGCCGCGTACGCAGAGCGCTTCCCGACTCGACCTCTCGGCCCCCGCGCCGAATCCCGCCCGGGGCGCGGCCAGCCTGGCGATTTCGCTCGCTTCACGCGCCCAAGTCACTGTAATCGTGTTCGATGCGGCGGGCCGCCGGGTGCGCGTGCTGGCGCGCGGAATGCTCGATTCCGGGCGTCATCCGCTGACCTGGGACGTGCGCGACGAGCGGGGTTCGCGTGCTCGCGCGGGGGTCTATTTCGTCCGCGCGAGCGACGGCTCGGTGACGCGGACGCAGCGCCTGGTGCTGGTCGACTGAACCGGGCAGCGATTCCGCCCGCGTCACGCCTGCGCGAAATCGAACCCCCCTGCGATTTTCCCTTTGAATCCGCGCTCCGCGCTGCTATACACACCTGCGGCTAAGGCGTGCGACTCACGCCTGTCCGTTTTCGAACCTCTGGTTCCGGTCAAGGAGGAAGGATCCCCATGGCGAAGATGATGACGAAGACGCAGGTCGCGGCGCACCTCGCGACGAAGTTCGAAGTCACGAAGAAGACGGGTACGGCGATCCTCGAAGAGCTCGCCGGTCTCGCCGCCAAGCAGGCGAAGAACGGGTTCGTGTTCCCGGGCGTCGGCAAGCTCGTGGTCGTGAACCGCAAGGCCCGCATGGGCCGCAACCCGCAGACGGGCGAGGCCATCAAGATCCCGGCCAAGCGCGTGCTCAAGTTCCGCATCGCCAAGGCGATGAAGGACGCGGTGCTCAAGTAGGCTGACCGCCGCTCCACATCGGGCCTTGTCGCGTCACGCATGCGGCAAGGCCCGCGGCATATCCGGGCTCGTTCCAGAGCCACCCACAGCTCCCGCGCGAACGCCTCGATCGCGCGGTTCGAATGCAGGGACGCGAAGCCTTCCACACATCCTCAGGAGAACTTCCATGCGCAAGGTTCGCCCCCTCACGATGACGCTGCTCGCGATCGCCACACTCGCCGCCATGACCGCCGCCGCCTCCGACGTGCGCGAAGTGCGCATCGAGGACGCCTGTGACGCCACCACGTTCCCGCCCGAGGCCGGATGCGTGGGCAAGGGGAACGTAACGTTCCAGGAGTTTCTCGCGACGCTGAACCCCGCGATCGGCGGTCACCGCAAGTGGGCGTTCCACTTCGGACGCGGCCGCCTCGACGCCGGCGAGTCGATGCGCGTGGTGAACGAGGGTGGCGAGCCGCACAGCTTCACGGAGGTCGTGTCGTACGGCACCGGCGTCGTGCCGCCGCTCAACGGCGCGCTGCCGCCCGGGACCCCGCCCGCCGTCCCCGTCGGATCGTTCCCCACGCTCGACCAGGCGAACGCGGCCACGCTCGTGCTGCCGGGCACCGATCGGGTCGTGTCCGGCCTCTCGCCCGGCGTGCACAAGTTCCAGTGCCTCATCCATCCGTGGATGCGGCTCGAGGTCGAGGTGCGGGCGCGCTAGCCGCGCGTCGCGCTCGCGCCGGTCCGGGCGCGAAGGTGAAGCGGTCGGGGGGTGTCCCGCCACGTGCGGGGTGCCCCCCGCATCGCATGCCGTATGCTCGCGGCATGGCCTCGAACGCCCCCGACCTCACCGAGCCCCGCGTCCACGGCGAAGCGATCGTCTACCGGCTGTTCGACGTGGGCTACGCCATCGCGCTCGACCGTGCGCTCGACCTGCTCGCCTCGAGCGGTCCCGAACGCCGCCGGCCCACCCGCGGCGAGGCGCAGACGATCCAGATCCCGAATCCGCCGGTCACGGTCGGGCTCGGAGCCGAATCCATCGAGGTCGACGGCCGGCCGGTCCAGGCCGAGCTGTCCGCGCGCGTGTTCGACTTCGGCGTGGTGTCATTGCGCGCGAAGGTGATCGCGCACGCGGGCCTCCCCTGGAACACGTTCGCGAGCTGGGGCGCGTCGGTGAACGCCGCGGCCTGGAACGAGGTCCTCGGGCGCGCGCGCGACCGGCTGCTGCTCCGGATCGCGCCGGCGATCGAGCAGCCGATGCTGTCGCCGGTCACCGAGGACTACATCGTGTTCCGCATCCACCGTCTGCTCGACGCGGAGGGAGCACCGTTCCCGCCCTCGGAGCTCCACGACGGCGAGATCTCGCGGCTGCTGCTCGGCGAGCCGCGGCCGCTCACGTCGAGCGCGCGGAAGGAGTTGCTGTCGCCGCGGCTCGCCTACTTCGAAGACGACCTGACCGTGCTCACGTGGGGCTCGGCGCTCGTGGTGGAGCCCGTGGTCGACGACACCGACGTCCAGTACGTGCTCGAGTTCGCGAACGCGCAGCTCCTCGAGCTCCGCTGGTACGACGCGGTGCTCGACACCGAGGTGCCCGCGATCCAGACCCGGTTCCGCCAGGCGCGTCAGGGCTTCCACCTGCTCGGGCGGCGCTACAGCCGGCTGCTCGAGTCGCTGCAGCAGCGCGTCGCGGATTCGGTCGAGCTGATCGAGCGGGTCGAGAACTCGCTCAAGGTGACCGACGACGTCTACCTGGCGCGCGTGTATGCCGGCGCGCTGGAGGAGTTCCGCGAGCGCACCTGGCGGAGCGGCATCGAGCGGAAGATCGCGATCGTGCGCGGCACCTACGACATGCTGAACGCCGAGTCGCTGGCCCGCCGGAGCGAAACGCTGGAGATCGTCATCGTGCTGCTCATCATGTTCGAGATCGGGCTGGCCTTGCTGCGGCGGTGAACGATCGGGAGCGTGCGCCCGTGAAACCCCTGCTCGTCTTCGACGGCAACTGCGCGTTCTGCCGGCGCTGGGTCGCGCGCTGGCAGCGCGCCACGCGGGAGCTCGTGGACTACGCCCCCTCGGCCGAGGCGGCGCCCCGCCTCCCCGACATTCCCCCGGAGCGATTCCGGGAAGCCGTCGTGTTCGTGGACGCCGGCGGCGGCGTGAGCCAGGGGGCCGAGGCGGTGTTCCGCGCGCTCGCGGTCGTGCCGGGGCGGGCCTGGCCGCTCGGGCTCTACCGGCGCGTGCCCGGGGTCGCGCCCGTCGCGGAGTGGCTCTACCGCTGGGTCGCGCGACATCGCACGCCGCTGTCGTGGTGGAGCGAACGCGTCTGGGGGCCGCACCTCGTCCCCCCGGGCGAGACGTTCACGTGCTGGCTCTACCTGCGGCTGCTCGCGGTGATCTACGCCATCGCGTTCGCGTCGCTCGGCGTCCAGGTGCTCGGGCTCCTCGGCCGCGACGGCATCCTGCCGGCACGCGACTTCCTCGCCGCGGTGCACCAGCGCTTTGGCGCGAGCGGCTACGGCTACGTGCCGTCGCTCCTGTGGGTGAACGCCGGCGATTCCGCGCTCGTGGCGCTCTGCGTCGCCGGCGTGGCGCTCGCCGCGCTGCTGTTCGCCGGCGTCGCGCCCGCGCTCGTGCTCGCCGGGCTCTGGGTGGCGTACCTGTCGCTCGTCTCGGTGGGGCAGGACTTCCTTTCGTTCCAGTGGGACTCGCTCCTGCTCGAGGCGGGGCTCGTCGCGATCCTGCTCGCGCCGTGGCGGCTGTGGTCGCGCCCCGCCACCGACCCGCCGCCGCCCAAGCCGGCGCTCTGGCTCTCGCGCTGGCTCGTCTTCCGGCTCATGTTCTCGTCGGCCGCGGCGAAGCTCGCGAGCGGCGACTCCGCGTGGCGCGACCTCACCGCGCTCACCTACCACTACGAGACCCAGTGCCTGCCCCCGTGGACGGCATGGTTCGCACACCATCTGCCGCTCGCGTTCCAGCGTTTCTCGTGCGGCGCGATGTTCGTGATCGAGGGCGCGGTGCCGTTTCTGTTCGTGGCGCCCCGGCGGATCCGGTTCGCGGCCGCGTTCGTCACGATCGGATTCCAGCTCCTGATCGCGCTCACGGGCAACTACGGATTCTTCAACTGGCTCACGATCGCGCTGTGTGTCCCGCTCCTCGACGACGGGGTGTGGAGCCGGTGGCGGCCGGTCGCGCCCGGGGCGCCCGCGGCGACACGCACCCCGCAGTGGCCGGCCCGGCTCGTGCGCCCGGTGGCGATCGTGCTCCTCGTGCTCGGCCTCGTGCCGCTCTTCGACGTGCTCGGCTGGCCGCGGCAGCGGCTCGGACCGCTCTCCGCGATCGAGGCCTGGAGCTCGCCGCTCCGCGCGGTGAATCGCTACGGCCTGTTCGCGGTCATGACCCGGCGGCGGCCGGAGATCGTGCTCGAGGGGAGCGCGGACGGGGCGACGTGGCGCGAGTATGCGTTCCGCTGGAAGCCGGGCGACGTCCTGCGGCGCCCGGCGTTCGTGGCGCCCTACCACCCGCGACTCGACTGGCAGATGTGGTTCGCCGCGCTCTCCGACTTCCGGCGCGAGCCGTGGTTCCTCGAGCTCTGCCGCCGCCTGCTCGGCGGCTCGGCGCCCGTGCTCGCGCTGCTCGATGCGAACCCGTTCCCCGGCGCGCCGCCGCGCTACCTGCGCGCGATCGTCTATGACTACCACTTCACCGACGCCACGACGCGGCGGGCGACCCGAGCGTGGTGGACGCGCCGGCCGCTCGGACTCTACTGCCCGGTGCTGGCGCTCGCCGACGGCGAGCTCGTGGCGGTGCCCGCGGACTCGCTCGGGCGGTGACGATCGGAGCGACGGGCTCGGGCACCCCGGCGATCGCTTGGGTCCAGCGGAGCCCGAGGCGCGCGGCAAGCAGCGCGTTGTTTCGGTGGTGTCACCCCGCCGTCATCCAGCCGCCCCGGTCGCCGGGCGATGCTCCTCTCGCCGGAACCTCGAGCTCCGGCGAAGTCCCATCCTAAGGAGGGCTCCATGAGCTTCGAGCTTCACTCCGAGCGGCAGGCCTACGTCGAGGTGCTCGAGCACGAGGTGAAGAAGGTCGTGCGCATGATTCGCGCGTTCCCGGCGGACCGGCTCGAGCAGCGGGATCCCGACTGCGCTCGTTCGGCCCGCGAGCTGGCGGCGGAGTTCGTGACCCGGGTGTGGCGGATCGAGGAGCTGACGTACGGGCGCATCGCCGTGCCATTCGCAGCCGCGTCGCGGACCCGCGCCGACATCCTGCTCGAGCTCGAGACCGCGGCCATGTCCGCGGTCGCGTCGCTTTCGAGCCTGCCCGCGCCCCGCTGGGGCGAGGTCGTCGAGGCGCCCCCCGCGCTCCAGCCCTGGCGGCAGGCGCGGCGCGGCGAACTCCTCTGGCTCGCGCTCCGCGAGATGGTGCGGCACGATCGCCACTTCGCGCTGCACCTCCGGGCCGCGCGACATGATGGGGGTGGCCCCGGGCGCACGGCGCCGTCGCCGGAGCCGCTCGACACGCTGGCCCTCCGCGCCTGAGCGAGGCGGCCTGAGCCAAGCGGCCTGAGCGAAGCGCGGCGCGCACCCGCGGAAGGCGCGGGAGATTTCCGTGGTCCGAACAGCATGACGCCGGAAGCCCTCGGGGGCCCCGGCGTTGGCTGCGGCAGTCCGGCCGACGAGTCCGCGGCTCTCACGAGCCCGAGTGACGGCCCTCGCGCACCAGCATGCCGCGATATGAAGATGGGGAGCCTGCTCGCCTGACTTCGCCGCACTGAGGACCCGGTCAGCGACCGTTTCGATCCTCATCCGGAAGGCGATTCCGCTTCCCCTCGATTGCTCTCAAGGTAGCGCGGGGGCGGTGTCGCGGACGTGACGGTGTCGTTGCGCCCGCGGAAACAAGTGCCCGGCGGGGCCGGCGAGGGGCCACCGCTCCCCCGGCCCCACCTGCTTGTGAGCCGCCCGGTCTCTCCGGCACACTGCGCGCTTCCCTCGACCGCCCCTTTCCCGGAGGAACCCATGCGCTCGCTCCCCCTCGCCGCCGCCGTCGCGGCGTCGGCGCTGTTCGCCGCCTCGCTTCTCCCCGCCCGCGCGCACGCCGAGCGGTTCGCGGTGCGGGCCGGGCACTTCGTGGACGTGCGGGCGAACACCGTGCGCGGGCCGGTGTGGGTGGTGGTGTCGGGGGACACGGTGGAGTCCGTCCTCAACGCCGCGCCCCCGGGGCTCGCGGTCACCGATCTCGGCGACGCGACCCTGCTGCCGGGGCTCATCGACTGCCACACCCATCTCTCCGCCCGCGTCGGCATCCGCCAGATGGAGGCCCTGAAGAGCCCCGCCGCGCGTGCCGCCATCACGGGGGTCAACAACGTGCGGGCCACGCTCATGGCGGGGTTCACGAGCTGCCGCGACGTGGGCGGCGGCGAGCTCGTGGACGTCTCGCTCCGGAACGCCATCCGCGAGGGCGAGATCGTGGGGCCGCGCATGCAGGTCGCCACGTGGCCGCTCTCCATGACCGGGGGGCACGGCGACGTCCGCAACCAGGTCGACTACCACTGGTGCAACGACCTCGAGTCCGGCGTGGCCGACGGCGTGGACGAGGTGCGAAAGCAGGTGCGCTTCAACATCCAGCAGGGCGCCGACCTCATCAAGATCCTCGCCACCGGCGGCGTGCTGTCCGCGAACGACGATCCGCGCCATACGGGCTACACCCAGGACGAGATGCGGGCGGCGGTCGACGAGGCCAACCGCCTCGGGCGGTTCGTCGCGGCGCATTGCCACGGCAAGGAGGGCATGATCTGGGTGAGCAACGCCGGTGCGCGCTCGATCGAGCACGGCACCTACATGGACGACGAGGCCGCCGCAATCCTGAAAAAGAACGGCACCTGGTACGTGCCGACGCTCTACGTGGTCGAGCCCATTCTCGCCGAGGGGAACCCGCTCCACATTCCCGACGCGAGCCTGGCCAAGGCCCGCGAGGTGCGCGGCCACATGCGACAGGCGTTCAGGACGGCCCTGAAGCACGGCGTCAAGATCGCGTTCGGAACGGACGTGGGCGTGTTCCCGCACGGCACGCAGACGAAGGAGTTCAAGATCTACACCGACCTCGGCATGTCGCCCATGCAGGCGATCGGCACGGCCACGACCTCGGCGGCGGACCTCATGGGCTGGTCGGGCAAGGTCGGCGTGGTGGCCCCGGGCGCGTTCGCCGACATGGTGGCGGTGAGCGGCGACCCGATGAAGGACATCACCGAGCTCGAACGCGTGAAGTGGGTCATGAAGGGCGGCACGGTGTACAAGGACGAGCTCAAGCACTGATGCCGACTGGAACCCGACGCGCGCCCGCTGCGTAGCACTGGCTCACCCGCCCCCCATCGAGGATCCCCCGTGCCCGCGATCGTCGTCGAAGACCTGGTGAAGAGCTACCGGAGGGGCCTCGGCGGGCTCGGGGGCCGGGTGACCGCGCTGGCGGGGGTGTCGCTGGCGATCGAGGCCGGCGAGACGCTCGGGATCATCGGCCCGAACGGCGCCGGCAAGACCACGTTGCTCGGCTGCCTGCTCGGCTTCCTCCGGCCGGACGCGGGCCGGATCCGGATCGACGGCCTGGCGGCGGACGACCTCGCCGTGCGCGCGGTCACCGGCTACCTGCCGGAGCGCCTCGTCCTCGATCGCTGGATGACCGGCATGGAATTCCTGCAATACCACCACGCGCTCGCGAAGCAGCCGGACGCGAGCCGGAGCCACGACTGCACGCTGCTGCTGGACCGCGTCGGGCTCGAGCGCGAGGCGGCGTCGCGCCGCGTCGGGCGCTATTCGCGCGGCATGCTGCAGCGACTGGCGCTCGCGCAGGCGCTGATCGGCAATCCACGCTTCCTCTACCTCGACGAGCCCATCTCGGGCGTGGACCCGGCCGGCGTCGTCGTGTTCCGGGAGATCCTCACGGGGCTGTCGGCCTCGGGCGCGACCGTGATCATCAACTCGCACCAGCTGGCCGAGGTCGAGCGCATCTGTCACCGCGTCGTGTTCGTGAAGCAGGGCGTCGTGGAGGCCATGGAGACCACGCGCGCCGGAGCTTCGCACTCGCGGGTGCTGCGCGTGCGCCTCTCCACCGAGCAGGCGGCCGTGCCGGCGGAGCGCCTCGCGGCGCTGGCGGCGGGCGCGGGCGCAACGTTCCGCGGCTGGTC
>DATDEX010000034.1:0-23324 GCA_036522895.1 Candidatus Eiseniibacteriota bacterium | reverse complement strand
GCCGCTCGCCACCGCCGCCGGCGTGCTCGCGGTGCTCGCGGCGTCGGCGTTCGTCGCCACCCGGCCGGTGGCCGCGTCGCGGCTCGGGCCGCGGATGCTCGAGCTTCGCCAGGGCAGCTCGGCGGAATATCGCGTGTTCGACCGCGATGGCGCCCGCTACCTCCTCGCGGACGGCACCATCCAGGCGGTCATCGACACGCTCTCGGGCGACTGCGTCCAGCGCGCGCCGGCGGCGCTCGGGCTCCTCGAGCTCATGCGTCCCGGGCGCGACTCGATGCTCGTGTTGGGGCTCCGCGGCGGAGCGCTCCCGCTCACGTTCGCGCGCTCGGGATGGCGCGTCAGCGTGGTGGAGCCCGACACCGACGAGGTCGCGGCCTCGCGCCGGCTCTCGTACAAGCCGGGCGAGCTGGCCCTCGCGGTCGCCGATCCGCGCGTGTACCTCGCCCGCGTCCGCGGCCGCCATTCCGTGATCGTCGTGGACGCGTTCGCCGACAGCTTCATGCCCTACTCGCTCTGCACCCGCGAGTTCGTCTCGCTGCTCTCCGACCGGCTGCTCGACGACGGGATGGTGGTGATGGTCGTGGACGCGCACGGCTGGGGCGATCCCCTGATCGGCTCGCTCGGCGCCACGCTACGCACGCGATTCGCGCACGTGCTCGCACTCCCGACGAGCGAGCCGCAGACCGCGCTCGGAACCATCCTGCTCCTCGCCACCCGGCATGCGGTCGCGTTCTCCGACGACAAGCTCCCCGACCCGACCACGTACTTCCTCAATCCCGACGCGCTGTGGCGCGTGCAGCAGCTCACGCACGCCTGGCTCAACCGCTACGAGCCGCAGCCCGCGGCGGCAGCCGTGCTCACCGACGATCGCTCGCCCGTGGACGTGTGGAGCGACCGCCTCAATCACGCGACACGCGCCGAGCTGCACGCCTTCTTCGGAGCGCACGGCGGGAGCTGGTGACGCGCGCCGCGCGCGCCGCCGCCGATCAGTGGCCGAGCGGCACGATGGGGCCGCTCACCTCGACCTCGACCCGGTAACCGTCCAGCCGGCGGGGGATGCGCCTGCGCGTGGAATCGGATCGCGCGGCGAGCATCACGCGGATCACCGTCTCGCCGCCGCGAGCGCGGCCCTCGTACACGCCGACCACGCCGGGGATGCCCATGAGCGAGTCGGAGTGCGCCGCGATCACCTGCGCCGCGGGGACCGCGGGGACCGGGCCGCTGGCCCGCCCGCGGCACGCGGCGAGCACCAGCGCGACGAGCCCGGCCAGCACCGCGGCGAGCCGCCGCGTCAGTCTCGCGAGGTGTCGCGGCATCAGTCTTTGCCTCCTCGCAGCGACGCCCGCCTCGCCGTCGGCGAGGCGGGCGCCCTGAAACGGGATCAGCCGACGATCAGTTGCCGACCATCGAGGCGCCGAGGAAGCTCAGCACCTCCCCGATCGGGTTCGCGATCGCCGAGGTGTTGCTGCCGGCGAACAGCAGGCCGACCGCGCGCGGGTTCGTGGCCACGTCCTCGACCATGAGCGAGCCGGAATCGCCGCTGTTCAGGAACTTGGAGCCCCGGTTCTTGATCACGATCTGGCCCGTGAACGTCTTCACGAACGAGTTTCCGCCCGCGCACTCGTTCTCGTACTGGACGCTCACCGTCGCGTTGAGCCCGCTGATCGAGCTGCGCGAGAGGCCCGTCGTGCGGCCGGACTTCTTCACCGCCTGCCCGACGGAGGCGGCCACGGTGGTGGCGCCGATCGTGCCGACCTCGAGGATCGAGCCGTCGGTGCGCACCTGGCCCGAGATGGTCGAGGCGATGGCGCAGTCCACGTTGGAGCTGGGCAGGCTCTTGATGCCCGAGAGGCTCGCCACGTTCTGCGCGTTCGCCGCGGTGCAGTTGACGTCGATCAGGCCCGGCTGGACGACCGGATCACCGGCCTGCGCGACGCGCCCGTTCCCACCCGACACGATGTCGGACTCGAGCACGTGGTAGTTGCTCAGCACGTACTGCGTGGTGCCCTTGTGGACCAGCGAGCCGAGCGTCCCGCCACAGCAGAAACCGTTCGCGAGGTCATAGCGCCAGCCGCCCGACGTGCCGAGCGCGATGGGCGGGGTCTGCTTCACCTGGTGATCCGCGATCGACATGGCCCGGATGCGCCCGGTCACTTCCTCGAACACCGGGACGCCTTCGAGCGTGGCGGGGAGCCTGCCGGCCCCGAGCGCGTGCTCGGTGAGCACCATCACGGTCAGCTCGCCCGCGTCGTTCAACCCGGTCGCGGTGCCGACCACGCCGGGGATCGACATCAGATCGGACGTGTGCCGGTCCTGGACGGCCGCGACGTTGCGGACGATGGGATTGGCCATGGTCAGCTCGCCGGGATTCTTGAGCGAGCCGAGATTCTGCGAGGTCGGTGACAGCGGCGTGCCGCGATCCTTGCTGCAGCCGGCCACAGCGACCGCGAACGCGGCAACCGCGAGGAGGATGACGAGCGCGGCGCGGCGGGGGGATGGGAACCTGGCCATGAAGCCCTCCATGAGAAGGGGTAAAGGGGGACCGCTTGCGCCCGCGAGGGATGAGCTTGCGAGCACGATACCCAGCATGGGTGCCCGTCAGGGAATGGTCAACGAGAATCCACTCGCCCGGTCACGGAGGGCGCGCATGAGCGGGCGGAACGCAGACTTGGCAGCCCCCACCGGGCAGTTTGCCACCGCCCGCGACCAGCCGCGCGATCGGGTGAATGCCGGGTGCCGAGCCGGGTCTCCATCCGGCACCGGTCCACCGGTCAAGGCTAGCCCCGCCCTCCGGCCAGCCGGCGCGCCTCGGGGAGCGACTTGAGCCGCAGCATGGCCGCGATCCCGATCACGGGCCCGGGCACCAGCAGCCCGAACGCCGCGATCCAGCCGCCGCGATCGCGCAGGAGCGGCACCCACCAGAGCGTCGCCACGGTGAGCGTGAAGCCGATCGCGAGCTGGAGCGTGAGCGCGGTGCCGACGTACGCGGGCTCGGCGAGCTCGGTGACCATGGTCGAGAACTGGGCCGAGTCGGCGACGACGCTGGCGCCCCAGACGAGCGCGATCGCCAGCACGAGCCAGACCGGGCCCGCGCTCGCCCAGGCGATCACGAGCGCGCATGCGCCCGAGATCGCCATGGCGAGCGCCGCGCTCGACGTGCGCCCGACCCGGTCGCTGTAAGCCCCCGCCCACCACGAGCCGGCGAACCCCGTGGCGATCACGGCGAATGCCCAGAGCGCCGCCCGCGAGGAATCGGCGTGCCCGTGCCGCGCGAACGTGTCGGCGAGGAAGACCGCGATCCACCCCCACATGGCGTAGAGCTCCCACATGTGGCCGAAGTAGCCGATGCAGGCGAGCCGCACGCCCCGGTCCCGGAGCACGCGGCCGGCCTGCGCGGGATCGAAGCGCGCCCGCGGAAACGGGTAGGGGCCCTCGCGCACGGCCGCGAGCCCGAGGAGCGCGCCCGCGAGCGTCAGGAGCGAGCTCGCCGCGACCACGTCACGCCAGGCGAGCCCGCCGAGCCCGCGCACGAGGTGCGGTGCGGCCGAACCGAGCGTGAGCGCGCCGACCATGATCCCGAGCGCGCGGCCGCGATCCTCGCGGAACCACGTCGCCATGAGCTTCAAGCCGGTCGGGTACACCCCGGCCAGGAATACGCCGGTGAGAAAACGCAGCGGCAGCCCGAGCGCCGCCCCGCGCGCCCCACCGAACGCGGCATTCGCGCCGGCGGCGGCGAGCAGCGACACGACGAGCACGCCGCGGGCCGGGACCCGGTCGAGCAGGTTCGTGACCGCCGCGGCGAGCGCGCCGGCGACGAAGCCGAGCTGGACGGCGATCGTGAGCCAGGCCGCCTGCGCGGAGCTCAGGGCCCACGCCTCGCGCAGCGGCTGCACCACCGCGGTTCCGGAGAACCACGTGCTCATCCCGAGCAGCGTGGTGAGCGCGAGCCAGACGAGCGCGCGCCAGCGGCCCGGGTGCGGGGCTTCGACCAAGGCACCTCCGTGCTCGAGTGTGGGTCGGGTCGGGATCCCGCGGGATTACCCGGGCCAGCGCCGGCGGCGCCGGGGCGGGATCACCTCACCTCGAGCACCGCGCCGAGGCGGAGGTTCTCGAACGTGGCCCCGCCCGTCCCGATCAGGGTCGGGACCGAGACCACGGCGAGCGAGAACCGGCCGTCGCCGAGCAGCTCGCGGCGGAGATCCACGCGGGTGGCGAGCAACCGTCGCGAGCCTTCGGACCAATCCACGCGGTGCGCCTCGTCGGCTTCGAGGTGGAGCGGCTTCCACACCTGCGTGGCCGGCCCGGCGGGCAGGATGGATCCGTCGCCATCCGGATAGAGCCAGATCTGCACGTCGGCCGCCGGCACCGTGAGCTGCGGCTCGCCCGGATTCCGAAAATCACCCATGAGCGTGAGCTCGGTGACGTCGGCGAGCTTGCCACGGTGATCGCGCCACTCGGGCACGGTCTGGAGGTCGAACGTGAGGAGGGTGTAAACGCGGAGCCCGCCGTTGAAGAGCTGGAGCGTGCTCGTGGGCGGGGCGACGAGCACGCGCTGGCGGCTCGAGAGCGCGCAGCCGGACGACAACACGACGCTCGCGAGGAGCACGAGCACGACCGCCTTCGCTCCCCGCCCGGTGAGGTCGCGCTCGGAGCGCGCGGCGATGCCCGCGACGATGGCGGCGTTCAAGAGCATGAAGAGCGCGAGCGGCAGCATGCGCACGGCGAGCCCGGCGGCGAGCGGCCAGTCGCGGGGCAGCGGCGGGGCGAGGCCCGCGACGAGCATGGACCACGGCACGCTCAGGAAGGCCGCGAACATCGAGCCGATGCCGGGATGGCCGAGCACCGTCTCGACCGCCATCGCCACCAGCGCGAGCGCGCCCGCGGCGAGGTAGACGAGCGCCGCGCGCCGGCCCCACGCGGTCATCGAGGGCAGCGGCCGTGGCGTCGCGGCGGGCCGCGGCGGGGGGGCGGCGTGCGGCGTCCCGCCCGGCTCGTCTCGCTCAGTCATGCAGGCCCCCGGGCACCTTCGCGGTGCCCTTCGCGATCCGGTCGTTCCACGACTCGAACGGCTTGCCGCGCGTGTCGTCGACCATCGTGATGCAGTCCGGCACCGGGCAGACGTGCGCGCACAGGTTGCAGCCCGTGCACTCGTCCCAGTCCGCCCACGTCACGTGCACGCCGGTGTCCTTCCGCTTCGCGATCGCGGCGTCGCGCGTCGGGGCGCGATGGCCGGCGGGCAGCGGATGCTCGCCGGTATGGATGCAGTGCACCGAGGTGTCGCGGCAGGCCACGTAACAGAGGTCGCAGCCGATGCACTTTTCGGGATCGATGTGCGCGGCGACCTTGTAGTTCAGGTCGAGGTCGCCCCACTCGCTGTAGGCCGGCAGCGCCGCGCCGCGCAACTCGTTCACCGACTTCATGCCCTTTTCGTCGAGGTAGTGCGAGAGCCCCTCGATCATGTCCTCGACGATCCGGAAGCCGTAGTGCATCACCGCCGTGCACACCTGCACGCTGGTGGCGCCGAGCGCGATGAACTCGGCCGCGTCGCGCCAGGTCGCGATGCCGCCGATGCCGGAGATCGGGATCGTCACGCGCGGGTCGCGGCCCAGCGCCGCCACCATGTGGAGCGCGATCGGCTTGACCGCGGGCCCGCAGTAGCCGCCGTTCGTGGAGCGGCGCCCGACGACCGGCTCGGGGACCAGCTTGTCGAGGTCGACCGCGGTGATGCTCTTGATCGTGTTGATGAGCGAGAGCCCGTGCGCGCCGGCCTCGACCGCCGCGACGCCCGGCTCCAGGATGTCGCCGATGTTGGGCGTGAGCTTGATGAGCACCGGCACGGTGGAGTACTTGACCGCCCAGCCGGCCACCACCTTGAGCACCTCGGGCTCCTGCCCCACGGCCGATCCCATGCCGCGCTCGCACATGCCGTGCGGGCAGCCGAAGTTCAACTCGAGCCCGTCGGCGCCCGCGTCGATCGAGCGCTGGATGATCTCGCGCCAGTCGGCCTCGGTCTCGACCATGAGCGAGACGATGACCGCGTGCTTCGGGTAGCGGCGCTTGACCTCGCGCACCTCGCGCAGGTTCACCTCGAGCGGCCGATCGGTGATCAGCTCGATGTTGTTGAAGCCCACCATCCGGGTGCCGTTCACGTGCAGCGCGCCGAATCGGCTGGACGTGTCCACGATCGGGTCGCCGAGCGTCTTCCAGACCGCGCCCCCCCAGCCCGCGTCGAACGCGCGCATGATCTGCTCGCCGGTATTGGTGGGCGGGGCACTGGCGAGCCAGAACGGGTTGGGGCTCCGGATGCCTGCGAACGAGATCGACAGATCGGCCATGGGCGGAGCCCCCAAATACGCGGGCGCGGAGCCCGCTCGAGTATCGGGCTCGCGGGCCCGTGCTGGCGGTGACTGGCGAGCATAGCCCGCGTCGCGGGGGGGGCGCCATGTGGGGGGGGCGCCATGTGTGGGCGGGCGCCATGTGTGGGGGGGGGGCGCCATGTGTAGGGGGGCGCCACGCGCGCCCGCTCCCGGGCCCGGATTGGGCCGGCACGGGGCCCGCAGGCGGGCGGCTTCGCCACGTTCCCGGGCCGGGCCGATCCCGGTCCGACCCGCCGCGGCCCCGTTTGGAGCGAGCTGCGGGCCGACCCGCCACGGCCGGTTGGGCGCGTGCTCGCGAGCTCCATGCTCCGGGCGGTGCACGACGAGACCGCGCGCTCCCGCCATACAACCAGTCCCCTCGGGTCCGCTGCCGGCTCGGGTCCACTTTCCGGCTCACCCTGCGAGTGGACTCATGATTCCGGTTGAATCGGGCCGGTCCGGCCGACCGGAATGGTGAATATCTGCGTACCCACAACACATAACCTGGGACGAGTAAAGGCAGACTAAACACAATTGGCCGGGGATATCCCAAGTGGGCTTGGCCATTGCCCTGACTGGGGTTGCGCGAACGCCGTGGGGGAATTGTTTTGACCCGCATATGACGGCCATATTAAACATTGTTACGGCGGCATGGGACCTGCGGCCACTATCAATACAGCTTATGGTGAGACGCCTCGCACGGGCCGCGCAGGAGGCGGTGCCACCCACGGCACCGATGATTCGCCTTGAAGAGTCGTGTCCGGCCCTCCTCTCTCGATTCCCCGGCTCGAGGACTCGATTTTCCGTTCCGGCGACAAGCGAACGGCGAGACGCTGCTGAAGCGCCCAGGCCTTCCCCTGTCGAGTTCGCAGAACGGCGCCCCCCGGGTCTCCCGCCTCCCCGCCCCGCCGCTCCGGCTGATGATCTACTCGCAGGACGGCCTCGGGCTCGGACACATGCGCCGTACGACGTCGATCGCGGCGCAGCTGATTCGGACCTGTCCCGATTCGGCCGTGCTCACGGTCGCGGATTCGCCGCTCGGCAACTTCTTCAAGACCTCGACGAACCACGATTACGTCAAGCTGCCCTCGATCGAAAAGCTTCGGCCGGGCGAGTGGCGAGCCGTCAACCTGCCCCTGGGCTTCGACATCGTCCGGCGGATGCGGGCGCAGATCCTCCGCAGCGTGGCGCTCGAGTTCCGGCCCGACGTCTTGCTCGTCGACCACATGCCGCACGGGGCGATGGGAGAGCTCCAGCCCACGCTCGAGGCGCTTCGGGACTCCGTTCCGGAGACGCGTTTCGTGCTCGGGCTGCGCGACATCATCGATGCCCCCGAGGTCGTCACGCGCCGGTGGGAGCTGGAAGGCGCGTACGATGCCATGGAGCGCTATTACGACCTCGTGCTCGTTTACGGCAGCCAGGAGGTGTTCGATCTCGGCCGCGAGTACCTCCTTCCCGAGTCCGTGGCCCGCAAGGTCCGTTACTGCGGCTACCTGTGCACCGCCGAGACCGCTCGCTACCCTGAGCGCATCCGCGCCCAAAACACGCGGGGCCGCAAGTCGGGCACCAAGCTCGTCGTGGCGATGGCGGGGGGCGGTGCCGACGCGTATCCAATGATGCGGGCCGTGCTCGACGCGTTACCCGCGGCCCGGGCGAAGGAACATTGCGCCCTGGTGCTGATCACGGGGCCGTTCATGCCGGCCGCCGAGCGCCGTGACCTCGAGAATCGCGCGGCCAAGCTGCGCGCCGTGGTCCGCATCACGGTTTCCGATCCGCTGAGCTACATCGACGCCGCCGATCTCGTCATCGCGCGCGCGGGCTACAACACCACCATGGAGCTCCTCCGCTCCACCACGCCGGCGCTGCTCATCCCGCGGCCCGGTCCGAGCGCCGAGCAACGGACCCGCGCGCGCTTGTTCCGGGAGCAGGGCTGGGTCGATGCGGTGTCCCCGGACGGCGTGGACAGCGAGGTGCTGGCCGAAGCGATCGTCGAAGGCCTTCGCCAGGGACCGGCGCGCCTCGGGTGCCGCCCCGACCTGGGCGGGCTCGCGACCGCGGTCGACGAACTTCTCTCGTCCTCGGCTCCCGCCCACGAGAACGGGGCCGCGATCCACAGCCTCGCATGATCTCGCTCGCCCGACCCTACGCCGGCATCGACATGGTGCTCATCGGGCTCGCGATGGCGTTCGATTTCGACGCGGCCTCGGCGCTCTACGAGGAGCGCTGGGGCACGCGGGCGCCAGGGCTCAAGGTCGTCGCGGGGTGCGTGCACGACGTCGATTACCGGCCCGCGACCCGCTGCCGCGTGACCCACGAGTTGACGCTCCAGCGCCCCGGCCACGAGCGCTGGAAGACGTTCGGTGTGGTGGACATCCACCCCGGCGGCTTCGGCGTTCGCTCGTTCGACGAGGACCCGGAGCTGCCCTGGCTCGCGGATGCGATGATTCCCGAGACCGTCGGCGCACACTTTCGCGACCGGGGCCTCGGCTCGGTCTCCCGCATCTTTCGTGTCGTGCCCGTTCGCTACAAACCGGGCTCCCGCTGCGTCGTGCGGCTGGACACCGATGGCGGCGCGGTGTTCGCGAAGGTCATGGCGGAGACCGACGTGGAGCGCCTCGCGAAGATGGCGCGCGGGCTGCGCGACGTGTCCTGCCTGCTGCAGCCCCTCGGCTACTCGTCCGAGCTCCACATGCTCGTCCTGCCGGCGGTGACAGGGAACACCGAACTCCACCGGCTGGCCTTCGACACGATGCTTCCCACCGAGCAACGCCTCCTGTGGATCCGGAAGGCCGGCGAGGCGCTGGCCAGCTTGCACGACGCGCGCGTGCAACCCGGGCCGGCGCGACTGCTCGGTGATGATGTCCGAGCGCTCCGTCCGCTCAAGGCGCCACTCGCCGCGGCGGCGCCCGCGCTCCTCCCCTCCTTCGCGGATGCGGTTCGTAGGCTCGCCTCGCTGCACTTCGAGGAGGGGCCGCCCGTGGCGAGCCACGGCGCCTTCCGGACCGACCAGCTCCTGGTCAAGCGCGGCGAGCCCGTGATCATCGACCTCGACAGCCTCTGCTGGGCGAACCCGGCACGCGACATCGGGAACTTCAACGCCAGTCTGCGCTGGAAGTCGATCCGGGAGCCGCATCACGCGGCATTCGTCGATGCCGCCGTCTCGAGTTTCCTCGAGGGCTACGGAACGGTGCGACCGGTCCCGGACGAGCGCTGGACGGCCCGCTACCAGGCGGCGTCGATGCTCAAGCTCGCCGGACGCCGGTTCCGGAAGCTGAACGTGAGCGAGTGGCCCCTGGTCCCCCGCCTGCTCGACGGCGCGCACACGCTGATCCGCAGGAGCGAGCGCGCGACCACGCGCCGTGGGTCGTCGGGCACGATCGCGGGGTCGTTCCGGGCGGCGCTCGACCCGGAAACCATGAGCGCGCGATTCCGGCAGCTCCTGGGGACGACGAGCGGGGCCGCGCGGGCTCCGGCCGTCTCCCGGGTCGAGCTCCTCTGCGAGAAGCCGGAGCACCGCTGGACGTTCCTCTACACGCTGGAGGGCGGCCGGCAGGAGGTCGTCGGCAAGGTGTACCGCGAGGCGGCTCGCGGGCAGCGCGCCTACGAGACGATGCGCTGGCTGTGGGCGCACGATGCCGGCGTTCCCCAGCCGCTCGGCTGGATCGCCGAGCTCTCCATGCTCACGTACGTGCCGGTCTCCGGCCGGCTCCTCGGCGATACGATCTTCGACGAACGAGCCGCGACCGACATGGAGTGGACCGCGGAGTGGCTCGCCGCCCTGCACGCTTCCCCGCTCCCGCTCGACCGCTCGTTCGACGTCACGAACGAGCTCAAGAACCTCCGCGAGTGGTCCTCGGTCGTGGGCGCGCGCCACCCCGACCAGGCTCACGCGGCCGAACGCATCAGCGCGCAGCTCGCGCAGCTGCCGACGAAACTCGGCGGAGCGCCGAGTCGGCCGATCCACAAGGATTTCCACCTTCAACACGTGTTCGTGGCCGACCGCGCCCGGGTGATCGATCTGGACGAGGTCCGCCTCGGCGATCCGACGTTCGACGTTGCGCACTTCTGCGCCTATCTGCGGCTGCTCGGCCTGCGGGCGCCCGACCGGGCCGCCAGCATCGACCGGCGCCGGGACGAGTTCCTCGCCGCGTACCGGCGGCGCTCCGAGTGCGATCTCAACGGGCGTTTCGACGCGTTCTACGCCTACACCTGCTTGAAGATCGCGAAGCAGCTCTGCACGCTGCGCGGTCTCGAGCCTCGCCCGAGAGCCGAAGAGGAGCATCGGCAGACCGCCGCGATCCTGCACGAGGGCCTCGCCGCCCTCGGCAGCGCCTAGGGAGGACGCGAGCGATGGACGCGGTCGCCTACATCGTGCGCAGCTACCCGCGGTTGTCGCAGACGTTCATCCTGAACGAGGTGCGCGCGCTCGAGCGGCTCGGTCTCAGGATCCGGATCTTCGCGATCACCGATCCGCACGAGCCCGTGAAGCAGTCCGGGCTCTCCGAGATCAGCGCCCCCGTCCGCTACCTGGACGCGCAGGGGCGGCGCGGGTGGGCGGCATCGTCGATCCATGCCCGCGTGGCGCTCGCGTCGCCACGCCGCTACGTGAAGACACTGTTGCGCGCGCTCGGATCCAGGCAGGCCGACACCGGCTACCGCGTCGCCTCCCGCTACCGTTGCTTCCACTATGCGGTCGTGCTCGCCGACATCCTGGCGCGGGAGGGCCGGACGAACGGGAGCCGGATCGGCCGGCTGCACGCGCACTTCGCGCACGATCCGACGCTGGTCGCGCAGTGGACGCACCTGCTCACGGGGATCCCGTTCAGCTTCACGGGGCACGCGCGGGATCTCTACCAGATCCCGCAGGCCGAGTTGCGCGCGCGCGCCGAGCACGCCACCTCGGTCGTGACCTGCTGCAGCGCGAACGTCGACTTCCTGCGCACCGTCCTGCCCGATCGGCTGCGCGGCAAGATCGCGCTCGTTCACCACGGCGTCGATCTCGGCGAGATCGCCCCCCGCGACGTCGGCGGCGGTGGCACGGCCCCGCCGCTCATTCTCTCCGTGGGCCGCCTCGTCGAGAAGAAGGGGTTCGCCGATTTCCTGCTCGCGGTCTACGAGGTCCGGCAGTCCGGCCGCCGTTTCCGCTGCCGGATCTACGGGGAAGGGCCCGAGCGGGCCCGGCTGGAGAAGATGATCGAGGTCCTGCGGCTCGAGGGCCATGTTACGCTCACGGGTGCGCGGCCCCGCCGGGAGATCCTGGCCGCGTACCGGGAAGCCGATCTCTTCGCCCTCGCCCCGTGCGTGCTGGAGGATGGCGACCGGGACGGCATTCCGAACGTGATCATCGAAGCGATGGCGAGCGGCCTGCCGGTGGTGACGACCGCGGCCGGGGGGATCCCGGAGCTGGTGACGCCCGGCGTGACCGGGCTGATCGTGGAGCCGCACGACATCGCGGGGATTGCGGCGAACATCGGCCGCCTGCTCGACGACGCCGCGCTGCGAGCACGGTTGGGCTCGGCCGGGCGCGCGGCCGTCGAGGAGCGGTTCGACGAGCGAAGGACCGCCGAGGAGATGGCGGTGCTCCTCGGGGTGAACGAAGGGGGTGCGCCATGCCCAGCCCCGATCTGAAGCTGACGGTGCCGGCCGCGGTGGAGGAGCCCGCCGTGCAGGGTGGCGTCTTCGCGGTGCTGTATCGATTCAGCCCCGGGCAGCGGCGCATGTTCGTCATCGCCCTCGTCATGCTCGTCTGCGAGGCCATCGCGGGGGTGTTCCAGCCCTACCCGATCGGATACGTGGTCGATTACCTGAACGGCAAGCGTCCCCCGATCGGGCTCCCGTGGCACGTCTCGCCGCAGATCGGCACGATCGCCGTCCTCACGGGCGGTCTCATCCTGCTCGCCGCGCTCCGCAGCCTGTGCGACTCGCTGGCGGAGGTCTTCCTGGCCCGGGCGGGACGCCGACTCGGATACCGCATCCGGGTGACGCTCTACGCGCACCTCCAGCGCCTCTCCCTCGCGTTCCACAGCCGGCGCCAGACGGGCGAGATGCTGCGCCGGGTGACGAGCGACATCGAGCAGGTGGAGACCTTCATCATCGCATCGCTCTCCGACATCGCGGGCGCCATCCTCGTCCTCCTCGGCACGATCGTCTTCCTCCTCTACCGGTCCTGGGAGGTCGCACTCCTCGCCGCGGTGCTCGTTCCCGTGTTGTCGCTCATTTCACACTTCTTCTCGCGGCGCATCACCGCGACGTCCCGCCGGCAGCGGGCCCGGGAGGCCGACCTGTCGTCGGCGGCGCAGGAGATGCTCACCTCCATCCCGGTCGTGCAGACGTTCGGGCAGAACGCTTACGAGCAGGAGCGCTTCGCCGAGGGGAGTCGCAGCGCCATGGCGGCGGCGCTCGAATCGGTCGGGCTCCAGGCCAGGTTCAGCTGGGTCATCGGGGTGCTCGAGGCGGTGTCCACCTCGGCCGTCATCTGGCTCGGGATCTGGCTCGTCGACCGGCGTGCGCTGAGCATCGGCACGCTGATCCTGTTCATCATCCAGATCCAGAACATGTTCCGGCCGACGCGCAAGATCATCAAGCAGTGGGCGCTCGTCGGAAAGGTGCGCGCGAGCGTCGAGCGGGTCGCCGACGTGCTCGCCCGGCGGCCGTCGGTTCGCGACCTGCCGGGAGCCGAGAGGGCCCCGACGTTCCGCGGCGACCTCGAGTTTCGGAACGTGAGCTTCGCCTACCAGCTCGAGCCCGAGGATTCCCAGGGGGAGGCCCAGGCCCGCTCGGTGCTCGAGGGGGTGAGCTTCCGGGTCCCCTCGGGCGATGTCGTGGCGCTGGTGGGGCCGAGCGGAGCGGGCAAGAGCACGATCGCCCAGCTCATCCCCCGCCTGTACGACCCGCAGGCGGGCGAAGTGCGCATCGACGGGCGCGACATCCGGAAGTTCACGCTCGACTCGCTCCGCCGCCAGATCAGCCTCGTGCTCCAGGACACGATCCTGTTCCGCGGCAGCGTCGCGCACAACATCGGCTATGGCCGCTCCGGCGCGACGCGCGCGGAGATCGTCGCCGCTGCGAAGCGCGCCAACGCGCACGAGTTCATCGAACGGATGCCGCACGGCTACGACACCGAGCTGAGCGAGCGCGCCACGAACCTTTCCGGAGGTCAGCGCCAGCGCATCGCCATCGCGCGCGCGGTCGTTCGGGCCGCGCCGATCCTGATCCTCGACGAGCCCACCACGGGGCTCGATGCGGAATCCGCCCAGATGGTACTCAAGGGATTGCACGAGCTGATGCAGGGCAAGACCACGCTCATCATTTCGCACGACCTCTCCCTGATCCAGAGGGCGGACCGCATCCTGGTGATCCGTCAGGGCAGGATCGAGGAGTCGGGAACGCACGGGGAGCTCATGCGGGGGGGCGGCGTCTACGCCTCCATGCACGCGTTGCGCTCCGTGGACCCCGAGGCAATCGTCTCCCCGCCCGGACGCCGAGCGGAGATCCGATGACGGCCTCGCTCGACGCACTCGATCCCGTTCGCAGCCGGGCGCTCCGCGAGGAGCTGCCCGGGGTGGAGGACGCCTTCGACCAGGATTCGATGCGGCGGCGGCTCCAGCTGGCGCTGCTCGAGGGCGATGGGCAAGGGCTCGAGATCGGGCGGTGCGAGCGGCGTCAGGCAGCCTATGCGCCGGGCCAGGGCTGCACCGTGCGCTACCAGCTCGAGGTCCGGGATCGCGCCGGCCGGCTCGCCACCTCGGCGCTCGCGAACGTTCGCCTGTTCCCGGATCCGCGCTCGGCCTGGCTGCATCTCGTCTCCTGCCTGGACCCCCTCGCCGAGGCGGCGAGCGCACGCGAGGAGCTGGCCCGGTTCGTCACCCCGGTGGCGCTGATCGAACCCCTGGCGATGACCGTGTCGCTGTTTCCGATCGACGGCGATCTCCCGACCCTCGTGGGCGCCACGGATCCCGCCGCGATGCTCGAGATCCTCCGCGGGGTGGTGGAGCGGGCGAGCGGGGCGCCCTTCACGCCGCGCCGATGCCGCGTGGAGGTCGCGCACTATCCCCGCGAGCACCACTGCGTCCTCCGCTACACGCTCGACGACGGCAACGGCTCTCCCCCCCTGACCCTGTTCGGGAAGCTCGCCGGGGACGATCGCGGCGCGCTCACCATGGCGGCCGTGCCGGATCTGCGCGAGCGGATCCTGCGCGGGCGCGGGCGGCCGTTCGCCATCCCGCGACCGCTCGCATTCGTGCAACACCTGCGCCTGGTTCTCCTCGAGGCCATCCCCGGAGCCCCCAAGATCTCCCACCTCTTGAAGCTTCGACTCGGGACCGGGGACGAGGCGGCGGGGACTCCAACGCTCGAGGAAACCGTCGACTGGGCGGCCACGGTGGCGGCGGGCCTGCACACCTCGGGCGTCACGCTGCGGCCGAGGCGACGGATCGAGGACGAGCTGATCGAGCTGGAGCACGGATTCGCCGCCCTCGAACGCATCTCTCCCCTCCTCGGCGCCGAGTTCCGGGGCTGGCTCGATTCGGTGGTGGCGTGCTCGACGATCACGTCTCCGTGGCCCGCGTGCTTCAGCCACGGTGACTTCAGCCCTTCGCAGCTCGTCTTCTACGGCGAGGGCTGCGGGCTCATCGATTTCGACACCATCTGCATGGCGGAGGCGGCGCTGGATCTCGGCCAGTTCCTCGCCTACCTGCGATTGACCGCACGCAAGGCCGGGACGGCGAATCCCGTGCACGGCGCGGAGCCGACCGAGCGGCTGTGCGCCCGCTTCGTCGAGGCCTACGCGCGCGAGTGCGGACTGGCACCCGAGGCGGCGGGCCGCCTCGGGGCACGCGTGCAACTCTACGAAATGGTCAGTCTCCTCCGTCTCGTGATCCACAGCTGGCGGAAGTTCAAGCGCGATCGGCTCGCGCTCGTCGTTGGAGTCGTCAGGGATCGGCTTCCCTCCCTCCCCGGGGGTGCCCATGTCCGGTCCGGGTGAGCGGATGATCCGGGAGCTGTGGCGGCTGAACGCCCTCCCCGACTGGCTTCGGCCGGAGCGCTTGAAGGATGCCATCCTCCGGAACGTCCCCGAGTTCGCGTCCGGGACGTTCACGCTCGAGGAGGTGCGCCCGCGAAGGATCCACCTGAAGGACGAGACCCCCGGCGGCACGTTCAAGCTCCTCTTCGAGGCGAACGAGGATGATCACCGGGAGGTGCAACTGGTCGGGCACTTCGCGCCCGAGCGCTGCGCCGACCTGTCCGCTGCCCCGTGCCGGGTGCCGTTGGGGCAGACGGGCTGGCACTGCGCGCTTCCCGAGCTCGGGCTCGTCCTCGAGTCGCCCCCTCCGGACACGGCGCTCCCGGCGCATCCGGTGCTCACGGACGCGCGCCAGGCGAGGGCGCTGCTCGAGCAGGTCATCCGCGCGGGCTCGCCCTCCTACACCGATCTCCGCATCGAGCGGTGCACGCCGCACGTGGCCCGCCATAATCCGGGGAGCCGGTGCACGGTGGTGTATCGGCTCGAGTACGGCCCCGAGGCGGTGGGTCGCGATTGGCCGGGCGTCGTGGTCGCGAAGACGCACCGGGGGGACAAGGGCCGGCTCGCCTACGCGAGCATGTGCGCGCTCTGGGAGACGGGGCTTCGCTGGAGCACCGCGGTCGCGATCGCAGAGCCACTCGGGTTCCACCCCGAGCTGAGGGTGCTCGTCCAGCGCGGCGTGCCGGGAGATTCGACGCTCGGCGATCGGCTGGAATCCGTCTTGCTCGGCGGGCGGGAGCACGAACGCGAGGAGCTGCGCATGCTGCTCGCGAGAACCGCGCGCGGGCTCGCGACGCTCCACGGGTGCGGCGCCCACGGCGAGGTGTACGCCTGGGAGCAGGAGCTCCTCGAGGTTCGCGAGCGGATCGGCCGGCTGGCGGCGTGGATCCCCGGCTTCGCAGCCGCGCTCGAGCCCGCGCTCGCCCGGCTCGAGGCTCTGGCGATCTCCCATCCGGCCGATCGACCGGTGGCCTCGCACCGGAGCTTCCGGCCCGCCCAGGTTCTCGTGAGCGAGGGGCAGATCGCGTTCATCGACTTCGACGGGTTCGGCGAAGCGGAGCCCGCGACCGACCTGGCGCTGTTTCGCGCGAGCATGAAGCAGAACGTGCTCCGCTCCGGGGAGCGGGCGAGCTGGCAGGAGATCTCTTCGTTCCGGACCCAGGAAACGCTGTCGGAGCTCGACGAGCTGTGCGAGTTGTTCCTGGCCGAATACGAGCGGCTGACGCCCGTCTCCCGGGAGCGCGTCGCACTCTGGGAGACGCTCTACCTCCTGGAGAATCTCCTGAGCACGTGGGAGAAGGTCCGCTCGGAGCACCTGGGCAGCAGCATCGCGCTGTTCGAACATCATCTCCGCCAGCACCGCCTCCTGCTCCCATGAACGTGCTCCCATGAACGTGCTCTCGTGAACGCCCATGACGTGCTCTCGCCGGGCGCGGGGATTCCCGAGCTTCGCTGGGCGCTGCGGGGCGCCGCGCCGAAACGCGCGCTGCAGGGCGCGGTTCGGGAGCTGCTCGAGGACGGTGCGGTGCTGCGCGCGTGCCGGCTGCGGCGGGTGAAGTTCAAGCCCGGCCGCAAGCTCACGGTGCATTACGACGCCTGGATCCGGTCGAACGGCTCGCAGGTCGTGCGGCCGATCGTCGCCGTCTGGGACCGGGGCGCGGGCGGCGCGCATCGCGAACCGCATGCCGGCGTCGAAGCCGATGCGGTCTCGGGAGGGCTCGCCGCCCCGTTCCACCGGCTGCTCGGCCGGCTCCCCGAGTGGAACGTCTCGGTGCTGGTCTCGCCGCTCGACCCCCGCTGCCCGCAGCTCGTCCGGCTCTGCGACCCCGCGCACGTGGCGGCGATGCTCGCCGGCCGCGGGCCGGAGGCGTACGGCAAAGGCTATCGCGTCAGCGCGGTCCGTTACCGTCCGGGCGAGCGACACGTGCTCCGCTACGAGCCCACGGCGGCCCCGCGTGCGCCCGCCGTGTTCGCGAAGCTCTCGAAGCGCGATGCCGATGCCGCCCGGGCGTTCCGGCTCGCCACGCGCGTCGCCGACTGGCTCGAGGGCGCGACCGGTGCCACCCGCGCCGTGCGTCCCCTGGCCTGGATCGAGCGGGACGGGGCGATCCTGTTTCCCGAGGTCACGGGGCGTCCGCTCTCGGAGCTCCTCCGCCTCCGCGACGGCCGGGCGATCGGGCCCCTGGGTGAGGCCGGTCGCGCGCTCCGGGCGCTCCACTCGGCTCCCGCTTCGCTCGCGGAAGCGCTCGCCCGCCGCGACTTCGCCACCGACAGCGAGTCGGTCCGGCGGGCGAGCGAGCACATCTTCGCACTGCGTCCGCGGACCGGGGCCGCGATCGCCGAGACGCTGGAGCGGGCACGCACCCTCTACGAGCGGCTGCCCGCCGAACCCGACGCGTTCACGCACGGCGACTTCAAGGCCGACCACCTGTGGGCGTCCCGCCGCGGCCTCACGCTGCTCGATTTCGGATCGTGCGCGCTCGGCGACCCGGCACTCGACGTGGGAAAGTTTCTCGCGGACGTGAAGTGGTGGTCGCCACGCCAGGGCCGAGTCGCCGTGCGCGCACGCGACGCGTTCCGGGCGGGGTACGCGGGGGACGGGAATCGCGCGCGGCTCGAGCGCGCCCGCGCCTACGAGGCGTTGTTCCTCGTCATGTTCGCGGCCCACCGGATCCCGCTTCACCACCCCGAGTGGGCGAGCCTCACCGCCCGACAGGTCGAGCGGGCCCGGGCGGCGCTCGACGCGCGGCCCTGACGATCCCGCTCAGAAGCGGATCGTGTACTCGAGCTTGACGGGTGCCTCCTGGAACTGCGGGGAGAGCGTGCTGCCGCTTCGCAGGAGCGACTCGTTGAAGACTAGGAACAGCTCGTTGCCGGGCCTGGGGATCCAGCGGATGCGGCTGTTGTAGCCGAGCTCGTTCGATTCGTTGTCGAACTGGACGAAGCTCGACCACGTGAGATCCGGCGAGTACTGGAAGTTGGCGTGCACCCGCGTGAGCCGCGCCGCGAAGTGGCCGGCGGGGAGGACGATGCGATTCTCCTCGTAGTCGATCGAGCCGTTGAAATGTCGCCCCGGCCGCCACGACGCGCCCGCCAGGAAGTCGGCCTCGTGTCCGGTCCAGAACTCGCCGGCGGCGAGCTCGAGCGTGCCGGACACGCGCCGCTTGTCCGCGGACGACAGGGCGATCCGATAGCGGGTGAACCCGTGGTCCCCCACCGGGACGACGAACCCGGTCCGGATCTCGAACGGCTCGCTCAGCCGCTCGAACGTGGGCTCGACCGTGAGGTCGACCTGGTCGCCCGACTCCAATTCGAATCCGAATGGTTCGACGACAGCGTCCGCCGTCTGGAGCCCGTTGTCGACCCCCGTGATGAGCTCGGGCTCGAGCGCGAAGAGGAGTTTGCGGATGCGGTTGTGCAACCGCGGCTCGAACCCGAGGGCCAGCGTGTACTGGCGGATGTCCTGCCGCTTCACGAATCCCAGCTCGGGGTCGAAGCGTTTCTGGATCTCCTTGAACGTCGCGTCCCAGCTCCAGCGATCGTTCGGATAGCCGACCGACGCGCCGTAGGCGAGGTGGTCGTCGCCGAGTCGCTCGCCCGGGTTGTGCGACGCCAGTCCCCATGCGCTCGCGGTCATGTTCTTGCGCCCGTGGAACGAGCTCGTACGGTAGTTGGCGTCGAGGCCGTAGCACTCGTTCTGGCCGGATCCGTCCGGCTTCCCGCGCGTGAAGAGCCCCCCGATCGTGGACTGCTCACCGACGTTGCGGGTGACGCGGGTGGCGAGCAGATCCCGGCCCGACGTGCTGCCGAACGCGTCAGTCCGCACGCTCAGCACCCCGATGTTGTAGCCGCCCTGTCGCCCGGTGAGCTTTCCGCCGACCACGATCGGCACGCGGTCGCCGCCGCTCGAGAGACCGATCCTCCGGCTGAAGAAAGGAATCAGGTCCTTGCCGAGATCCGCGAACTGGAAGGTGCCCGCGTCCTGGAGAAAGAAGTCGCGGAGCTCCGGGAACGTGAGCTTGAAGCGCGTGAGGTTGATCTGACGCTCGTCGACCTCGGCCTCGGCGAAGTCGGTGTTGACCGTGAGCGTCGCGTTCAGGTTCGGGGTCACCTTGTAGAACGCGTCGAGGCCGGGCTGCCCCTTGAGATCCCGCTCCGGTGGGACGCTGCTCCGGTCGTTCGTCCAGCGGCCGACGTAGAACGGCCGCACGTCGAGCCCGACGCCCTGCTGCAGGCCGACGAGGCCGCGAATCTCGCCCGCCTCGGAGATCTGGTCGAAGTCGACGTCCTGACGAGGGGTCGCCCAGCGGTCCGATTCCTTCCGGCGCCGGATGGTGCGGCTGATGTTGAACCCCCAGGTGTCCAGGCCCGGCTTGAAATTGAGGGTCATGAACGGGAGCGCCATCTCCGCCACCCAGCCCTGATCGTCGATCGAGGCCTTCCCCTCCCAGATGCCGTCCCAGGCCAGGTTCTTCTCCTGCCCGTCGCTCGTCTCGAGGGCGTCCCCCTTGTGGCCGATCGGATTCATCTCGAACCAGTAGGCGTTGCGGCGATCGTGAAAGGTGTCGATCACGATCCGGATCCGATCGTCCGAGCTGAGATCGGCGTCGCGACCCATCTGGCTCGCGAGGATCTTCTGCGGCTCCCGGTCGAAGCAACGCACCCCGATATAGAGGTGGTCCGCGTCGAACAGCAGCCGCACGTCCGTCGACTCGCTGGGCGCGACGCCCTCCTCGGGCTCCTCCTGGACGAGCGGACCGATGCTCGGCGCCCGGGCCCAGACCGGATCCTCCAGCCGGCCATCGATCACCGGTGGCGTCGCGGTCCGCGCGACCGTGGCGACGGGGCGCTCGGGGCGCTCGGTGCCCGCCGGCGCGGCGGGCTCACCGCCGAGGGCGAGGCAGACGATCGGAATCAAGCGTGTGGTCATCGACGCCAGGGTCTCGGGCTTGTCGGCCGCGCGCGGCGATTCGTCAGCAGCTAAACGGGAATTTCCCCCGCCCCGCCCGTAGCGTCAAGCCGGATGGCCGCCGGGAGACTGCCCGGCTCGAGGCCACACGCTCGACCCGCTTCCTCACGACCGGGTCTGGGCGGCCGTGGCCTCCTCCGGCTCGTAGTACTCCAGTCCCAGATGGGTGATCGGCTCCTCGCCACCCAGATAACGAAGCGTGTTCTTGAGCTTCGTCTGCTGGATGAACAGGTCGTGCTCCGGGTAGAGCGCCGGCGCGCACATCGGGCTCTTGAAGTAGAACGACAGCCACTCCTGGATCCCGGCGAGCCCACTGCGCCGTGCAAGGTCGAGGAACAGGATCAAGTCGAGCGCGACCGGTGCCGCCAGGATGCTGTCGCGGCACAGGAAGTTGATCTTGATCTGCATGGGGTAATCGAGCCAGCCGAAGATGTCGATGTTGTCCCAGCCTTCCTTGTTGTCCTGGCGCGGCTTGTAGTAGTGAATATGAACCTGGTGCTCGTAGCCGCCATAGAGATCCTTGTAGAGCGCCGGCTGCAGGATGTAATCGAGCACCGACAACTTGCTCCGCTCCTTGGTGCGGAACGACTCCGGGTCGTGCAGCACGTCGCCGTCCCGGTTCCCGAGGATGTTCGTGGAGAACCACCCGAGCAGCCCCAGCATGCGCGCCTTCAGGCCCGGCGCGACGATCGTCTTCATGAGCGTCTGGCCGGTCTTGAAGTCCTTGCCGCACACGGGCAGGCCCCTCTCCACGGCCAGCTCGAGCAGCGCCGGGATGTCGACCGTGAGATTCGGCGCCCCGTTCCCGAACGGGACGTCGGACATGAGCGCCGCGTAGGCGTAGATCATGCTGGGCGTGATCGCCGGATGATTCTCGCGGAGCCCACGCTCGAAGGCCTCGAGGCTTCGGTGAACGTCCTCGACCTCCTGGAAGACCTCCGTGCTGGCGCACCAGAGCATGATCATCCGGGTGACGCCCGTCCGGACTCGGAACGCCTCGATGTCGGCCATGAGCTGACGCGCCAGATCGAGCTTCGTCTTCCCGGTCTTGACGTGGGTTCCCGAGAGCCGGCGCACGTAGCGCTGGTCGAACACCGCCGGCCAGGGCCGCAACGCTTCCAGTTCCGAGCGTACGGCGGCAAGGCGCGGGACCTCGATGACGCCGGCGTCCACCGCGGCTTCATAGGCATTCTCGGGGAAGATGTCCCAGCCCCCGAACACCAGGTCCTCGAGCCGGGCCAGCGGCACGAAATCCTTGATCAGCGGGGTGTTGTTGTCCGTGCGCTTGCCGAGGCGGATCGTGCCCTTCTGGGTGAGAGAGCCGATCGGCCGGCCGAGGCCCTTCTTGATCAGCTCGAGCCCCGCGATCAGCGTGGTGCTCACGGCACCGATGCCCACGACGAGGACCCCGAGCTTGCCGCTGGCGGGCAGGATCGTGACCTTCGCTCGATCCATGGTAGACCTCCTGCGTTCTGGCGCGATTGCAGCATGGGAGTGGTACGAACGCGCGGTCGCGACTCCCCGTGACCGATCGAACTCGCACTCGGGCGGGTGGCTTCACGCCGCGCGGTTCAATCCCACTTCATGACTCGGGCCGGGTTTATCGCCATCGAACCTGCCCTTCTCAGCCGAGTCCGTTCGGTCTCCGAATGAAGAATGATAGAAAGATTGTCACATTGGAATCTCGCGTGACCTCGATCGTCGCCGCGGCCACCCGAGGAGTCAATACCCGATTTTCGGCGACCAGCACGCACCCGGCCCGCGCTGGCCGGTTCGGGCGGCGTTCGGCCGTGCGGCACCTCGTGAGACCCGTGGGTTCGTGTCGCGGCGGCTGGTGGAGCGTGGAAGGGGGCGGCCCGCTGCTCACGCGCCCCAGTCCCAGTGGATGCGCACGCCGTGCCGCTCCAGCGCGCCGGTGATGGCGGCGTAGGCGCGCACGTCCGGGCCCACCAGCTCGAGCGGGCGCACGCCCGGCGAGCCTCCCCCGCCAGCCGCGACCCACTGCGCGACGGCCGACGTCGTGAGCGCCGTCGTGCGCGACATGGCGGTGAGCCCGCTGTCGCGATCGTACCGATCCACGAGCGTCGCGCGCTGCACGCGTACGCCGCGCTTGACCACCGTCATCATCGCCACCAGGTCGACCGGCGGCTGCGCGGTGCACGCCGCGCGGAATTCCTCGACGAAGCGTCCCGAGTCCACGAGCGGCTTCACCTGCTCGACGTGCCCCGGCCAGCGGAGCGTCCGCTCGCTCATCGTGCGCACCCCGGGCATGGTGTCGATGATCGTCCGCAGTCCGTCCGAGAGAAACGACTCCATCTCGCCCACCCCCGGAACCTGCACGCGGTCCAGGTCGTCGAACGGGGGCAGCGTGACCGCCCTGCCGTCCCTCACCACGCGCGCGGGGCGCACGTACTCCTGGAGCAGGTCCTCGAGCGACCACGTGACGACGTAGCCGTACGGGCGATGCCGGTCCTGTGCCACGCCGCCGACGTACATCGTGATCTCGTCCGGCAGCCCGTCCGTGGACGCGTGCCCGACGCACAGGTGCGTGAGACCCGGGGCCAGGCCGCAGTCGGGGAGGATGGTGATGCCCGCGCGCTCGGCATCGGCATTGAGCACGAGCGGGTCCTCGGCGCAAAAGCTCACGTCCACGATCGGGCGCTTGGCGTCGATGGCGGCGCGCATGGCGCCGAATCCGAGCTGGGACGGCAGCGCCCCGACCGAAAGATCGTACTCGCTCATCCGGCGCGCGAGCGCGGTGCCGTCGGCCAGGTCCGCCTCGATCCAGCGCAGGTTGGCGCGCTGCGGCATCGCGGGCTCGCGCAGGTCGGCCACGTCGACGTGCACCTTCGTGAGCGTCTGCGCCAGGTCCACCGCGATCACGCGGCCCTGCTGGCCGCCGCCGAGCACCAGGATTTTCATGAGCGCTCACCGCTCGCGATCCACGCCGGCGCCGGCAGCTCGAGCCGGCCGCCCG